>NZ_MAJU01000013.1:0-226887 GCF_001691055.1 Aliivibrio logei
GATTAGGGCTTTTTTACGTCTATAATAAGACGGTTTAATATTATTGATGTATTCAATCTATAGATTAGTTCTTGATTTGTTGACATGGTTTGACTTATTTAAATAAAAACAGAGGTTAATATGTAATGCCGTTCACTTAAGGGTGAGCGGCATTCTTATTTCTAGCATATCGTTGTTGTCTTGGCTTGACCATTCGAGGGAATGTTCTTTCCCTCTGCCTCTCAAGTATTAAGCTTCCAGCCATTAGATGAAGCCTTTTAATTGTTGAGGAATTGCTCCTGGCGTTGAGTATGGTAAACCAACAATAACGCAGATACATTAGCAAGTGTCCCATTAAAACTTAACTGATAAGGTAGATAATTTCCTTTTAAATTAAAACAAAGCTCTACCATTTGGCACCTAATTAAATTATAAGTCAACAAGATACCCCAAGTTCTTGTTTCACTAATTCAGGTAGACGGCTTCGTAGTGTTAAGCGATTTCCTAACATGTATCTCTCGATAACCCAATTCTATTTCCCAGCGATGCTCATAAAGACCGACTATATCTTTCAATGGGTAACGTAATAGGTCAGTCATTGAAGTCAGAACTTGATAATCTTTACCTTTAATTTTTAGAGTTACAAGACGAGCTGTCATCGTTTTTGGTAAATCAGAAAACAGTTTTCTTGCTCTTGGGTTACTTCGAAGAAGAACAAGTTTGTCATTACGACCTAACGATCGAATTATTTCATATTGAGTATTCTTTTTCAGGGGAATAAGTTAGTGGCACTCCGAGCCTGTCGTCTGCCATTTATGTAGTAATCCTAGTGAATAGAACCCCTTAATTAACATGGTTACGCTATGGTCGGGATTACTGTCTATTAATTTCTCTGCCAATATCATTTCATTTGTATTGTAATTATCGAAAGCGCTTGCTGTAATAAGATGACTGCTTAGTTCCATTTGGCAAACCATTCTTACCTGTGGATATTGTGTTCCTTATTTGACGAGAGAAAGCCTCTTCATTTTTCTGGTTATCAGGAGTTCTCCATACGATACCATCAATAGCTAATAAGGTGAGTTCATTCCATTGAGAGAGATTGGCACTCTTAAGTCGTCATTCGCTCAAAGACGGATTTCATGACTGCTTCGCCAAGTGTTTTTCTACGCTGAATAAGAGCACTTGGAGCAACATAGGCTTTACCTGTTCTATCAACAATATCGAGTTGATTAACGAGGTCTTTCATTGATTTGTTGTTATAGATAGCCACACCATTGATTCAAGAGAAAGCTTACGCTTTCTCATCGTAACAGTTTCCTTAAGAGAATAAGCTTCATCGATAAGTTCGATAGGGAGTAAATTACTTAAGGTTTCAATGTTATTAGGCTTCCAGTTATTAATCACGTTTAGAGCTTGAGATACATCCATAAAAAAATCCAAGTGCATTAAATTCACTTGGATTTTGACCGCTCAGAAGGGTCAGTCAACCGATTATATTTACCTTAAATGATCGGCATTAGAGGTTAATATGATCTTTTATTTTTAATATATAAGTATTTTTACTAAGAGAAACCTTAATATTTATCTAGTCGGTTTTATCTTTCCAGATACAACCTTAATTAAGACTATTATCTATAGTTTAAATCGGTTGTTAACTGAATTTTAATATCGTGGATATAGTTCAATCCTCATATTAAGTCCTTGAGAATAGACTAGTATTGAGTGTGATATCTATTGTTAAATGTATTAAAAGAAGGTGTTTGAATTGTTTTTTGATATGCATATCGTAGGATGTGTCATAAATTTCGAAGCATAGGATAGCCTATGCTTCGAATGTTATTATTTATTTTTTTCTAATAATTTTGCTTTTTCGATCATGTTAGTAATAGTTGACCCTTGAACTAGAATAGAGAAAACAACGACAGAGTAAGTCATTACAAGAATAATCTCTCTTACATCAATGTTTTTGTCGGGAATAACCATAATTCCAGATGGAATAGCAAGTGCCATCGCTAAGGCTAAACCACCACGTAAACCTCCCCAAGTTAAGATCTTAACGGATAATGGATTGTAAGTTCTAAATCTCTTAAATCCGATATAAGAAACATAAACACTTAAATATCGGCTAGTTAATACTAACGGTATAGATATAGCCATTAAAATCCAATCTTCTTGGTGGAATTTGAATAACAGCATAGACATACCTATTAATAAGAATAAAACGCCATTTAAAAATTCGTCTACTAATTCCCAAAAATGGTCTAAGTGTTCTTCACTTTCTTTTGAAAAACCAATGAAACGAGTCCAGTTTCCGATCATTATCCCGGCAACAACCATTGATAATGGGCCTGATACATGTATCACATCAGCTAAAGCGTAGCCAGCAGTCGGAATACCAATGGTTAATAATAATTCCATCGAATGGTCGTTCGTGGAGCTTATTAGGTAATGGAATACTAGACCTAAAACAAAACCATAAATTATGCCACCAATAGCTTCTTGGAAAAATAACGAAGTAACACTCCCTACCGTAGGAGTTTCATTACCGAAAGCAATTGTAAATAAAGTTACGAATATAACTAATCCGAAGCCGTCATTAAAAAGAGACTCTCCTTCGATTTGGGTTGAAATACGTTGTGGAGCATTCATTTTTTTTACAATAGCTAAAACAGCTATTGGATCTGTTGGTGATATAAGAGCGCCAAATAACAAACAATAGATAAGGTCAAAATTAATACCTATGAATCCGCAAATAAACCACAGAGCAAAACCTATAAAGAAAGTTGAGAATAATGTAGCCCCGAGAGCTAACACAGTTATTTCCCATTTTTGATCTTTCATATGTGGGAGTTTAATCCCTAAACCACCGGCAAACAGCAAGAAGCCTAATATTCCTTTTAACAAGAAATCTTCAAAATTTATTTCAGTTAATGTTTCAGTTGCTATTTCTCTTAAGTGGAACCAGCCATTGTGGCCCGCAATTATTATCGCAAGAGATAACATTATTGATCCTGCGGTAATGGCAATCGTGGTTTGCATTTTTCCTATTTTACTATTGAAGAATGCAATTAACATTGCTCCAGCAGCAAGAAAACAGAGCGTATTGTAGACGGACATTACTAAACCTCTAATTATGTATTTTATGTAACAAACTATGACTTATATCATTTTCCGCGTAATTTGATAAATATCAAATATTATTTCTATTTTGTTAAAATAAATCCATTTTAGACGTCTAGATTTCTATTCGATGTGTGATAGGATTGTAAAAAGAAAGTTTATGGATGAGGCAGTACCGTGGCAGGAAGCATGATAAAAAATCAAATCGAAAAACAGCTTTTAGAACGAATTTTATTGATTGATGGTGGTATGGGTACCATGATTCAAGAATATAAATTTGAAGAAAATGATTACCGTGGAGAAAGATTCATTGATTGGCATTGTGATCTAAAAGGAAATAATGATCTATTAGTCTTGTCAAACCCTAGTGTAATTCGTGATATTCATTTGGCCTATTTAGAAGCAGGGGCCGATATTCTTGAAACAAACACTTTCAATGCAACGACGATTGCAATGGCTGACTATGATATGGAAAGCCTAAGTGCAGAAATTAACTTTGAAGCTGCAAAATTAGCTAGAAAAGCAGCCGATGAATGGACTCTCAAAACACCTCATAAACCCCGTTATGTTGCGGGTGTTCTAGGACCAACAAATAGAACCTGTACGCTTTCACCTGATGTTAATGACCCGGGTTTTCGTAATGTCACATTTGATGGATTAGTTAAAGCATATTCTGAATCTACTCGCGCTCTTATTAAAGGTGGATCTGATTTAATTCTTATCGAAACTATTTTTGATACCTTGAATGCGAAGGCCTGTTCATTTGCTGTTGAATCTGTTTTTGAAGAAATGGGTATTACATTACCCGTTATGATTTCGGGAACAATTACGGACGCCTCTGGCCGTACATTATCAGGTCAAACTACAGAAGCTTTCTATAATGCACTTCGCCATGTAAAACCAATCTCATTTGGTCTTAATTGTGCTTTAGGCCCTGACGAGTTGCGTGAATATGTTGGAGAATTATCTCGAATTTCTGAATGCAGTGTTTCTGCTCACCCAAATGCAGGCTTACCTAATGCGTTTGGTGAATATGATCTTTCTCCTGAAGAGATGGCAGAGCACGTAGCTGAATGGGCTCGAAGCGGCTTCTTAAATTTAATCGGGGGTTGTTGTGGTACAACGCCAGAACATATTCGTCAAATGGCAGCAGCAGTTGAAGGTGTGAAGCCTCGCGTTTTACCTGATATTCCAGTTGCTTGTCGTTTGTCTGGTTTAGAGCCTCTAACTATTTCTAAAGAGTCTTTGTTTGTAAATGTTGGAGAAAGAACTAACGTAACGGGTTCTGCTCGTTTTAAACGTTTGATTAAAGAAGAGTTATACGATGAAGCGTTAAGTGTTGCCCGTGAACAAGTGGAAAATGGCGCACAAATTATCGATATAAATATGGATGAAGGAATGTTGGAATCAGAAGCCTGTATGGTTCGCTTCCTTAATCTATGTGCATCTGAGCCTGAAATATCGAAAGTTCCAGTGATGGTCGATTCCTCTAAATGGGAAGTTATCGAGGCTGGCTTAAAGTGTATTCAGGGTAAAGGTATCGTTAACTCTATTTCACTGAAAGAAGGTAAAGAAAAATTTGTAGAACAAGCTAAGTTGGTTCGTCGTTACGGTGCGGCAGTTATTGTGATGGCCTTTGATGAGAAAGGGCAAGCGGATACTCGTGAACGAAAGATCGAGATATGCACCAACGCTTATAATATTTTAGTTAATGAAGTTGGTTTCCCACCTGAAGATATCATTTTTGATCCAAATATCTTTGCTATTGCGACTGGTATTGATGAGCACAACAATTATGCTGTCGATTTCATTGAAGCCGTTGCCGATATTAAAAGAACATTACCTCATGCGATGATCTCAGGTGGTGTTTCTAATGTGTCATTCTCATTCCGTGGAAATAATTACGTTAGAGAGGCAATTCACGCTGTATTTTTATACCACTGTTTTAAACATGGTATGGATATGGGAATAGTAAATGCTGGTCAGCTGGAAATTTACGATAACGTACCTGAAGAATTACGTGAGGCGGTTGAAGATGTAGTCTTAAATCGCAGAGATGATTCCACAGAACGTTTGCTGGATATTGCTACTGCTTATTTAGAAAAAGCGGTGGGTAAAGTTGACGATAAATCAGCACTAGAATGGCGTACTTGGCCAGTAGAAAAGCGTTTAGAGCATTCTTTAGTTAAAGGTATTACTGACTTTATTGTCGATGATACAGAAGAAGCTCGTGTTAATTCTGAACGCCCAATTCATGTGATTGAAGGTCCATTAATGGATGGGATGAACGTGGTTGGTGATTTGTTTGGTGAAGGAAAGATGTTCCTTCCACAAGTAGTAAAATCAGCTCGTGTAATGAAGCAAGCGGTTGCTCATTTAGAACCCTTTATAAATGCAACAAAAGACGTAGGTTCTACAAATGGGAAAATCTTATTAGCGACAGTTAAAGGTGACGTTCATGATATTGGAAAGAATATCGTAGGTGTCGTACTTCAATGTAATAATTATGAAATTATTGACCTTGGTGTCATGGTGTCATGTGAAAAAATTCTTAAAGTAGCTAAAGAAGAAAACGTCGATATTATTGGTTTATCTGGTTTGATCACCCCTTCTCTTGATGAGATGGTGCATGTTGCTAAAGAGATGGAACGACAAGGATTTACGGTGCCTCTTTTGATCGGTGGGGCAACGACATCGAAAGCGCACACTGCCGTTAAAATAGAACAAAATTACTCACA
Organism: Aliivibrio logei; assembly: GCF_001691055.1. Taxonomy (NCBI): domain Bacteria; kingdom Pseudomonadati; phylum Pseudomonadota; class Gammaproteobacteria; order Vibrionales; family Vibrionaceae; genus Aliivibrio; species Aliivibrio logei. The sequence continues at coordinate 5,841 of NZ_MAJU01000013.1, forward strand.
GCCGGTTGTTTATGTGAATAATGCCTCACGTGCCGTAGGCGTATGTACATCACTTCTTTCTAATGAATTAAAACCTGCATTTATTGAAAAGTTAGATTTAGATTATGACCGAGTGCGAGATCAGCATAATAGAAAAACACCACGTACAAAACCTATTACATTAGAAAGGGCACGAGCTAATAAAGTTGATATTGATTGGGTTAGTTATACTCCACCAACGCCAATGAAACCAGGCGTACATATTGTAGATGATGTTGATATAGCAACATTACGTAAATATATCGATTGGACACCATTCTTTATGACTTGGTCTTTAATGGGGAAATACCCTGCGATTTTAGAGCATGATGAAGTTGGCGAAGAAGCGAAACGCTTATATAAAGACGCTAATGATCTTTTAGACCGTGTAGACACTGAAGGGTTATTAAAAGCCCGTGGTATGTGTGCATTATTTCCTGCGGCAAGTATTGGTGATGATATCGAAGTGTATAGCGATGAATCTCGAACAACAGTCGTAAAAGTACTGCATAATTTGCGTCAACAAACGGCAAAACCAAAAGGGTTTAATTACTGCCTATCTGATTATATAGCACCAAAAGAAAGTGGTAAGAAAGATTGGATTGGTGGTTTTGCGGTTACTGGTGGAATCGGTGAACGTGATTTAGCGGATGCATATAAAGCGAATGGTGATGATTATAACGCAATTATGATCCAAGCTATTGCTGATCGTTTAGCGGAAGGTTTTGCTGAATATTTACATGAAAAAGTACGTAAAGAAATTTGGGGTTATGCTACGGACGAAAACCTGTCTAATGATGAGTTGATCCGAGAAAAATACCAAGGCATTAGGCCTGCTCCTGGATATCCTGCATGTCCTGAACATACTGAAAAAGGGGCTCTTTGGGAATTAATGAAGATTGAAGAATCAATTGGCATGTCATTAACATCGAGCTATGCAATGTGGCCTGGCGCTTCAGTATCTGGAATGTATTTTTCTCATCCTGATTCTCGTTATTTTGCTATTGCACAAATACAGAAAGATCAAGCTGAAAGTTACGCTGAACGAAAAGGCTGGGATATGTTAGAAGCAGAGAAATGGTTAGGACCTAACTTAAATTAAACCTTAATTATGACTTAAAATAAATGCCCGTTAGCGAATGTTAATGGGCATTTTTATTACGTTAATATTTATTCGAAGAGTTCTTTATGAAGTACTTCAACTGCTTTTTTTGCTTCAGCGTCACTTAATAAAAAGCATAAATTATGCGGGCTAGCACCGTAACAAATCATACGTAAATTAAATTCTTCTAATGTACCAAAAACTTGCTTTGCAGAGCCTTTAGAGTTACTCATCTTATTACCAATTAAAGCGACTAAGCATAGATTATTTTCAACTTCTACAGTGCAAAGTTCTTCGAGCTCTCTTTGTGCCTCTAACGGTAGTTCAGGAGCTTTACCGTTAGTGTTCGTTTGATCTAAAGTTAATGCAACACTGACTTCTGATGTGGTAATTAAATCTACCGATATTTGGTATTTAGCTAAAATTTTAAATACTTCAGCTAAAAATCCATAAGCATGGAACATACTTGGGCTATGTAACGTCACCATGGTTTGATTGCAACGTAATGTTAATGCTCGAAATAATGGAGAGCTATTTACCTTTTGTTTGATCCATGTACCGCCTTTTTCTGGCTCTTTAGATGAGCCAACAAACACTGGGATTTGATGACGCAATGCAGGAAGTAAAGTTGAAGGATGTAGAATTTTCGCACCATAGTTTGCCATTTCTGATGCTTCACTAAAGCTGATTTCTGGAATAGGGGAAGCTTTGGGAGCGATGCGAGGATCTGTCGTATAAATGCCAGGGACATCAGTCCAAATTTCTAAACCGCAAGCTCTTACTGATTCTGCGATCAAGGCTGCACTATAATCACTACCGCCTCTGCCTAATGTTGTTGTATTTCCGTCACAATCCGCACCAATAAATCCTTGAGTAACGACGATGTGTTTTTGGCATAAAGGAGCTAGTTTTTCTTGAGCTAGATGAGAAATATAGTCTAATTGAGGTTCGCCTTTACCAAATGTTGAGTCAGTACGAAGAACGGTTCTTATATCAAAACGAACGGCTGAATTGCCTCGCTCAATTAACAATTGAGTAAATAGGTGAGTAGACATTAGCTCACCGCAAGAAACAAGGTGATCGGTTAATTTATCACTTATTTGGAATGAGGCTGAATCAGCGGCTTTTTCTATATCATCTAAGATTTCAAGGATAGCTTGTTCTGGATAAACAGGATCAGCTAATTGATCTAATACAGAGAAGTGAATATCTTTTAATTCATTAAGAATATTTTTTTTCCGTTGAGTATTTTCAACACCATTAGCTAATTCAACTAACAGGTTTGTGACCCCTGAGCAGGCGCTAATAACAACTAAGTGAGTATTTTTGTTTTGTTCTATTACATGGGCACTACGGCTCATTGCTTCAAAATTAGCAACGCTAGTGCCACCAAATTTAGCAACATTTATAGGGTTCACTATCCTGTCTCCCGACTACATCCAATGTGGAAATAAATATGAAGAAACGACAGCAATATAAAAGGTTATTGCTAGAAGCTCTTCACTTAATATTTAAGTGACAATCGTAAGGATTCAGCCAATACGATCGATAAACGACTCCCAAGGGTAGTTTATCTCGGCATAACTCTCCCTCACTTATTTGTTTTGGAGTTTGGGCTCCACAAATTAAGCTACCTAGGTAATGCTCCTCTTCTTTATATTTCTAAAAGTACGAAATACGTTTCATTAATGTGCTTTTTTATGAATCAAATGTCAATTGATAGTAACGTTTTTTTTGTCTTTCTTACCTTCTAAGTAAAATTTAACTATTTAGTGTTGTTTTAGGCAGTTAAGTCACTCTAATTAGTTTGTCTAATTGAGTTTAATTATTTTTATGTTTATTATTTGAACACTTACTATTCAAGGAGCGAGTCATGCAAAGTTTTATTCCACCACAAAGAACCCTTATGGGACCTGGTCCATCTGATGTTTCTCCCCAGGTATTACAAGCATTGAGTCGCCCTACTATTGGTCATTTAGACCCATTGTTTATTAAAATGATGGATGAAGTAAAAGAGCTATTAAAATACGCATTTCAAACAAAAAATGAATTTACTATCGCGGTGTCAGCGCCAGGCAGTGCAGGAATGGAAACGTGTTTTGTTAATCTTGTAGAGAGAGGCGAAAAAGTACTTGTTTGCCGTAATGGTGTTTTTGGTGAGCGAATGCGACAGAATGTAGAGCGTTGCGGTGGAATTGCGATCGTTATTGATGATGAATGGGGAACTCCTGTATCGTTAGCAAAAGTAGAAGAAGCATTGATTAAAGATCCTGAGATTAATGTTATCGCATTTGTGCACGCAGAGACATCAACAGGTGTATTAAGTGATGCGAAGTCTATCTCTGAATTGGCACAGAAATACAACTGTTTAACTATTGTAGACGCAGTAACATCGTTGGGTGGGGTTCCTTTATTCGTAGATGAATGGTTATTAGATGCGGTTTATTCAGGATCTCAAAAATGCTTATCTTGTATACCTGGTCTTTCTCCTGTGACGTTTTCAAATAAAGCGGTTGAGAAAATGAAGTCAAGAAAAGAACCGGTACAAAGTTGGTTTTTAGACCAAAGCCTAGTATTGGGTTACTGGAGTGGAGAAGGCAAAAGAAGCTATCATCATACCGCACCAGTAAACAGTCTATATGCATTGCATGAATCATTATTAATGCTTAAAAATGAGGGGCTAGAGAATGCATGGAAGAGACATGATTATTTTCACCAAGAACTTAAGCGTGGACTAGAAAGTTTAGGTGTTTCATTTATTGTTGATGAGAAATACCGATTACCACAGCTAAATGCGGTCTATATTCCTGATGGTACTAATGATGCTTTAGTTCGAAAAGTATTATTAGAAGAATATAATTTAGAAATTGGCGCAGGATTAGGGGATTTAGCGGGTAAAGCTTGGCGCATTGGATTGATGGGGTATGCGGCACGTAAAGAAAACGTGTCTCTTTGTTTAAAAGCGTTATCTGACGTATTATAAATAACATGATGATAAAACGCCGTTGATAAATTCAACGGCGTTTTATCATTACTTTCTGATTTGACGTAACTTTTGGTCAAGTTGAACGGTTTCGAAATTGTTATTCGGAAATAAGAATACGGCTTCTCTTCTTATGTCTTCCGCGTTTGCTTCTTGCCCTAAAGCTTGATAAGCGATGATTAGGTTTTGATAAAATGCTGGTCTAGGTTTATTTTTTATAAGCTCTTTGGACCAAGTAATGTAAGGTATGATTAAATCTGGCCTTTTATTGATGATGCCAATGGATAATTGTGCTGATAATACATCCCAATTAAATCTATCTTCCCACACGACAGGATTACTGACTTGATTTAATATTTCTGGATTCATTGGTTTTGTTGTTTCAAATTTGGTTAAAATCCAGTTTGTGTGTAATGCTGAAAGCATATAAAAGGCAGTGATAATTGGAAGAACAAGAGAACTTACTCGTAACGATATTTTGCTGACTCCAGTAATGCGGTATTTTTTATACTTACAGCTAAGCTGATCTATCCAAAAGAGAAGGATAATGAAGGTAAACCAGTGAAGCATAGAATGGTAAAAAGGGTATTCTAATTGGCTGTGAATAAAGATAGGACTGATTAGAGCAAGCAATGCAAATTGCGTATCTAATTTACTTTTTCTAATTTTTAGTAACACCCCACCAGCAGCTAGTAATAATCCAAATATAGCAAGAATACCACCTTCTACTCCCCAGTAGAGGACCTCATTATGAGGATGGTCCATTGATGGTAATCCCGATTTATAATCGGCAGATATTTGGTGTTGTTTGGCCGTATAAAGAATGTAAGCGGCTTCAAAATTCCCATAGCCATAACCAGTAATTGGTTTCTCTAAAAACATATCCAGTGCTTGGGGGAATGTGTATCTTCTTGGGCTTTCTAAATCTGCTTTTTTACTTAATAACGAAATATTATTGAAATCATCATTTTGTGAAAAATGTAAGATAACAAAACTGCCACTAACGCCCATAATTAAAGCAAGAATCCACGATGAAAATCGTTTTTTTGTGCAATATTTCCACATGTATGGGATTAACAATAGAAGGCTAAATACAGCAGCAATCCAACCCGTTCGTGAAGCTAAAACAATAATTAGCGGTAAGGTTAGGATTATTGTTATATATAAAAGTGTAAGTGCGACAGGGTTCTCTCGGTATTTAATTGGTTGTCTTGCCAGAAAATACGAGGCTATGGCAAGCCCTGTAACTAAAAAACTTGCCATTACATTTGGCTGCTGAAAAATACCATAAGGGCGGTTTGAAATTACGTTATAACCAAACGAATTCCCTGGTTCTAGAAATAGATATTGAATATAGCCAAAAATAGCTTCAATCAATACAGAACCAATGATGCACCATAGAAGCCATTGCTTTTGTTTATTAGAAAATGCAAATTGTTGTAAGGTGAGAAAGAAAAGCCAGCCAGCCCATAATCCAAAAAATTTTCCAGCGGCTAATAATGGAGAGGAGTCTTGATAGATTAAAGGTACAGAAAGTAGAACTGCTGAGAAAAATAAAACGATTGTTAATGTGGAATACTTAATTACCCCTTGTTTCGCTATATGATAGAAGGCAATGGCAATGGCAATACTTGCAGGGATCCAAGAGGCAGCATTAAAGGCTAAATGGAGACCTGAACCACCTGGATTTGGTTGGAAAAAGTGAGCACAAACAAAAAATAGAATACTGAGGCTAACGAGAAAAGATTTAGTAAGTGGTTTTTTTATTTTTCTTGCTTCGAGTTGAGTTCCCTGAGTAAGTAAGATTGCCATTTTTTCAATTAATCCCTGTAATAAAGCCAGCAAAGTGCTGGCTTTATTCTATCCGATAATACTTAATAAGTATGGAATTTTATAAGGAAAGCATTGGTTTTAAGAAGCGTGCCGTATGTGATCCTTCAATAAGTGCAACTTCTTCGGGGGTTCCTTCTGCAATGATCTCTCCACCACCATTACCACCTTCTGGCCCTAAATCTACCACCCAGTCAGCTGTTTTTACTACATCTAGATTATGCTCAATAACCACAATGGTATTTCCTCGTTCACGTAAGTGATGAAGAACCGTCAATAGTTGTTGAATATCATGAAAATGCAAACCAGTAGTTGGTTCATCTAAAATATAGAGTGTTTTTCCAGTATCTCTTTTCGATAATTCTCGAGCTAGTTTGACACGCTGAGCCTCCCCTCCAGACAAGGTCGTTGCCGCTTGACCTAAACGAATGTAAGAGAGTCCAACATCCATGAGTGTTTTTAATTTGCGAGCAATCACGGGAACAGGAGCAAAGAAAGTATGAGCATCTTCAATGGTCATTTGAAGAACTTCATCAATACTCTTACCTTTATATTTTACTTCAAGCGTTTCACGGTTGTAGCGTTTACTCTTACAAACATCACATGGCACATAAACATCAGGTAAGAAATGCATTTCTACTTTTATAACCCCATCACCTTGGCAAGCTTCACAACGGCCGCCTCGAACATTAAAACTAAAGCGTCCAGGTTTATAGCCACGAGAGCGGGATTCCGGTGTTCCAGAGAATAATTCTCGTATTGGAGTAAAAATACCAGTATAAGTCGCGGGGTTCGAACGAGGGGTTCGGCCTATTGGACTTTGATCTATATCGATGACTTTATCAAAGTGTTCGATGCCTTTAATTTTTTTATAAGGCGCGGGCTCTGAAGTTGTTGCTCCATTGAGTTGAGTATGTGCAATCTTGAAAAAAGTATCGTTAATGAGTGTCGATTTACCAGAACCAGAAACACCTGTGATACAAGTAAAGAGACCAACCGGTAATTTTAATGTAACATTTTTTAAATTATTGCCAGTCGCACCAATCAGTTCTACTTGTTTTTTAGGGTCCGCCTTAACTCGTTCTTTTGGTACCGGAATTTTTTTTGCGCCACTTAAGTATTGGCCTGTTAAAGAATCTGGATTATTAATTATTGCTGCATAATCGCCTTCAGCAACAATATATCCACCATGCACACCGGCTCCAGGGCCTATATCAATAATATGATCGGCACTTCGAATTGCATCTTCATCATGCTCAACGACAATCACCGTATTTCCGAGATCGCGTAAATGATTTAACGTTTTTAATAATCGTTCATTGTCGCGTTGATGGAGCCCAATTGATGGTTCATCAAGCACATACATAACACCTACAAGCCCGGCACCAATTTGACTAGCAAGACGTATTCGTTGAGCTTCTCCGCCAGAAAGAGTGTCTGCCCCGCGCGATAAATTAAGGTAATTTAGACCAACATTAATAAGAAAATTTAAGCGCTCGTTTATTTCTTTCATTATCTTATCGGCAATTTGTGCTTTTTGCCCTGTTAAGGTTAATGAGCTGAAAAATGCCATTGAATCTTGAATGCTCATTTCACAGATTTCAGATAACGTGGTATCAGCGACAAAAACGCTTCTTGCTTCTAAGCGTAGGCGAGTCCCATGGCAACTAGAGCAAGATTGTGTAGAAATGTATTTGGATAAATCATCACGAACGGAGTTTGATTCTGTTTCTTTATAGCGGCGATCTAAAGTATTTAAAATACCTTCAAATGGGTGACGTTTTACACGTAAATCACCCCGGTCATTACTGTAATGAAATTCAACTTCTTCACTACCAGAGCCATTAAGGATGATTTGTTGAATTTTTTTTGACAATGATTTAAAGGGTGAGAAAAGGTCAAAAGCATAATGTTCAGCGAGGGAAGTTAGCATTTGGAAGTAGTAATAGTTCTTTTGATCCCATCCTTTGATCGCTCCTTCAGCAATACTAAGTTTGTTATCTAAAACGATTCTATCGGCATCGAAATATTGTTGTACACCTAAGCCATCACAGGTACCACAAGCCCCTGCTGGATTATTGAAAGAGAATAAGCGAGGTTCGAGTTCTTGCATACTATAACCACAATGTGGGCAAGCAAAATTAGCCGAAAAGATCAGTGGTTCATTATCGGTCTTATCCATATAGTCGATAACGGCAATGCCACCGGTTAGTTCTAATGCCGTTTCAAACGACTCTGCTAAACGTTGTTGAAGATCTGAACGGACTTTAAACCGATCAACGACAACTTCAATGGTGTGTTTTTTGTGTAACTCTAATGTGGGTGGATCGGAAAGATCACATACTTCACCATCAATACGGGCTCGAATAAAGCCTTGTGCTGCTAGATTTTCTAATGTTTTAACATGCTCGCCTTTGCGCTCCTTAATAATAGGAGCAAGTAACATAAGCTTAGTGCCTTCCGGCAGCTCTAAGGCTTTATCTACCATTTGACTAACGGTTTGAGCAGTAAGTTCGACATGATGCTCAGGGCAGCGGGGTTCACCAATACGAGCATATAGTAAACGCAAGTAATCGTAGATTTCAGTAATGGTACCCACAGTAGATCTTGGGTTATGAGATGTGGATTTTTGTTCGATAGAGATAGCAGGAGACAGCCCTTCGATATGGTCTACATCGGGTTTTTCCATAAGAGATAAAAATTGACGGGCATAAGCAGATAATGACTCAACATAACGTCGTTGACCTTCTGCATATAATGTATCAAATGCCAAAGAAGATTTACCTGACCCAGATAACCCAGTTATCACAATTAATTTATCACGTGGGAGTGTTAAGCTAATATTTTTTAGGTTGTGGGTTCTGGCCCCTCTAACTTCAATTTTATCCATTGGGATCTCACTGCATAAATAATGACTGAAGACTAAGTATTGCACAGACTATTAGAACAACAAAGAGGTACTGGATAAAAAAACAGTAATGATAGGGTAGGAGAGATTCAGAATGAAAAAAAACGCCTTATGATATTTCATAAGACGTAATAATAATTAAAACAAACGAGCTTACTTTTTGCCTGTTGTTTGTTTTGCTAATTCAGCTGATTTTTTATCTTTTAAATATACATTTTCGTAGCAGTAGTTTGTTGCTTGGATATAACCTTCAACGCTACCACAGTCAAAACGCTTACCTTTAAATTTATAAGCAAGAACACAACCTGATTGAGCTTGCTTTAATAACGCATCGGTAATTTGGATTTCGCCACCTTTACCTGGTTCTGTTTGCTCAATAATCTCAAAGATATCTGGTGTTAGAATGTAACGACCAATGATCGCAAGGTTACTTGGTGCAGTGCCTGGTTCTGGTTTTTCAACCATGTTATCTACGCGGTATAGATCGTCTTTGATCATTTCACCCGCAATAACGCCGTATTTATGCGTTTCGTTATCAGGTACTTCTTCTACTGCAACGATAGAACAACGGAATTGCTTATACAAAGCAACCATTTGAGACAGTACGCCTTGTTCTTCATTGACACATAAATCATCAGCAAGTACGACAGCGAATGGTTCATCGCCGATGAGTTCACGTCCAGTAAGAATGGCATGACCTAAACCTTTCATTTCTCTTTGACGAATATAAGTAAAATGTGCAGCGTCAATTAATTCACGAACGTCTTCAAGAAGTTCTTCTTTATTTGTGCCACTGATTTGGTGTTCTAGCTCGTAGTTTTTATCAAAGTGATCCATTAAAGAATGCTTACCACGGCCAGTGACGATGCATATTCCGTCCATGCCTGCATTGATAGCTTCTTCTACGCCATATTCTATAAGCGGTTTATTTACGATTGGCATCATTTCTTTTGGCATAGATTTAGTAGCAGGAAGAAAACGAGTACCGTAGCCAGCGGCAGGAAAAAGACATTTCTTGATCATAACTGAGTCCTAAAAGACGAAATTTAAATTATTGGAAGCGCTCTTACTTGAGCATCATCGTTATATGGTCAGTTTAACGACTAATAACGGGTAAATGAAGCGCTTTAAGTTGAAACATGGTGGAGTATCATTTTTAATTATGAAATATGCATGACTTCTTTAAACCAATCCCAAATCCCAAATGAAAAATTATGAAATATATCGATACCGAGCGCTGATTTTATAAGATAAAGAATAACCACCGCGAGTCCGAAAAGAGCAACCACACCGAAGCACGTTAATAGTGTCATGAAGAATAATGCAAGTGGTGACTCGCTTCTCATCTTATTTCTATAATCTCTACCGAGTAAAAAAACGAAAAAATAACGTTTATTAAAAAATGAGACACTTTTTCGAATATCAACATTATTATTTGAACCAAGACCCGTTGCAATTACGGCTCGTTCGATGGATTTTTTTTGTTCAAAAGACAGCTCATTTGAAATGTTTTCATCTAATGCTGAATAAAAATTAGCGATGAGTCTCTGTTGTTTTTTATCCATCATGTTGAGTTCTCTTTTTCTCAATAGTGTCATAGATGGCCATCGTTTTACCTGCAATTTTATGCCAATCATAATGCGCTAAATACTGACTATAATTAACATTGCTCTCAGAGCCTATTGAATGGTTAATCAATGCCGTCGTTAGGCTATCGATATCGCCAACGGGAAAATAACTTTCAGGGCTTAGTTTAACTTCGAGATTTGCTGGAATATTACTGACAATGGCGGGTAATGAATAAGACATTGCTTCTAATAGAGCAATCGGTAAACCTTCATGGTAAGAGGGCATCACAAAGGCTTTCGCTTTTGAGAAAATAGATTGTAATTGCTCACCTTTTAAAAATCCCGTCATTATTACACCATCAACATGTTTTGCTTGTGCTTTTAGCTGTTCACTGTAGGGCGTCGGATGATCGGTGTCTCCCATAATTACCAGTGGTATATCAATGTTTGCTTTTTCATAAGCACTGATAAGATCGTGGAATCCTTTTTCTTCGACTAAACGCCCAACCGCAACCAAGTAGTTGTTTTCAGTAAGAGTAAATTGAGCTAACACAGCGTCTATTTTTTCTTGAGGGAGTGGAGTGGGTAGGTTTACCCCATTGTAAACTAAATGGGCATCGTGGCGATTATATTTTGATTTAATGATGTCGTTAATTACTTCTGAAATGACAATGACTTCCGTTGCGTAAGTGACGGCTAACCTTTCACCTAATTGTAACATTCTTTTTGCAAATCCCCCCCATTTTTGACGGTCATAATCAGGACCATGATGAGTGAAAACCACTTTTTTACCTAAAACTCGTAATAGAGGTACGACAAGCCCTGGTCCAATCGCGTGAACATGGACAATGTTAGAACGATCAAATAAGGTCGAAAACGAAGATAAGGTCGAATGAACTATCGCTTCTAATGATTTCTTCTTTGGCGCCCAAATAGCCTTTGTATTGACACCTCGGTAAGTGGATTTTTTATAATCGACATAAGGCGAACGAGCAATGACACAAATCTCAGTATCGAATTGTGTCTTAATTTCAGGGTATAAATTCTGACAGTGAGTTTCTACTCCGCCTAAAACATCAGGGATCCCACGAGTGCCGATGACGGTAATGCTAGTGGTCATGTATTATCCCTTTAGTAATTCATTATAAAGATTGAGTAAATCTGTTTTGTGTTTTGTTAGTGTGTACTTACTTAAAAAGCGCTGTCTTGCATTCTTCCCCATTTCTGCGGATGCTGAAAGGCTCGCAGCCAATACATCTAATTTGTCAGCAAGTGCTTGAGCGTTACCCGCCTCAAATAAATAGCCATCAACGCCATCTCGAATTTGTTCTGGTAATCCACCGATTCTAGAGGCGATAACTGGTTTGCTGTATGACATGGCTTCGAGAACCGACATGGAACAGTTTTCATAGCATTCAGATGGCACAATTACGGCTTTTGCTTGTTTAATTAGAGTGAGTAATTCATCTCCGCTTTTAAAACCGAGTAATTCAGCGCTTGGGTACGTCTCTTTTAACTCGTTAAAAACGGGTCCATCCCCCACAATTTTTAAGGCTGTGTTTTCTTTCATTAATTGATGTGCTTTCGCAAGGGTAGGAACGCCTTTTTCTGTACTTAGTCTACCGAGATACAGAAAGTAACCTTGATCACTGATGCCCTCATTAGAGACGTGCTCATCAATACCATTTACGATAATGTCTACACGATTATGAGGCAGTTTTTGTTGTATAAAGCGTCCAAGAAAGCGGCTCGGTGAGACGATAGCATCAAGCTGCTGGTAGTTACCGCTGACTTTTTGATAGATAGCTTCTGCGGACAAAAGAAAACTTTTTATCAATGAACCTTCTTGGCATCGATGTATTGTGGCGTTAAAGACCGAACCATGAACGCAGTCTTCACATGTATGACCATCGCGATACATCGTATAGCTTGGGCACGCTATTTTAGTATCGTGAGCTGTTAATACCGTTTTACAACCAAATTGTTTTGCCACTTTTATAATTGAAGGGGTGAGTTGGTGGTAGATATTATGAAAATGCACTAAGTCTGGTTTTTCTTGCTCTAATAATTGTTTGAATTTAATGCAAGCTTCGCTGTTATGAATAAAATTAACTGCAGTGGTTATTTTGTTTTTTAGTGTTTGCTCTTGATAGTAATCCACGTTATTAACAAAGAAGTCAGAATAGTTTGATTCAAGGTTTTTCTCATGATTCATTGAAAATTCAATAATATCGATGCCTTCAGAAAGCAACATATCCCGCTCTTGAAAGTAAACGGTTTCGGCACCACCTTTCATAAAGAAAAATTTATTAACTAATAGAACTTTCATTTTTTACCCTCGTTAATAATTTTGTGTTGTGGTGGCTGAGTTGGACTTTTTAGCGGCAGAAATAAACCTCGGAGTAAACCAGCAGAAAAAACGGAGAGGTTGATAACGCTGTGTAAGGCGTCTTTAATCGAGCGATTCTTAATGGTTTTTAATGTAATAAATGCGAATAAAGGCAATGCTGTGAGCATAATTATGAGAGAGTTAAACGTAAAGAGAGTACTTATTAAGAGCAATAAATAAAGAGTGAAAATAGCTTCGTTTTTCACTGTGCTTAATGCTTTCTTAAACAAAGGAGTACCAAAAGAGCCTTTTAAAAGCTCACCAGAAGCAAACAGATAACCGCCCTTCCAGCGATGCTTTATTAGCTCGAAAGATGACATGGTATAAGAGGTGTGAGAAAAATAAGGCACATCTAAGCGGTGAAGTTTGTAACCCGCTAAGCCTAAGCGCATACCGAGTTCTGATTCTTCGTAAGCATGTAAATTACGATTCGTTAAATATCCAATCTCATCAATGACGCTCTTTCTGTATAACCCCCCGCCACCTAAATGACTGCAATCACCAATAGGGTAAATTTGGTGTATGCGTTGTTTACGTGACTTAAACTCATAGCTATCAACATCATCCATTTCTACTGCACCCGCCACCGCGGCATATTCAGGGTGTTCTAATAGAAATGAAATACCATGATCAATAAAGCCCGCCTCTAACTTCATATCGCCATCAAGTAAAAGTAAAAAATCACCTTCGCTATGAAGATAACCTAATTGATGGCCAACCCCACAGCAACGATCTTCTTCATTTGTTAGAGATACAACCGTAACACCCATTTGGGTTGCTATTTTTTGAGTTTTATCTGTTGATAAGCTATCCGCGACAATAATTTTATGGGGATATTTACCCATGTGCTCTTGAATGCTTGTTATCGTATTCGCGATGCCAGATTCTTCATTATAGGTTTTGATAATGACTGAAATAAAAGGAGAACTAGTCATGATTCGCTGCCGCCGTAATTAAGGACTTTCGGATCACTAAGTTTGACCCTAGTGATAAGTAAAAAATAAATTGAAGCATAGGGACCAACATCAATATTTGGCTGTATGGGAGACTTAATAAACAAGCAATAGCAAAGGCATTAAATGCAGGAGGATAGCTCATTAATCTAATATCTTCTTGTGTCACGTCATCTCGATTAAATAGAGGAGTAGGTTTACAGACTCGAAGAATATAGAGTGTCATTGAAATGAAAAATAATGTTCCAATGATCCCCAATTCCCATAAAAGAACACTGAGTGCTGTCGTATCAAGAATGACATTAAAAAGAACATTTAAAAAACCAGGGGAAACCGAACTTCCGTGATTTGTTGTATTTAATCCATAACCAAATAAAGCATTTGGAAGCCCATAAAAGTCATTATTATCTAACCAGAAAAAAATGGTTGTCATTCTTCCTAATTCACCGGTCGGCATAATATAATTAGGATCAAATATATATTCTAAAGAACCAATGAAAATGTCTAATGGCCCTTTACTTGGGTCACTGCCAAAAGCAGATGAATAAGATAATGATAATAATAAGATAGCGATACTCATTAATAGCAACATCCCACCAATAATCGCGAGAATAATCTTAATATCGTAGCTTTTCATGCCTTTTATGTAGCTAGGAGCTAGCCATACATAAGCCAGTAAAATGGGGGATAATAAAATAACAAATTTCACTTCACCTAAAATACATAGAGTGAATGCCGCACCAATGTGTAGGATAGTTGATTTTATTGAGCATAGACCATGTTTATACTCCGAGAGTTTTAACAGCATAATCAGTAAGCAAAAAAGCCCCATCGCAGCCGTATTCCCCCCTCCCATGGGATCGCCCCCAAAAGTACCTACGACCGAATCCCATTTTTCATACTCACCGTGAGCGGCTACTCGTTTGGGAAGAATGACAAAAATTTGGAATAGAATGACGGGGAATTGAGCATAAAAAATCCAATAAAGTGTTTTTGTCACTCGGTATATTTGTGATTCCCGACAAAATCGCAACAATAAACAAAATAGAATTAAGGAGAGTGCTAGCTCATTTTTTAAGCCAACAATAGTGGTGGTGACACCATTTTGCAAAAAGGTACTGAGTACTGCTTGAACGAAAAAACCAATGAACAAAACGAGTATAATAATTTCTTTATGATCGAGATCGAGCGGCGTATATCGATTCTGTAAAAAGAGTAAGCCTGTCATCGTAAAAGCTAATAAAAATGGCAGCCATAAAATGGCAGAAATACCAGTGAAATATTGTGTTAAGCCACATAATACGAGACTGATAACGGCATAGATTTGTAGGAAAAAACCAGTATTTAACGGCATCATTACTTATTTTCCTGAGCTAATAGGTGTGCTCGTTTATTTACTTTTAAATAGATAAAGCTGTAACGAACAAACGACAGAACCGAAAACAAAAGAACAGAATAAGCATAGTTATGGTAAAAGTATGGAAATATAATGAAAGCAATAGTGATAACTAACAATTGCTCGATTTGAATACGTAGAAAATATTTTGGTGAACCAAATACTAATTCAATTACTGTGAGGGGACAGACAGCAAGAGCAGGAAGTAAATAAGGCAGCATATAACGGGATGTAGGTACAGAGCTAAGCCATTCATCATTAAAACCAAGTTGCATGATTAACGGATAAAAGAGCAAGACACCAGCAGTCGCAATAAGCCCCAGAATTAACAACATTAAGCGAACTTTTTTAAATTCTTGATAATTAAATTTGTTATTACGAAAATCAATCGACCACTTAGAAAAGATAGAATTACGAACGGCATTACCAACAATGGTAACGGGTGCTAAGCAGAAACGATTCACAACAGCAAAATAACCCGCGATTAATGGGGAGAACCAAAAATTAATTAGCAGTGTGGGTAGATTATTATTTGCCATCGCTAAAACTTCGGCACTGCCTATTCCAGAAAGATGAGCCCGATTTTCTTTCATAAATTGCACATTATTCGATAATGAAAAATGAGAAAATCTAATCTTTGAAAAAGAAACAGAATGACAAATCCAAATGGAAACAAGAATAAACAACCCAATGGCCCAACAGACATAAAATAATTCAGTGGTTTGTGTGAGAGCAACGGCAGCAATAACTAATAATGAAATTGAAATACGCTGAAATGCTAATAGACGAATATTTTCAATTCTAAGCAGTAAGTTTTCTGATATTAAAACCCATGCATGACAAAGGGTTAGTAGGTAAAGTAAATAGCCATTAAGATCAAAAAACTGGATAATTATGACAGTATAAGGAAGCGCAATTATGACACTTTGAAGCAGTGAAAATATAATGTTCTGAGTGACTTGTGCATCACTTTGTTTTGGTAATAACAATTGAGAAGCAAAAGTACAAATTTGAGCTCCAATTAATACTACGCTATACACTAGAGCATAAACGCCCACTTGTGCCATATCGTATTTGTGAGAAATAAGCCAAATGGAAACGGCACCGATAATTTGGGAAATAACCGATGCACCCGCAATTGTTGAGACACTTTTTAGTAAGCTCATCAGAAACCTAACTTAATAAATCATCGTTTTGATGGAACAGTTGTTGCTGTGTTTCTTCTGTTTCTAATTCTTCATCAACCACATTATTAAGTATGGCACCAATAATAGGGATTTGCAGTTGAGTTATTTTTTCCATGTTTGACAGGATGTTGTTTGCACTTAATGTGCCGGCTTGAACAGTATAAATAACCCCAGATAGATAACGAGCAATAAGCTGAGCGTCTTTATTCTCAGATAATGCTGGCAAGTGAACGATAATTTGTTCAAATTGCTTACTCATCTCTTGAAGTGTTGGCTCAAGGGTTTCCAGAGATAATGTTAGGAGTGGTGTTGATGTTAGTGTCCCACGAGCTAAGAAAAATAAATTTTTGTCTAATTGAGTTATACAATCGTTAATAGGATGATTTTTTTCAAGAATTTCAGCCATCCCCATTACTGTTAATGTAGGAAAAACATCAGAGGTACTATTTTCTGTTTTAGATACGCTTGAGGCTTCCTCTACAGGTTGCGTCATCAATATCTCTTCAGTTATAGAGATTTCCTTTCTGAAATCTAAATCTATTAATAATGTCGAACGATCTTGTGATAAAGAATGAGCAAGAAGATAACTGCTTAATTCATTTTGTTCGCTAGAATCCGTGGATACTAAACCAATAATTGGCCAGGGTTTACTATCTAAAAGGAGACTCGTTCTAATTGCGTGAACGGTGTCCCCTGAATAGGGATTAGTAAAAAAAACGTTTGAAAATACAGTAAGTTCTTCAATGTAATTGAATGGGCGAAGCTCCCCGATGGCTTTTAGGCCTAAGCGGGTTTTCACTTGAGTTACATTATTAATTGATTTATTTAAGGCAGATTTAATGATGATAAACAGTAAACTTAAGATAAATGTCATGATGAAAATCATAATGATAAATAAAGCTTTATTGGGTTTACTTGGTTTACTAGGTGGCATTGCGGGATCGAGTAGTGTTGCCGCTGGCTCACGATATAACATCGTTAATTCTTGCTCTTTGCTACGAGTGAAGATTTTTTCGTACAACTCTTGCGTCTTATCTAAATCCGCTTTCATCGTATTATAAACATCTCTTTTTGCAGCAAGTTGTGTGAAGTTCTTTTTTTGTGCATTAAGTAAGGACTTATATTTATTTTCGCGTTCAATTGAGGCTTGATACTCTTTGTATAATCCGGTTTTAAGCTCTTTTAATAAAGAGGTCGTTTGTAGTTTAATGGCATTAATTTGAGCATTAGCTTCCAAAATCAATGGGTTTTTTGGGCCATACTTTTCTTTAAGATCAAATAATGTACGTTTTTCTTGAATAAGAGCAATACGTAAATCTTGTAATTGTGCATGATTAGAAATCGACGGTAGGGTAGCCACATCTTCTAATGGATAGCCAAGTGCTTCGCTGATTGTGTTATAGCTAGCCTTCGCTGTGATTCGTTTTTCTTTTGCGGTTGCTAAACGATCATTAACGAGTGCAAGTTGCTCTGTTTCAAAACCATCAATACCTTGATAAGTTAGCAAACCATTTTCTGTGAGGTATTTATCTATATTTTCTTTTTGTTGTAAAATCTTCTCTTTTAGCTCGGTCATTCGAGCATTATTCCATTCTTGAGCTTGTTTGGTTTTTTCTATTTTTCGTTGCTCTTCTAAGTGAATATAAGCCTCAACAACGGCGTTAGTGATGGTTGCGGACATCTCTGGAGATGTCGATTCATAAGAGATTTTAATTAATTGGCTAAAGCGCACAGGTGAAATAGAAAGCTTTTTATTGATCGCTTTTACTATTTGATAAATATGTTCATTTTCTGAAATTAGTTTATCGGTTTTTTTTAGCTTAAATAGTGGGTTGTTTTGTAAATTTAGTTGACGAACGACAGTCTCAATGACTTTTTTTGATTGTAAAACTTCGGCTTGAGTTGGGTAATACTCTGCTTGAGTTGCGTCAAAATCTTCGACTTGATCTATCGGTGTCGAGTTATCTGATTGTGCCTTTAATATCATCGTTGCAGTTGCAGAATATTGAGGTGTCATCGAGTAAATTAACGGGAATGAAATTAAGGTTACCCCCATAACTGTCAGCAGAATTCGTAGACGATATTTTTTAAATTCTTTTAGGAAATTAGAAAAATCGATTGTACTTTCTAGCTTTTTTCCATTTTCTATAATTGATAGTGCCATAATTTAGAAAAAACTCTGTTCAATAATAACTACATCGCCCGGACCTACTGGATAGGTTGGACCCACATCTTCAATTAATTCATTTGTCGCGGCTAGACGGACGTTAATGCCATCTCTATCTGACCGATCAGTAAAACCACCAGCCATCGCAATCGCTTGTTCAACGGTTAATCCTGGTTGAAATTCGTACCCATTAGGGTTTGCAACTTCACCACTGATAAAGAACTTTCTAAAGGACTCAATACTGACGGTTACCATTGGCTGGACGATGTACCCGTCAGCCAATTTAGTTTCTATGTCTTTTTCTATTTGTGCTGGAGTTCTTCCCAATAACTGCACATCACCAAGGTAAGGGAAATTAACAAATCCACCGCGGTGAATTTTCAAACGTAAGGTCATATCGGGCTCTTTAAATACCGATATCTGAATACTATCACCAGCCCCTAATACATAACCTAGATCATCTTTCTGAACCGTTGTGTCTGATTTTTGTATTTCTGTATTCTTTACTGGTGAAGTCTCTGATGCATAAGCGTGAGAGAGCACAGAGATGAATAAGCAAAAAGATATAAAGAAGGATTTCATCTAAATTTGCACCTTAGTTGTAAACATAATAATGGATTTGTCATAACCTAATGTCTGGATAATGGTTTCTGCCGAGTTATTGATAGTGAAGTCATCAAACTCTTTGTCTGAAGTATTAATCATTTGTTGATAGCTTAGCTCTAGTATAATTGATGGTCTAAATTTATATGTTAATTTTGCCATAGCGTCTGTGGTTGTGGTTGTTTTACCATCGTTTTTATGTTGATCGGCACTGGTTTCATAATTAAACCCTAATTCACTAGAAAATCTATTAGACCACCAAAAATGCTCCCAACGTGTACCATATTTGGTATTTAAAACATATCCTCCAACTTCTGTTGGATCTTCTACCCGTTGATCCGTAAACAAATGAAAGGTTGAATATCTCACAGGGCTCCAAGCTATATCAACATCCCAGTTTAATCCGCTAAAGCCTTGAGAATCAGGTTGGTTTGGAAAGGTTTTATACAACCATGCAATATTGGCATCTATCGTGGTTTTTCCTGTTTGTTGGCTTTTTATTCCGGCGACCAAAAAGGTTTCATTTGTATTTTTTTTGTTATCTTCTTCATAGTCTCTTAGGTTGCTGATTATCGAATATCGAAATCGAGTACGGCTTGACGCTTGATCAAATAACTCTATGGTAAATGTAGTCTGGTTCCAATTTTGGTCTTTAATATATTGGTTGAAATTATTTTTATGGACATCACTGGACTCTCTGTCGTCATAGCTAAATTCTTTATATTGGGCCGCAAAACTGAGTTTACCAATGCTGTCTTGCTTATCAATGCTGTAGCGAAGTTCAGTGTTCAGCATATTCGTTTTCAAAACATCATCTATACCGTATTGTTTAAACTGTTCAGCAGATAAACCATCAGTAAGTCCTTCTCCTCTATTTTCGTGAGCTAAGACATTTTCGATCGTAAATAGGAGGTCATTATTAAGGCCTTTTTCCCAGGCTCCAATGAACCTTATTGTGTGGTCATCATAATCATCCGAAGTCGCGTCGTTTTGATATTGACGATAATCACCGAGATACTCAACTGTGTAAGTGTCCGCGTTACGTTTACCTTCTAATTTTAAAAAAGGCTTTAGATTAAAAAAATCCGACGTTACATGAGGGGCTTTTTCCGATTGAAAATTAACGTTGTCGTCATATCCATAATCAAGATCTACGTTACTTTGAAATTCTATTCCAGCTGGCCCTATATGTGGTTTTGGGGTTAATGCGGCATAGCAAAAGCTGCTCATCATATAAAAAATGAGCAATAAGACCCGTTGAGTACAAGCAAGATTAATAGGCGGTATCACTGACAAAACCTTTAAATACGGTTAGAAAAATGATTTTTATATCCATCGAAAGTGACCAGTTTTGTAAATATTTAATATCATACTCAATACGTTTTTCCATTTTATCGAGTGTGTCTGTTTCACCACGATAACCACTAATTTGCGCTAGGCCGGTAATACCCGGTTTTATTTTGTGGCGTACCATGTAGTTGTCGACCAATACTCTATATTCTTCATTGTGTGCTACAGCATGAGGTCTTGGACCAACAATAGACATACTACCTTGTAATACATTGATAAATTGTGGTAATTCATCCAATGATGTTCTGCGAATAAAGTTACCAAAACGAGTTACTCGTGGGTCATTTTTTGTTGCTTGAGTGACGGTTCCTGAGTTTTCCATAACTTTCATTGAGCGAAATTTCCATACTTTTATTTTCCTACCGCCTAAGCCATAGCGATCTTGTTTAAATAATATAGGGCCGGGAGAGCTTAACTTCACACCAAGAGCAACAATACATAAAACAGGTAAAATTAATAAAGTGATTAAAAAGCCGATTATAAGATCTTCAATACGTTTTATTACCGCTCCAAATCCCTCAAAAGGTGAGCTAAAAATACTAAACGTGTGTACATTTCCGATACGTGTAATTTGAGAGACATTTAATTTATAAGTGTATAAGTCAGGAACAATAAAAGCATTTACTGTCGAGTTTGATAACTGATGTATAGTGTCTTTTATTCGGTCTCTTGCCACCATTGGCAAAGCGATGTAAACATCACTAATATCATTGCTTTTTACTTTATCAATGAGATCGCATATTTTTCCATCATGACTACTTTTTGCCATATAGCTAAAGCGGTCATTTGAACGATCATCATAAAAGCTAATGTGTATTTTTTGTTGTTTGTATTTTTTTAATAACGCTTTTTCAATGGCTAGTCCTGCAGGGGTTAACCCGACTATTGCAATGTGTTTTATTTTTGTATTTGGTAACACTAAATATCGATAACAAAGATTACAGCTTATACGTGGTACTGAGAGTCCGACAAAAACCGTTAAGTACCAAATCATATATAACTGATTATTAAAATGGCTAATACTAGCCCCTTCCATGCCTTTTAATCGGAGTTTTAAAACATGTAATGTTACTCCTGAAAGCAGAAGTGCAAGAAATAGCCTTGAAAGATATTTTGGTAGCTCAAATTTACTGTTTATATCGTAAATATTGAGATATTCGCTGATTAATAAAAAAATCACAGAAAACAGTAAACCTACAGCTAAGTCTACGGCTGTTTCTGAAAAGCCCTGAAGCGAAAGTAAAAAAACTAATGTGAGATTTATCAGTATAAAATCAAATGCTTTGTTAATATTACGATAGCTATTTGTGATCATTTTTATATTTTGTTGTTTCATATAGCCTCTTGTCGCATTGATTTACGTAATTAGAGCAGTATAGTCGATAATTACAGGTGTTAAGTTAACGTCGCGTCAAAAAAATGACATTCCAATAATATCGTTTATTTTATTAAGTAACTAGAATTTCTAACATTTATTATTTTTCTTTTCTAACCATGTTTATATTTTGTTCGAACTTCGTCCCTATTTTTATTTTTGAGCGAACGGATTCTCTGTTTAGGGGTATCAGAAATAGTGATGAACGTGTTAAACTGCGAACTACTGTATATATAACCGGGTGAACACTTTTCATCCTTTCTAATTTATCTGGAGCAAACTATGGCCAGCCGTGGTATTAATAAAGTTATCCTTGTTGGTAACTTAGGGCAAGATCCTGAAATCCGTTACATGCCAAGTGGCGGTGCGGTAGCAAACATTACAATTGCAACGTCGGAATCATGGCGTGATAAAGCAACTGGCGAACAACGTGAAAAAACAGAATGGCACCGTGTTGCTCTGTTTGGTAAATTAGCGGAAGTTGCTGGTGAGTATTTACGTAAAGGCTCTCAAGTTTATGTTGAAGGTCAATTACAAACACGTAAATGGCAAGATCAGAGCGGTCAAGATCGTTTTACTACAGAAGTTGTAGTTCAAGGTTTTAACGGTGTAATGCAGATGCTTGGTGGTCGTGGTCAAGGTCAAGGCGCTCCAGCTGGTGGACAGCAACAACAGCAGCAGCAAGGCAATTGGGGTCAACCTCAACAACCTGCGCAGCAAAATAACTTTGCTCCACAACAACAGCAGCAACAAGCACCTCAACAACAAGCACCGCAGGCAGCTCAGCCTCAATATAATGAGCCACCAATGGACTTTGATGATGATATTCCGTTCTAGGAATATATCTTTAATCGTTTCATAAAAAAAAGCCTCAATCATTGAGGCTTTTTTTGTAGGCGGAAGACGTAATTATTCCTTAATTGTCATGGTTAAATTAGGGAATTGAGCACTAATATAGGTTGTGGCTGTGTATATTAAGAAAGCAATACCTAACATTTCCAATGTTTCTTCTATACTGTAACTTATTGAATAAATTAGAGAGTCAGTACCATGTTGTTGAGAAATAGCACCACCAATTAACTCCATCACTAATGCGCCCGAAACATAAACAATACCTGAAATAACTAATAAGTTACGGGTTGTTTTTGGTAGCCGAAATAAAAATTTAAAATAAGTTAAAGCAAAAATAATAAGTAAAATTGCATAAGGAATAACCCAAGCAAAGTAGAGTACACCTGTTGTGTGTAGTGAGTTACGAACAGGACCAACTAACATTTCATGCAGTTCAGTCATTTCATCAAGAGCAAGGAATAAGAAAATTCCACTTAGACCAGCCCAGGCTAAGTGACGTTCTTTTTTCTGTTTATGGATATAAGCGATTAATCCAAGAAGAATACTTGCAACGATCATGGCACATGACGAGTAAAGGGTTGGAACATTCATCTCTCTGTCTAGATCAAATAAACGAATGATAGTTTCCATATGAGAGTAGTTTAGGTATTGCTTGGAGATAACCGCAAAGCAATTTGCAATAACCAATATGACAATTAAAGAAAGAAAGAAGGTTAATATTTTTTTTGAGTTAAGCTCAATATTCACGCGTACGCCTTATATTATTATGGGAGTTCTCTTGGTATCGTCGGCTAATACATTTAGTATCTGTTATTAACAGTGAGCATTGTATAGAGATATAAGTGAAATATTTGTATTATATGTAATACATGTTTAGATGTACCTATTGAAACTAAGGGCATCATATTTTGGTATATACCTTCAGGGAAGAAGAGTTCAATGAGAAAAACCCCTAATTTACGATTAAGTAACCGCCTTATTTCCTTTGTTACTTTAATGGTTTCTGCTGCTATTTTTGTTTTATTCGTGGGCGGAGCAATATCCTTTAAACAAATTGGAACCGAATACTTAGATCATTATTTGGTTGGTGTCGTTAATGTGGTTGATGAAGAGCTTCTTGAACCAGAAGAAGCGACATCAATGGCGAAATGGTTACCAAAATTATTGAAAGCCAGTAGCGTAATGAGCATGGAATTGTCATCAGAATCAGGTCCTATTTATGCTTTTCAATCGTTAGCCATCCTTCCCGATGATAATTTACTTTATCAAAAAACGTATCCCCTCGAGCTTAATAAAGGGTATTCGATTACCTTTAAATCTTTACCTCCTTATAGTGCGTTTACTTATTCGTTAGGTGCTTTGTTTTCTATCACTGCAGCCATTGCCATTATTGTTGTTTCTCTACTTTGGGGAGTGGTGTGGTTAAGAAAGCAACTTTATGGCTCGGAGCTCTTAGAAGAAAGGGGGAGAATGCTTTTGGCCGGAAAGGTCGATAGTTATGAAGTGGGTAGTGAAGAAGAGTGGCCCGCAACCGCAAGTTTGGCGTTAGATAATGTGATCGCTGAATTAAAAGATGCACGTAAAGAGCGCAGTCGATTTGATACATTTATTCGAACTCATACCTTTTTAGATCAATTGACGGGCTCTGCAAATAGAGTCTTGTTTGACAGTAAATTAGAATCCACATTGCAAGAATCTGAAAGTCAGGGTGTTTTACTTCTGTTGAGAATTAATGGATGGGAAGATCTGATTGAAGAACAAGGAAAGCGAGCGGGTGATGAGTTAATTGTCGAATTAGGGAAGCAGTTAAATAATTTGATTCAACGTTATAGTGATAGTGTACTTTCACGTTATTACACATCTGAATTTGCCCTTCTTATTCCCCAACAGTCATTAAAAGAAGCGAAATTACTGTCTTCTCAATGCTTAAAAATGGTAGAGAAAATTATACCTCCAACAAGTTTAGATGCTGATAATTGGTGTCATATTGGTGTGAGCATGTATGTCAGTGGTGAGCAACGTGGGCGACTGATGAATGAGTTAGATATGGCTCATCGTAGTGCACTATTACAAAACAACAATAGTTGGTCATTATTTAAAAAACAGCAACAGCTAACCGAGAGTTTGGGGAGCGTCCGTTGGCGTACATTGTTTGATGCTATTTTTGAACAAGAGCAACTCGTGCTTTATAAGCAAACTACCTTTTTATTTGAAGGGAATAATATAATCCCACTTCACTTGGAGTTATTTTCAAGAATTAAAGATGAAAATGGAATTCAAATAAAAGCGTCTCGCTTTTTACCTGCGATAGAGCAAGTGGGTTATCAAATAAAGCTTGATAGTGCGGTCTTAAAACAAACATTTCCATTATTAAATGATACTGAAATGTCTCAACATTCATTTTCTGTCCATTTACATATAAAAAGCTTACAAAATAGTGTATTTATTCGCCAGTTAAGAGATCGATTATTACAAACCCCAAGAGAAGAGTTACAACGATTAAGTTTTGAATTAGCTGAAGGGCAAGTTGTGACGCATTTAGATTCAGTACGACCAATTGCAAAAATGTTAAAAAGTTTTGGTTGTAAGCTGGTTGTAGAGCAGGCAGGCCGCACTATTGTAAGTACTCACTATATTAAAGATTTGCATGTTGATTACGTGAAATTACATCGAAGTTTGATTAAAGACATCCATCAACGATATGAAAATCAACTGTTTGTACGAAGCTTATTAGGGGCTTGTGAAACGACAGGGGCTCAGGTTATTGCGGTTGGTATAGAGAAAGACAAAGAATTAAAACGATTAAAAGAGTTGGGTGTTAAAGGCGGTCAAGGTCGTATTTTTGAGGTCGAAACCAGTCTTTTTCATCAACAAAAGAAAATCGCGATCCCTAAAAGAAGGAATCGTTGGGAAAAACGTTATTGATCTCATTTTTCAGATAATTCTCATATGTCTTAAGAATAGAATGTTGTATCATTCATGATTAACCCGTCGCGGAAAAAAGACGGGTGTTCAGTGTAATGAAAGCAATATAGAGATAACGTAATTAATGAATATGATGGATGCATTCAAGAAACTGACACTTTCTCGTTCTATTAAAACAACTACATCAATTGTTCTATTACAAGGTGGTATATATATCGCGAAAAGCGATGATGATAACCAACTTAAAGAAAGTCATTATACTGAAATTAACCATCCGCAAGCTTGGAAAGAAGCGTTAGTTAGTGCTTGCCAACAAGCTGGTGTTTCAGACTGTGGAGCCAATATAATTGTAGGCTCTCATCTTTATCAGTCATTTCAAATTGAAAAACCGAATATTCCTAAAGAAGAGCTAATTGGTGCGCTTCCTTTTCTTGTTAAAGATCTTATTACGGATCGCGTATCTGATATTGTTGCTGATGGCATTGAAACCAGTAATGGTAAATTGCAGGTATATATTTCTCAGATTGCCACGATAAAGTCTATTGTTGACCTTTTACAACCTTTCTCTATTCAAGTAATTAATATTACGCCTGATGAATTAACGTGGGCAAATGCAAAACCAGAGCAAGATGGTTTTATGCTACTTTGCCACAGTAAATCAGCAGACTTTAAATTATTGGCGTTTAATGAAGGGCGCTTACATTTAAATCGTTCTTTGCGCGGAATTAAAGCGCCTTTAACCGGCGATGAGTCTAGTCACTTTCAACTCGATAATTTAGCTTTAGAATTACAACGATCATTAGATTATTTAAGTGCTCACTCGCAAGGTGTCAATATTAATCATCTTTATTTTCGCTGTGATGATGAAGATGATTCAACGTTATCCACTGAGCTACAAAATCGTTTAGGGGTTAAGGTAGCCTCACTGATTGTGGATGAACCAAGAGTCTTTAGAGCAGGGGAAGTGCTGAGTTGGCTCGGGTTATTTAATAAGCCAAATATTAATTTATATAATGATACCTTAAAACCGAAAACGGATTATTTAACATTACCCAATGTATTGATTAGTTGGGGAGTTGGTATGGTTCTTGTAGGTATTATTGCAGGTTACTATCAATGGCAACTTTATGGCGTTGAAAATAAAGTCGCACTGGCATCATCTCAAGAAAGTATCTACAACCAAGAGCTGATTGAAGTAAATAAAAAGTTGGCTGGACATAAACCATCGGCCGCTAAATTGGCGGCAATAAAGCGATTAAAAGACGATATTAACGCCAAGAAAGCATCATTGAAAATGATCGATAATTTTGATGAAGGGATGCAAGTGGGGTACTCCGGTCTTATGAGTAGCCTTACTCAAATTGGTAAAGGGAATATCTCCCTAACAAAAATTTATATTTCTGGTAATGACGTTAATTTTACTGGTTTTGCACGAACGCCAGATGTTGTACCTAGTTGGATACAGAGCTTTGAAAGTGAATTGCATTTAGTCGGTCGAACTTTTGCTCAATTAGACATAAAAACAGATGAAAAAGGGGTTGTGTCATTTACTTTAAATACAACCGTGTCAAAGGAAAGTAATGAATAATTGGATTAAAGCAAAAGACGCTTTCTTAGCGTTATCACAAAGAGAAAAAATGCTCATTGTTATTGTGGGTTGGGTTGCGGTTATTTTTATTTCTTTAACGCTAGTCATAGAACCTCAAATGGCGAAAACTCAAAAAGCGGAACAACAACTGTCTCGAGTGACGAATTCTATTTCATCATTAAAACAACAAATTGAATTAGCTCAATTTCGATTGCAAAAAGATCCAAACCTTGAAATTAATAAAGAATATAAAGAGCTAACGTTACAAAGCCAAGATTTAGCGGATATTTTATCTAAACGGGTTGCTGCTTTAGTTTCGCCAAGTCAAATGGCACCGTTACTTGAAACCGTATTACAAAAATCTTCAAAATTAAGATTGAGTTCGATGAGTACATTACCGTCTGAGCGATTATTAGATGAGAACAGTAACGCTGGCTATTACATTCACCCGATTAAGCTTGTGCTTTCGGGGAGTTATTTTGATTTTGAAGAATACCTTTCAAATTTAGAAGCATTGCCCGTGAAATATTATTGGAGAAACTTTCAATATAAAGTGAATACATATCCAAATGCTGAGTTAAGTATTGAGGTATACACCCTTGGTTCAAGTAAAGGGTTCATTGGAGGTTAATGTGAAATATTTCCTTTTATTATTTGTATTATTAGCATCGTCGATTAATGCATCAGAAATCAGTGCGGGACACGATCCTACAGAGCCATTAAGTTGGTTGAAGCCTGAGCCGCAGCAGAAAAAAATAGTGAAAAAACGTCAATATTTCCCATCATTACAGGCAATTAATTGTAATGGCAGTGGGAATGCCGATTGTTACGCTGTGTTAGATGATAAATCCATGAAGCAAGGTGAAAAGATCTCTGGCTATACGCTGTTATCAATTAATGACGATAACGTATTTATTGGCCGCGCTGGTAAGCGGTGGGAACTTTCTCTATTTTCACAAGACATTAAACATTAAGGTTTGTAGTAAATGAAAGCATGTAAAATCATCGTTGGGTTAATGGTCGCTTCTTTAGCTGGCTGTTCAATGGGCCATCGAGATCCAACGGAGATCAAACAAACCTTAGATCAATCTATTAATGATAATGGTGGTCAATTATTGGATGATCTACCTGCTTCAATACAAGCCGATTTAATGCCTGATTTAAACTCATCAACGGTGTCAATTGATGAGCCCGTAAAACGATTTAGAATCAAAGCGAATGGCGTGAGTGCAAAAGCCTTTTTTACAAGCTTAGTAAAAGGCACAGAATACAGTGTGATATTGCATCCTGATGTCAGCGGTCGAATTACGATGAACGTAAATGAAGTGACGTTGGATGAAGTACTTCGCTCTGTTGAAGATCTTTATGGTTATGAAATCATAAAATCAGGCAAGGTATTGCAAGTTTATCCTGCGACGATCCGCACCGAAACTATCCCCGTTGATTATTTACAATTAACACGTAAGGGTCGTTCTTTAACGACAATCACTACAGGGTCGATTACAAATTCAGACAGTAACTCATCGAATAGTAATGATAGTTCTAATTCGAATAACTCATCGTCTTCGTCATCTTCTTCTGCTACCGGTGGCACTGAGATAGAAACAACGAGTGAAAGTGATTTTTGGAAAGAACTAGAAAAAGCCGTTTCAGTCATGATAGGTAATGGTTCTGGGCGAAGTGTCGTTGTATCACCTCAAGCAAGTGTGATCACTATTACGGCCTCTCCTGATGAATTGCGTAAAGTGAAACAGTTCTTAGGTATTTCACATAAGCGCTTACAGCGTCAAGTAATCCTAGAAGCTAAATTATTAGAAGTGACACTCAGTGATGGTTACCAACAAGGTATTAATTGGTCTAACTTAACGGCTGCGGTTGGAGGCACTGATATTGTTTTTGGACAAGTCCCAGGAACAACCGCCGGAGTTCTACCTGGTATGGATGCTATTGGATCATTATTGGGCGGACAAACCAATATCACGGTATCTGATGGTAATTTTTCAGCTGTATTAAGTTTTATGGATACTCAAGGGGATTTGAATGTGCTTTCAAGCCCGAGAGTGACGGCTGCCAACAACCAGAAAGCCGTGATCAAAGTGGGTCGTGATGAATACTTCGTCACTGAAGTCTCTAGTGTAACTGGCAATGGTGATAATTCGAATGCATCACCAGAAGTGACATTAACGCCATTTTTCTCTGGTATTTCATTGGATGTTACGCCCCAAATTGATGATAAAGGGAATGTGATGCTTCACGTTCACCCATCCGTTATCGATGTTGAAACAGAAACAAAAATCATCGATTTAGGTGATGTTGGAGGGGTTCTTGAGCTACCGCTGGCCAAAAGCTCTATCCGTGAATCTGATTCTGTTATCCGAGCAAAAAGCGGAGATGTCGTTGTTATTGGTGGATTGATGAAATCACAAACGGTTGATCAAGTATCAAAAGTTCCGTTCCTTGGTGATATTCCTGTTCTTGGGCATTTATTCCGAAATGTCAGTCAATTAACGACTAAAACAGAGTTAGTTATCTTGCTTAAGCCAACGGTTGTTGGGGTTGATACATGGCAAGAAGAGTTAGAACGCTCACGTGATCTTTTGCAAGAATGGTTTCCTGACGAGTAATCGATAGATTATGTATGAATCCCATTTTGGGCTGAAGCAGCTTCCATTTACGCTTACGCCAAACACATCGCTTTTCCATGGATTGTTGCCTCATTATGAAGCAATTCAAACCGTGTTATCTGCGATATCAATGGGAGAGGGAGTCATCAAAGTAACGGGCGAAATTGGCACTGGAAAAACACTAGTGTGCAGAATGCTAATGAATCAGCTGCCGAGTAATGTTGAGTTACTTTATTTGCCTAATCCTGTGATGAATGGACATGAATTACGTCAAGCGTTAGCAAAAGAGTTAAGGATTGAACAGCATGGAGACGATATCGCTTTAACGGATCGTATTCATGAGAAAATTATAGAGTTACAAGCTCTAGGAAAAACAGCCGTTGTTTTTCTTGATGAAGCTCAGGCATTAAGTGATGAAGCATTAGAAACCTTACGATTGTTTGGCAATTTAGAAACCGACTATAAAAAATTATTACAGATAGTGTTATTTGGTCAGCCCGAATTAGATGAAAGATTACAGCAATACCATTTAAGACAACTTCGTCAACGAATTACGTTTTCAGCCACATTAAGGCCATTAACTATGAGTGAAACGGTGGCTTATATTCGTTTCCGAATGACAGAATCTGGGTGTGAAGTGAATCCTTTTTCATTGACTCAAATGAAAGCTATTTGGCGAGCGACAACAGGGGTTCCGCGGTTGATTAATCAGGTATGCCATAAATCATTGTTAATTTCGTTTTCTGAGCAGTTAATTATCGTATCTTCTCGTTCTGTTTTTAGTGCCATTAAAGATACAACAGACACAATGAAACCTACCTATTATTTCCCTAAGTTTTGGGGTTGGAGAAAAGCGTGAGTGTCACCAATAAAGCTCTATTGAATATCACTAAAGCAAAATCAGATGTTGAGAATACATCGACGATTTCGCCTGCGATAGTGCCAAATATGGAATCAAGATTTAAAGCGCCTTTCTTTTTTGCTATTGGTTTATTAAGTTCAATTTCAGTTCTCGGTTGGGCTACGTTAAATAACGAGCCAACACCGGTTACGACTCCCATCGCTAATGATGCAGCGGTCGTTGAGTTAGCCTCCAATTCTCCGACAAAAAACAGCACACCTGAATCCGTCAGTTCGATTTATTTATCTGAAAGCCGTCATAAAACGGAAAAGCAGGCAGCAAAAATAACGACTCCAGTGCCGACTGCAATTATTAAGACGGCATCAACAGCAGAAAAACCAACAGTAAAGAATGAAAATACGGTACCTGTCATTTCTACTAAGCAGAACGTTAAGCCTGAAAGTGATGCGTTTTATGTCGAAGAAGTTGAGTTGTTACCTTCTGAATTAGCCGAGAAAAGTAGATCCGCAGCGAGAAAGTCACTTGATGAATCGGATTTTAAACAAGCTATTCTTGAGTACTATACCGTACTTAAATATCAGCCAAGAGATGACGATTCACGTAAGAAGTTAGCTGCATTACTCTATGGTAAGCATCAAGTGAAAGAAGCGGCGGCCGTTTTGCAGCAGGGAATAAAGCTAGATAATGACAGCGTGACTTTGCGTTTAGCGTTGGCAAGTTTATTACAAAGAGAAGAGCAACTAGAAGCGGCGTTATCTGTTGTCGAATACATTCCTTTAGAAGCCTCTATTGATTATTTAGCCACGCGTGGTGGGTTAGCTCAACAATTAAAATTTATCGATTTAGCAAAAGAAAGCTATCAAATGCTCGTCAATAAAGACCCTGATAATGGTCGTTGGTGGTTAGGTCTTGCCATTGTTTATGAGAGAGAAGCAGAAATTGATAAAGCTTATGACACTTATCAATCAGCATTGATTAAGCCGGGCTTATCCCGCTCATCTCAAGTGTTTGTTCGAGATCGAATTAAGTTATTAGAGACAATGAAGGAAGTGAATAATGCGTCTTAAGTTAAGAAAAAGACTTGGTGATCTATTAGTCGAAGAAAACATTGTCTCAGAAGCACAGATAGAACAAGCGCTGGCTGCGCAGAAAAAAACGGGACGTAAACTTGGCGGAACATTAATCCAACTTGGTTTTTTAACTGAGAAACAAATGCTGACGTTTTTATCTCAGCAGTTAGATGTGCCATTAATTGATTTAAATCGTGCCGATATTGATGCCGCGGCCGTACATTTATTACCAGAAGTTCATGCTCGTCGATTACGAGCGTTAGTGGTAAGTCAGCAGGGTAACACTATCCGTGTTGCAATGAGTGATCCCGCGGATTTATTTGCTCAAGAAGCACTTTTTTCACAGCTTCAGCAATACAATATCGAAATGGTTATTGCATCAGAAAGGCAACTGGTTGATAGCTTTGATCGCTTTTATCGTCGAACC
The DNA here is from genome assembly GCF_001691055.1 of Aliivibrio logei. Lineage (NCBI taxonomy): Bacteria > Pseudomonadati > Pseudomonadota > Gammaproteobacteria > Vibrionales > Vibrionaceae > Aliivibrio > Aliivibrio logei. The sequence goes on from NZ_MAJU01000013.1 coordinate 38,018, forward strand.
AAAGAAATCGCCTCTTTTGCTGAGCAACTTCAATCTGAACATAAAGAAAATGACGATTTTAATTTTGGTATCTCAGATAACGACAACGACGAAGTTACCGTTGTAAAACTGATCAATTCTTTATTTGAAGATGCGATTCAAGTTGGTGCGTCGGATATTCATATTGAACCGGATGATAAAGTCCTTCGTTTACGTCAACGTATTGATGGTGTGCTGCACGAAACATTATTAAACGAAGTTAATATTGCCTCTGCACTGGTTTTACGTTTGAAGTTAATGGCGAATTTGGATATTTCTGAAAAGCGATTACCTCAAGATGGTCGTTTTAATATCAAGACGCGTGGTCAATCCGTTGATATTCGTTTATCAACCATGCCTGTTCAATATGGTGAATCAGTCGTGATGCGTTTATTGAACCAAACGACAGGTATTCGTGAATTAGAATATTCAGGGTTACCTGATCATCTCTTGGTTCGATTACGTAAACAACTTCGTCGTCCGCACGGCATGATCTTGGTTACCGGACCGACTGGTTCTGGTAAAACAACGACGTTATATGGCGCATTAAACGAGTTAAATCAACCAAGTAAGAAAATAATTACAGCGGAAGATCCAGTCGAGTACCGCTTACCTAGGATAAACCAAGTTCAGGTTAATCCTAAAATCGATTTAACCTTTGCGAAGATTTTAAGAACCTTCCTACGTCAAGATCCTGATATCATTCTGATTGGTGAAATGCGTGATCAAGAGACGGTAGAGATCGGGTTACGAGCTGCATTAACAGGTCACTTAGTATTATCTACCTTGCATACAAATGATGCGGTGGACAGTGCATTGCGAATGATGGACATGGGAGCGCCAGGGTATTTAGTTGCCAGTGCTGTTCGTGCGGTATTGGCACAGCGATTAGTTAAAAAGATCTGTACTGAATGTTCAGGTGAAGATGCAGTAGATGAACCTCGTAAATTATGGTTAGAAGCTCGATTCCCAAATCAAGCCTCAGTGCCATTTAGACGTGGGCATGGTTGTCAGAATTGCAATTTAACCGGTTATCGTGGCCGTATTGGTGTATTTGAATTATTAGAATTAGATCAGCCAATGATGGATGCGTTACGCGCTAATGATGCCGTTGGTTTCTCACATAAGGCCAGAGAAAATAAAGAATATAAGCCATTGCTCGCTTCTGCGATGGAGTTAGCAATGAATGGCATCATCAGTCTTGATGAAGTTATGATCCTTGGTGAAGGGGACAATGCCGCCTCTCATCAGCCAATATTGATGTAAGGCGTTAATAATGGCGATGTTTAAATACAGTGGTCGAAATGCACGTGGCATACAAGTGTCTGGTCGTGTTGAATCGGTTTCTCAAGAAGCGGCTGCTGAGCAATTGATGAATGAAGGGATTATCCCAACCTCCATTGTTGCGAGTAAGTTTGGCTCTTCATCAAGTACGTTAGATTGGAAGAAATGGTTTCAACCTAATATTCCTTTAGATGTATTAGTGATTTTTTGTCGTCAAATGTACAGCTTAACCAAGGCGGGTGTGCCGCTATTACGTGCGATGAATGGATTATCACAAAACAGCAGCAATAAGATATTAAAAAAAGCATTGGACGAAGTAACCAGTGACTTAACCAATGGCCGCAGTTTGTCTGTGTCTATGCAGCAACATCCTCATGTTTTTAGTTCACTTTTTGTCTCTATGATTCATGTAGGAGAAAATACGGGTCGTTTAGATCAGGCTCTGATGCAGTTAGCGAGCTACTACGAACAAGAAATGGAAACACGTAAGCGAATCAAATCTGCCATGCGTTATCCTATTTTTGTTCTGAGTTTTATCTTACTGGCGATGTTTGTATTGAACGTTAAAGTGATTCCACAGTTTACGAGTATGTTTGCTCGCTTTGGGGTTGAACTGCCTTTACCTACTCGAATCTTAATGGCGACATCCAGTTTCTTTGTTAATTATTGGCATGTGCTAATCGCCGCAATGGCGGGGGCATTTTGTGCTTTTCAAGCTTGGATTAGTCGAGATGACGGAAGAGAAAAGTGGGATAAGTTTCGTTTAAAGGTGCCAATTGTGGGAGATATTGTCACTCGGGCACAAATGTCGCGTTTTTCTCGTACCTTTGCATTGATGCTTAAATCGGGCGTTCCATTGAATCAATCGTTAGCGCTTTCTGCCGAAGCATTAGGAAATAAGTATTTAGAAAATCGTTTATTAGAAATGAAAAACGGCATTGAATCAGGCACCAGTATGTCGGCAACTGCGGCGCAAAGCGGTATTTTCACTCCGCTTGTTCAACAGATGATTGCGGTTGGTGAAGAAACTGGACAAATAGATGATCTCTTATTGGAAGTCTCCGATTTCTATGACAGAGAAGTCGATTACGATTTAAGAACATTAACCGCCAGAATTGAGCCTTTACTTTTGGTTGTTGTGGCCGGAATGGTCTTAATTTTAGCGTTGGGTATTTTCTTACCAATGTGGAATATGTTGGATGTAGTGAAGGGTTCATAATGGTGTCATCGTCCCGAATTATGTGGGGGACAATATTCGTTATTCTATTAGCTACGATTATGTGGCAATGGAATAAAATGGAACCCGAAGTTGAAAATGCAGCCTTGATAATGACAAGTCGAGATATATTGTCATCGGCAAATGAATATAGAAATTATTGGGTAGTGAGTGGAGAACCCGCATCAATTCAGAAAGAGGGAATTAATGTTCAATTCTCTGCATTAGGGTGGCCGATTGTTTTTAATGATGGGAAGCTTGATTGCCGAGCTTGGTTAACTCTGTTATTACCTGAGAAGAAAACGATTTACACAGATAGCATAACAATAACTCATGAAATAAAAGAAAGTAATTACAACCGTTGTAACTATGGTATAGCGGATGGTAAAATGATTTCGGTTATGTTAATTAATGACATCTTTAAAGTTAACGTTATTTTTTCTGAAACGAAATAAAGTTAATGATTTTTGACGAACGCTGTGTTTTTTTTTGTATAATCCCTTACAATTCACGAAGAAAATAAGATAGAGAGAAGCATGATTATGAAGCGTCAAAAAGGTTTCTCACTGGTTGAGCTAGTGATCGTTATTGTTGTTATCGGTTTGTTGGCGACAGTGGCGTTACCACGATTTTTAGATGTCAGTCTCGAAGCGAAAAAAGCGAGTGTTGAAGGGGTTGCAGGTGGTTATGCAACTGCTGTACTCTCCGCAAGAGCGCAGTGGGAAGCCGAAGCGAGACCTAAAATTGATGATTATAATGCAGTGAGTTATGACGGAACCGAGTTCTGGCTAACGGATCCTTCTCAAGCAAATCAGTCTGATTTTCGTCCGGGTTACCCGATGGCACCAAGAGAAGATTTAGATGGGGCAACAACAGGCGGTTATCCTTCAGAATTAACATCGAAAGAATGTATTTTATTAATGGAAATGTTATTACAAAATGCCCCTTATGTAACCGATGATGCTAAGGATGAAAAAGCGAAATATTTAGCGGAAATTATTACTGATAATAGCCGTAAGCAATGTAAATATACTCAACAAGAGAATGAAGGACACTTCTTTACTTATGAGCCAGAGAGTGGCCGAGTTGTAGTTACCTTACAATAATAATTAATTTAAATATCAATGCAGGGTTATTTATTGATTGTGCGTTGGTAAGTAAATAAGTTTTAAATATATCAATATATATTCGATTTCACAATAATGGTGGCAGCTTTTAAGTTCCATCAAATTTATAATAAATAGAGAGTAGTAGTAATATGAAAAGACAAGGTGGTTTCACCCTTATTGAGTTAGTAGTTGTTATCGTTATTCTAGGTATTCTTGCAGTAACGGCGGCACCTAAATTTTTAAACCTTCAAGGTGATGCACGTAAGTCATCTCTACAAGGATTAAAAGGCGCAATGGCTGGGGCTTCAGGTATCGTTTATGGCAAAGCGGCAATTGAGGGTGTTGAGCAGTCAGGAACAGCATTGAAAGATGGCACGACAATCGCATTTGGTTACCCAACTGCTGATACTGCGGGAATTGGTTCTGTTGTTGTTGGTTTGTCTGATGATTGGCTCGTAGTTTCAGGTGCAAATGTAAGCACTACAAATAGTATTTCTTATACATTTAAAGGTCAAACGGTTGATAGTAGCTGGAAGTGGACTTCACCAGCAGCAAGCGATAATGCTGGATGTTTTGTTAGTTACACTAAAGCAGAAAGCGCAACATCTTCTGCTACTTCAACAGTTGTTGATAATAAGTGTTAATTAGTCATTTCTAGTTAATCTAAAGCCAGCGATCTCCGCTGGCTTTTTTGTATCTAAAACTAACATTTACTCGCTATCTTTCTTAATTCAATTATCCTAGTAACGGGTGGGAATAAGGTAACGGGTAATGAAAGCTCCACGTATTAAATTACAACAAATAAAACGAATAAAAATCAATGGATTTACATTAATTGAATTAATAGTCGTGATCGTACTATTAGCGATTATTGCCGTTTATGCATCGAGTAAATACATGGGAGTGAGCCGTTTTTCGTCGGCCGCCGCACAAGAACAAGTCATGTCTATTTTACGTCAGATCCAAGTCGCTTCAATGCAAACCAATATCCCGATAAATGAGACCAGTAAAGATGGGGTAGATGAGTGTCGAATTCTACATCTCGCTTCCGATAAATTTGGCGTATCGCAAGCATGCCAAAATCAAAATATGAACAGTGCGGTGTTGTCTGATTATTCAAAAGAGACAAATCAACAACAACTCGAATTAATTAAATTAAGTTATGAGTTTACTAATAGTGATGGTGCTATTTCGATATCTCAATTGTCATTTGATTTATTAGGACGACCTATTATGCCACTTTCTTCTGCGACCTCTTCTTTGTGCTTGGGAGAGGATTGCCGAATAACGATAACAACCTCTTCGTCTAATGAAAGTCGCTCTGTATGTATTAATGGTGAAGGCTTTATTTATCGCTCAATTCTGGATGAAGGCTGCGGATTATGAAAGGCTATAAATACAATCAACAAGGGTTAACGTTAATTGAATCTGTCGTTGGCATTGTGATTCTTGGTTTTGCTCTTTCTATCTTAGTGTCTGGTGTTTTTTCTTCATCAGAGAAATCACATAAGGCCACATATGAAGCTCAAGCGGCGGCATTAGGGCATTCAATTATGACGGATATATTAAGTCGTCAGTTTGATCAACATAGTGATCCTAATGGTGGGCTATATCGTTGTGGTGAAAAAAATGAAAGCAATATTCTTATTCCATGCTCAGTGACGTTAGGCCGTGATGGCGATGAGCAGAATGTCTCTGTGAATGCCAGTGTCTTTAATGATGTCGATGATTTTATTGGTTGCTGGGGAAAGGCTGAGTTATGTAGCTCAAATGGGTTAATTAACTATGATTTTGATAAGCTTATAGCGACGGATAGTGCTAACGAATATAAAAATTTCACTGTTGAAATACAGGTTAATTATGCAAATGTAGATGGTGGATCTTCTGTCTCGCCACCATATAAAAAAATAGATATCACCTTTTATGCGAGTCAGCATGCCAAATATACCTTTAGTGCCTATAGAGGTAATTATTGATGAACCGGCAACGTGGTTTTACTTTAATTGAACTGATACTTACCGTCGTGGTAGTGGCTATAGTCGCTATGGCGGCAAGCAATACCTTATTACTTGGATTTCAAAGCTACAGCACCAGTATCGATCGTCAGGATACTCAAATGCAGGCTAAATTTGTGATTGAAAAATTCAGTCGAGAATTACGCCATGCTGTGCCCAATAGTATAGATGCATCAAATGGGGGCGAATGCGTTAGCTTTGTTTCTATAGAGGCGAGTGCGTTTTATCTGTCTCTTCCTCTTGTGGGAGAAGACCGTATTGACACTGTCATCATGTCGACGAATTTTTTGGATCTTGATAATACAAGATTAACGATAAACCCGAGTACACAAAAGGATCTTATTGAGGCGAGCAGTTTAAGGTATGTTTCTGTTAACTCTGTCGCGATGTCTGCTGGTGTATCAACCATCAATTTTTCATCAAATAATAATCCTGCTTTTATCTCTAATTCAACGTCTGAGAGGGCATTTTTTTATCAGCCTGAAGTGATTGAATATTGTATTCAGGATAATAGCGTGTATCGCTCACGTATTAACGCATCTGGTGCTCGTGTTTCAAAGGTTCAACTTGCCAATCAGGTAAGTAGCGGTAAATTTGAGTTTGAAAGTGCCTCAATGCATCGAAACAGTACCGTTCGGATGGTGTTAGCTTTTACTAATGGTCTCGATGAAGTAACTCAATATCAACATGATGTGCAGGTGATGAATGTTCCATAACTACGCAAAGCAGAGTGGTAATATATTGATATTATCAGTGATTATTATGGTTGTTGTTGGTTTTCTTTCGTTAAATTTGTTGAAGGTCGAAACGAGTAATCACGATGCAGTTTCTAAAGAAGTGTTAGGAACGCAAGCGTGGTTTTTAGCATACTCAGGAGCTGAGTGGGGATTAGTTCAACTGTTCCCTATTGGCGTTTCAGGTGCGGATTCTAGTCTATGTGATGAAGAGATACATCGACCTAATATGGCATTAAATAACAGTGGTTGTTCAAGTGAACCTGAAGTGGTTTGTGTTGCCACGCCTGTGAACCATTTAGGTGAAGTGATTACGTATTTTAAAATCACGAGTACGGCTGTTTGTGGCTCGGGAATAAACCAAGTAACACGAATTCAAGAAGTTTGGGCGAAGGAGATAAATTGATGAAAACTAGTATGAAATACTTGTTTTTTGTTGTTTCAATTTTTATAGCAAATACAGCTTGGGCTGATTCTTATATTTCTTGTAACGTATCGAGTGAACATGATTTTTCGGTTAAGTTTACCATTAATGATAATGGGGATGATCTTTATGTAAAGAATGCTCGTCATCGACATGTAGAGCGTTTGTGGTCAGCGGAACATCAAGGTTCTATAATTTATGATCACTTAATTAAAGAAGATGAAACCTACTATTTAGCTTTGGATTATGAATATTCCGGTAACACAGAGGCTCCTAGTATAGTTACTTATTACAAAAGTAGAGATAATATTAATTGGTATGAATTTGAAAAAAAAGAGGTGAATTTTCATGCTAAATTGGGACTGAATATGAAAATATTTGCGGAGGAGGATGAGGATATAATCTCATTGTCTTGCTCTAATTCTTCTTTTAATCCAATTCCTGATATTAATTATAATCCACAGTTTGAATTTGGACGATTGAGCCCTTCTGAATGCCCAATTGATGATAATGGTAACGTTAATTGTACGCTTACATTTAAAAATGAATATGATCCGAATAAACCACTCCCTCTTGTTTTTGTTATGCCTACTATTGATTTAGAAAATAGCGAAAAATCAAGTTCGATTACAGAGTTGCCATCATCGCTTAAAGTGACCGATGTTACCCATGAAAATGTGAAAATAACGCAAGTAATCGCCCCAAATAATAAAAAATCTAAAAGGGTTACTTTTAAGCCTGCTCCAATGACTGAAATTGATTATTTTGTTATTGAGCCGGGTGTATTAGAACTGACTAATGGTTCAAAAATTGTTGCGAATTCATTGTTTACCTCAACGACAATCTCTCAAGGTGATAGCGAAGGTAATACTGGAGATGTTATTAATTTTACACAATATGGATTGTCATCAAATTTTACTGAGTTGCCGGGGGTATTAGTTGAACCTCAAACTGAAAATAACTCAATGGCGTGGGTAACTGGTTATGCTGGTGATGTTGGGGTGGATCAATTTCGTTTAGCTTTGGAAAGATCTGAAGTAAGAAATCATAATGTAATAAGTAACAATGAAAAAGTAGCTTTCGTTGCAGGAGAAGGGGCGGGTTTTGTTAATGGTAAAAAGTTTTGGCTTGGGCAGGCGGAAACTAAAAATACGATTAAAGGAGAAACTGATAAAATTGTTAACCCGGTAATTAAAGGGTGTACATCTGCTTATACTGATATATCTGAAGGTAATTTTGATAGTCCTCCAATCTTAGTCGCAACGAAAAACTCTCGAAATGGGGGGAATGGAGGATGGCTTCGCCGTTGTGATCTTCAGAAAGATAAGGTTTCTTTTATCGTTGAAGAGGATATGGATAAAGATTCAGAAAGGGCTCATGCTGCTGAAAAAGCAGGTTTTTTTATGTTCGAAGAGCCTAGAGTATCCCCTGTGTGTGATTTATTCCCAAGCCCAGTTCAAACGTGGAAAGGCAATAGTCAAGCGAGCTTAATGATCGCTAATGGAGCTGAAATTTTAGGGGCGCCGTTGGTTTCTGGAAACCGTTTTGTTGGTTTTTTAGCTCAGGATATTAATGACGATAATAATAAAATAGCTTGTGACGGCAGTGAATGCTTTTCTGAACCAGGGTTAATGATTAATCAGTTAGTATTGGAGTCTTTTAGGAAGCCAACCGCTGGGTTTGAAAGGATTATTATTCAAAGTGGTGAAACTGAAATCTATCAATCAAACGAATTAATGGGCTCTTTAACTATTAATAATAATGGTAAAGCTATTTTAAAAACCGGTACGTACTGGATTGATAGTATAAATATTCTAGGTAAAATTGAAATTCCTAGTGGGAACGAGGTTATTATTCATACCAAAGGGTTTGCATTGAGTCATAATTCCTTTTTTGGAGGTATAGACCAAGGTCAATTAGTGGTTGTGGTTCACGACTTATCATACTCTTATAATGTTGACACTATTCATGATTGGGTCGATTTAGCCAATAACTCTAATTTTAAGGGGTTATTGTATAGTGAGAAAAATGTAGAGATTAGTAATAATGCTACTTTAACAGGAGCAGTTACGGCCTCTATTATTAATCTTCATCCAAATACTCAAATCATTGGATCTAATCAATGCTTTGATCCACCTAAAAACTACACATTAAAAGTTACTCCACAAATTGATTACAGTTTAACTTGTGAACGTATTCCTGTGACTTTCACCGTTGAAGATGATAACGGCCCAGTTTCTGGATTCAATAAACCTTTTTCTGCAGTAATTAATGCTAAAGATAATGGTACTGCATGTTGGTCTACATTTGAGAATAAATCAGTTGCTGCTGATTGTTCAATTAAAGGCTCAACATTCATAAATGGTGAAAAAACACTGTACTTAGGTAGCTCTGATTTGGATGTTTTTGATGTAACTGCGTCATCTGATGGTTTAAATGAAACAACTAAGGAGCATTTTGAATTTGTACCATTTAAATTTAATGTTAATACGGTAAAGGTAATCGCGAATAAACCGCAGTCTTTTGATGTGTCAGTTCTTGCTTGTAATGATGGCTCTCCTGATATTGTTCAAGATTATAGTGGTAACAAAGAATTAGATGTATCACCGTATATCTTAGATGAACCTAACTCAAATGAAGGTATCCTAACGGATTTAGAATTAGCCGGTAGTATAAACCCAAGCGAAATAGACCTGACTTTCAATCAAGGCGTAGCCACAACAAGCCTAACCTATCAGGAAGCAGGTTCTGTCCATTTTACCTTGAGTGATCCAAGTTTTACCTGTCCTGTTGGTTTTGATTGTAATGATTATCCTGTTGATTCAGGCTTGTTGTTATCTGCAGTGGTTAATATTGAATCTAGACCGTGGAAGTTAGTTGTATGCAGTGATAAAGCTATTGATGGAGATAGTTCGGGAGGTTCTGCATTTATTGCTGCGGGTGAAAGGTTCTCTGTAAAGGTGAAACCAGTGAGATTTGGTACCGCAACTGATCTATGTCAGCTACCAGTGACTCAAAATTTCTTTAAATCATCTGCTCCTTTTTCATCTATATCGCCATCATACGAGTTAAGTACTCCAACTGCTGGAGTTAAAGGTACTTTAGCTCCATTAGCTCCTATTAATAATGATGTTTATGTCGATGTCGGTAGAGATAGCTATTACGAATTTAATAATATGACCTATTCAGAAGTTGGAAGTCTTTTATTTAAATCTGAAGCTTTAAGTCCTATTTTTTATGATGGGATTCAAGGAGGGATTGAATTTGGTGAGCTTTCTATCGGTCGTTTCTATCCTGCTTATTTCACCATCACAGATACTTTATGGGATTACCCTAAAAGGCAAGGTTCTTCAGAGGGAACTTATGCCTATATGGACCAGCCTTTTGAGGATGTAACTTTTGAAGTGACGGCCTATTCTGCTCATGGTTCAACAGCGACTAACTATGGCTTGTTTGATACAAACTTAAAAGCGAGTTTCGAACTCACTGGTGATTATCATGAGCGATTGAATATTGCACCTTCTGACTTAGATAATACCCATTGGAGTAATGCCACTTGGGAAACGCCAGATCTTTCAAATAGTGTCATTTGGTCAAGAAAAAGTGCATCAATGTTAGCGAGTAATGTAACAACAACTGCTGATGGTCCATTTAATGAGGGCGTTAATTCGATAACGACTGGGTTGAACTTAGCAATAAGTGGAGTAGATCCCGTTTCTTTTGATAAAAACCAAACAGTAGTAGATCAAGAGTTATTATCACAACCAGACGTTCGCTATGGGCGAATGGTATTAGACAGTGTAGGAGCAGCGATAGGCCAGAGTGTGACGATTCCATTACGTGTTGAGTATTGGAATGGTACTGGCTTTGTGATTAGCGATAGTGATAATGCGACAACATTTAATGGCGCTAATTATTGCAAACAAACGATCTGGCCAGATCCGAGTCCATCAAGTAACTCTGCCTTATCTGGTTCTAATCTCAGTGGTATTGATTCAGGCATTGATAGACGCAATTTAAAAGCCATCGCTGATACCAATAATGCGACTTTGCGTGAGCAGGTGCGCTTTTGGCTAAAATTAACGAATGGTGAAGCTTCTCCGTATTGTTCTTTAAGGTCACCTGCAAATTATCAACCTTGGCTTCAATATAACTGGCGAGGCAAAGGTGATGAAGATCCATCAACCGTGGTGACGTTTGGTATTTACCGTGGGAATGACCGCATCATATTTCGCGGTGAAAGTAACATTATTGGTACTTCTAACTAAAAAATGAATAAAAATCCTGATTTGCTTCAGGATTCTGTAGCAATGCCTTGCTGATTAGGCTAGGCATTGGTACATTTAGTTATATTTATCTTATTATCACGCTTTCAGGAAATACGAAGATTATGTTTAAGAAACTTCGTGGCATGTTTTCAAACGATCTTTCAATCGATCTAGGTACTGCCAACACACTTATTTATGTAAAAGGTCAAGGCATCGTTCTTGATGAACCTTCTGTTGTTGCTATTCGTCAAGACCGTAATGGTTCAGCGAAAAGCGTAGCGGCTGTTGGTCACGAAGCAAAACGAATGCTAGGTCGTACTCCTGGTAATATTTCTGCTATTCGTCCAATGAAAGATGGCGTTATCGCTGACTTTTACGTAACCGAAAAAATGTTGCAACACTTCATTAAGCAAGTGCACGACAACAGCTTCTTACGTCCAAGCCCACGCGTTCTTGTTTGTGTTCCTTGTGGTTCTACGCAAGTTGAACGTCGAGCTATCCGTGAATCAGCTCAAGGCGCTGGTGCCCGTGAAGTCTTCCTAATTGATGAGCCTATGGCTGCTGCTATCGGCGCTGGCTTACCGGTATCTGAAGCGACCGGTTCTATGGTGGTTGATATAGGTGGTGGTACAACAGAAGTTGCCGTTATCTCACTGAACGGTGTGGTTTACTCATCGTCTGTTCGTATTGGTGGTGACCGTTTTGATGAAGCGATCATTAACTACGTACGTCGTAACTACGGTAGCCTTATTGGTGAAGCGACTGCTGAGCGCATTAAGCACGAGATCGGTTCTGCATACCCTGGTGATGATGTCCTTGAAATTGAAGTTCGTGGTCGTAACCTTGCAGAAGGTGTTCCTCGCAGCTTTACACTAAATTCAAACGAAATTTTAGAAGCGCTTCAAGAGCCTCTTTCTGGTATCGTTTCAGCAGTAATGGTTGCACTAGAACAGTGTCCACCAGAACTAGCATCTGATGTTTCAGAACACGGTATGGTATTAACGGGTGGTGGTGCACTACTTCGTGATTTAGACCGTCTTTTGACTGAAGAAACTGGGATCCCAGTGGTTGTTGCAGAGAACCCATTAACATGTGTTGCTCTTGGCGGCGGTAAAGCATTAGAAATGATCGACATGCACGGTGGCGATCTCTTTAGTGAAGAGTAATAATAATAACGGGTGAGTGGATATGACTCCAATCTTTGGTAGAGGTCCCTCTCTACAGCTTCGCCTGTTTATTGCTGTAATGGTATCGGCTAGCCTTATGTTAGCCGATAGTCGTTTAAATGCCTTTTCTGACATACGTTACCTATTAAATAGTTTTGTTTCTCCAATTCATTATGCGGCGAATCTGCCTCGTACTATGTTTGATGGCATGTATGAGCGTTTCAATAGCCGTAATGCACTCATGTTTGAAAATCAGAAACTCAAACAAGATATGTTTATACAAAACAGCAATTTATTGTTGTTGGAGCAATTAAAGCAAGAAAATAGTCGATTACGTGATTTACTTGGTTCCCCTTTTATTCGTGATGAAAAAAAGTTGGTGACAGAGGTAATGGCTGTGGATTCTGCACCCTATACCCACCAAGTAATGATAGATAAAGGCCAAGTTGACGGTGTCTACGAAGGGCAGCCAGTTATTAGTGATAAAGGTATTGTTGGGCAAATTAACTACGTAGGTGCACATAATAGTCGCGTGCTGTTGTTAACCGATCCTAATAATGCGATTCCTGTACAAGTAGTTCGAAATGATATTCGTGTTATTGCATCAGGAAAAGGCAATTTAAATTTAATGCAACTTGAGCATATACCAACAAATACTGATATTGAAATTGGTGATTTATTGGTGAGTTCTGGTTTAGGTGGGCGATATCCTGAAGGGTATCCTGTCGGTTACATTTCTAGTATAGATAATGATAATAAACGCCCTTTTGCATCGATAGAATTAGAAACTGCGGTTGAATTTGATAAATTAAGATATTTATTACTCGTATGGCCTACAGAAATTGAAGGTAAGATAAAGGAAGTGACTAATGACGAGTAGTCATCTTATGCGTGGAAGAGTCATTATTTGGCTCTCTTTTTTGATCGCATTAATATTACAGGCGGCACCTTGGCCTGGAACATTAGAAGTATTACGACCTTCTTGGATCATATTAGTGACTTTCTATTGGGTATTAGCATTGCCTCATCGGGTTAATGTTGGTACAGCCATGATACTTGGGATCTTATGGGATCTATTACTTGGCACAACGCTTGGTATCCGTGGAATGACGATGGCGATTTTAGTCTATCTGGTTGCTGCGAATTTTAAGTTGTTGAGAAACCTTGCTCTTTGGCAACAAGCTGCAATCTTCTCTGCATTAACGTTACTGGGTAAACTCTTAGAATTTTTAGGCGAATTTTTAGTTCATGATGTGTCATTCAACGCACATTTTTTATGGGCGGGCGTGTTAAACTTTATTTTGTGGCCTTGGTTATTTTTATTGATGCGTAGAGTTCGCCGTCATTGGTCTATTCGATAAGGAAGTAAAATGTCGAATCAATTATTTTTAGCATCGGGTTCTCCACGTAGAAAGGAATTGCTGCAACAGTTAGGGTATCAATTTGAGATAGTTACCGTTGACGTTGAAGAACAGCATCAGTCTCATGAATCCCCTTTAGAATATGTTGAACGATTATCTAAAGATAAAGCTCAAGCGGGTTTGCGTGTAGTCGAACAAAATAAAAATACAATTGTCCCAGTATTGGGCTCTGATACTATTGTTGTAATCGATGGTGTTATTTTAGAAAAACCAACAGATTTTGAAGATGCTAAGAGAATGCTCTTGGCACTGTCTGGTCGTCAACATCAAGTTATGACTGCTGTCACCCTTATGACTCCTGAAAAAACAAGAACCAAAACAGTAATTACTCAGGTGTGGTTTAAAACACTCTCAGAACAAGAAATTAAAACGTATTGGGAGAGTGGAGAGCCTTGTGATAAAGCAGGTTCGTATGGCATTCAAGGTAGTGGTGGGCGATTTGTCTCACGTATTGATGGCAGCTATCACGCTGTCATGGGATTGCCATTGATGGAAACCGATCAGCTCTTACACCAATTTTTGTAAAAATTAGTGAGGTGCTCCAATGAGTACAGAGTTGTTAATAAACGTAACCCCGAGTGAAACTCGAGTTGCGATGATTGAAGCCGGTGTGCTTCAAGAGATACATGTAGAAAGAGAAGCAAGACGCGGTATTGTGGGTAATATATACAAAGGCAGAGTAAGCCGAGTATTACCGGGGATGCAAGCAGCGTTTATTGATATTGGCTTGGATAAAGCGGCATTTTTGCATGCTTCAGACATTGTGCCTCATACTGAATGCGTTTCTGAGAATGAAAAGCGTCAGTTTCAGGTACGAGATATTTCTCAGTTAGTACATCAAGGTCAAGATTTAGTGGTTCAAGTGGTAAAAGATCCACTTGGAACAAAAGGTGCTCGTCTAACTACGGATATTACTCTTCCTTCGCGTTACTTGGTCTTTATGCCAGGAGCGAGTCATGTTGGTGTCTCTCAACGAATTGAAAGTGAAAAAGAACGTAATCGTTTAAAGAATACGGTTTCTGATTACTGCGATGAGTTTGGCGGTTTTATTATTCGTACTGCGGCAGAAGGCGCGAAAGAAGCGGAGATTTCCCAAGATGCTGCTTTTTTAAAACGTTTGTGGCATAAGGTCATTGAGCGTCGTAAAAAGAGCAAAACAAAATCAATGCTTTATGGTGAGCTTGGATTAGATCAACGTATCTTACGTGATTTTGTCGGTACCGAGTTAGATTTAATTCGTGTCGATTCAAAGCAAGCCTTTGAAAAATTAAAAGAATTTACAACTGAATTTGTTCCTGAATTAACGAAAAAATTGGAATATTACTCTGGTGATAAACCGATTTTTGATATGTATGAAACAGAGAACGAAATTCAACGCGCTTTAGATCGTAAGGTCGAGTTGAAATCTGGCGGCTATTTGATCATAGATCAAACAGAAGCGATGACAACGGTTGATATAAATACGGGGGCCTTTGTTGGGCGTCGTAATTTAGAAGAAACGATTTTCAACACGAATATTGAAGCAACTCAAGCCATTGCTCGACAGCTTCGTTTACGTAATCTTGGTGGGATCATCATCATTGATTTTATCGATATGATGAGTGAAGAACATCGTCGCCGAGTGCTGCAAGTATTAGGCGCTGCGTTAGATAAAGACCGAGTTAAAACGAACATTAATGGTTTTACCCAATTGGGTTTAGTTGAGATGACTCGTAAACGTACGCGTGAAAGTATTGAGCATGTTTTATGTGGTCAATGTCCTACGTGTGAAGGCCGCGGTGCAGTTAAAACGGTTGAGAGCGTTTGTTACGAGATTTTACGTGAAATTACTCGAGTAAATAGAGCGTACGATTCTGATAAATTTGTCGTATATGCTGCTGTTGCTGTTGCTGATGCACTTCAAGGTGAAGAATCTCATGCATTGGCAGAGCTTGAATTATTTATTGGTAAGCAAGTGAAAATCCAAGCTGAACCACTTTATATTCAAGAGCAATTTGATGTTGTTATGATGTAAGAGAATAATAAGTGACCACTAAGTTAATTCGTACTGAACGTTGCTTGATGGGATTATTGCTGCTGGTATTTTTACTGGCAGCATTAGTCATAACAAGCCTACGCCTTTTATTACCTACCTTAAATAAATACCAACCAGAAATTGAACAGTTACTTTCTCAATCTACTGGTTTCTCAATCTCAATTGGTGAAGTAAAAGGGCGCTGGCGAAATACCAATCCATCCTTAAATCTGACTAAATTAACAGCAACCGATCCAAATACTGGGGATGAAATCATCTCTGTTGGTTCTGTTGAAATTCAACTGAATATTCTTTCCTCTCTTTGGGCCCAACAGCCTCAATTTGCTGATCTTCGAATCGATAAATTAACCGCAGATTTGACCTCATTAGGTAAGGATAAATCAGAAGAAAAAAAATTAGAAGTTGACGATAAAAATACAGAAGACTCACTTTCTAAACGTTTAGAAGATCTCTTTTTAGTCCGGTTGAACCATTTCTCGATAAAAAATTCTCACGTTACGTTCACTGCATTAAATGGCAATGAAAAAACGATCTTAATTGATTCGTTACAATGGCGGAATGAAAGCAGAAAACACCTTGCTGAAGGTGTTGTGAGTGTTTTAGGCAGTGAAATTAACCAATTGAAAGTGATCGCAAACTTTAAAGAGAAAGGGACTTTCAAAAGTTTAGATGGTGATTTTTATGTTGAAGCCCAAAATATCCAAATTACGCCATGGATAAAAGACAATATTCAGCAAGAATATGGGGTTACTGAAGGTGAGGTATCCGTTAATGCTTGGCTATCGTTTAAAAATGGACAGCCCATTGATGCGTTAGTTGAAGCGGCTCCTTCTTATATTAACTGGGAAGAAGACAAAACGATTCATAAATTGAGTATCGAAAGTGGAGTGTTTGAGCTTCAACCAGAAAAAGAAGGTTGGAAAGTCATTTCATCAGGTATTCAAATTAAACATGAAGACGATGAATGGCCAGAGCTTACTGGGAATTTTGTTTGGCAACCGTCTAAATGGATACTTAATTTAGGTCATATTGATCTTGAAAATGCGCTTGGACTCAAAACATTATTGCCAGCATCTCAAGATGAAAT
The DNA here is from genome assembly GCF_001691055.1 of Aliivibrio logei. Taxonomy (NCBI): domain Bacteria; kingdom Pseudomonadati; phylum Pseudomonadota; class Gammaproteobacteria; order Vibrionales; family Vibrionaceae; genus Aliivibrio; species Aliivibrio logei. Next base: position 54,795 of record NZ_MAJU01000013.1, read on the forward strand.
CACGAATTTACTTGGTACTCTTAACCCTAAAGGGGATATCGATGATATTCGAGTTGAGTACGATGCGACAACGGGACTCAATTATTCGGCATCCATACATGCTGCCGGAATGAATCAGTGGGAATTACTGCCTGGTTTTCATAAATTAGATATTCTTGTTGCGGGCGATGAAACAAAAGGCAAAGCCGAGCTTTCTTTGGTTGACGATACGCTGCCTTATGGTGATGTATTTCAAGCACCTTTGAATATTGAAAACGCAAAGGTAACCGCTTATTGGAAGGTTAATGATGAAGGCTGGCGTTTATGGTCTGATTATATTGATGTATCAACTCCTGACCTTCAAGCCAAAGGTGAGTTCCGATTAGACTTCCCTAAAGATAAGCCTTCAGTGTTGTCTTTTTATGCAGAAGCTGATGCGTTTAATGCAGATCAAACTTGGCGTTATCTACCAACACTCGCATTAGGTCAAGACCTTACCGATTACCTTTCCTCTGCTGTTCAAGGAGGAAGTGCTAAGACGGTACAATTACTATGGTATGGGGAGTTAGGTGATTTTCCATATACAAAATATGACGGTATTTTTCAAATTAAAGTAGGTCTTAAAGACGCTAAGTTTTCGTTTGATACTGCTTGGCCTCCATTAACTAATTTGCAATTGGATTTGATGTTTCAAAATGCATCGATGTTCTTAAGTTCACATTCTGCAGACCTAATGGATGTGCATGCAACCCGAGTGACGGGACAGATTGCTAACTTAGCAGAGGACGGTAAGTTAACGATTAGAGCAAGAGCTAATGGCTCTGGTAAAGCGGTTCGTGAATACATGACTGCAACGCCACTGGTTGATTCTGTGGGGGCGGCACTTAATAGCATTCAAATTGATAATAGAGTGGATGCATTATTACGGTTAGATATCCCATTTAATAGTGAAGATGTTAGAGCGTGGGGCTATGCCGATTTAGCGAATAATCATATTGAATTGCAATCGCCTAATATCGAACTTACGAATGCAAAAGGTCGTATTGAATTTGATAATGATGTCGTTAAAGCAAAGGGGATCAAAGCTTCTTTACTCGGTCAACCGATCTCATTGTCATTTAATGGTGAAGCTCAATCCGATTTTTATGGGGTGAACATTGATGTTAAAGGAAAATGGAATATTGATCCTTTAAGGGAATACATTGATTCGCCGTTAATCGATAAAGTTAAAGGTACATCAGTCTGGGATACCTCTATCAATTTACAGATGGCGGATGTTGGGTTTACTTATCAAATCGGGATGGATGCGGCTCTTAACGATATTCAATCAACGCTTCCATACCCTCTTGCATTAGAGAAAGGGTCAACGGATAAAGCGGTATTACAGGTCTCGGGTAATGCTGAACGGTTATCTGGACGCTTAATCTTTCCTGATGCAAAGTACCAAGCTGAGATTAGCATTGATAAAGAAACGCCAGTGATTGATGCGAGTCATCTTATTGTTGGGCGTGGAAACTTTAAAGTCAGTCCAATTGTCGGTCACTCTGCGTCATTAAATACGAAGAACTTAGATGCGGATGCTTGGATTGAAGAGCCTATTCAAAGTAAAGAAAAACCAAGCTCTGGTTCAAAAAGTAAAGCGAGTAGTTTTCCTGTTATTCCAATGCCAACACGGATTGATACCGATATTAAATCGTTGCGTTTGGCGAGTATAGATTGGAATGATGTAAATGCTGATATTCGTAAAAAATCACAAGGTTGGTATTTTCAGGTTGAAAGCCAAGAAGTTGATGGTAAAGCAACATGGAAGAATAACGAAGCACTGGCTGTGCAACTCGATAATCTACATGTTTTCATTCCCAGCTTAGATGATGTTGATAGCGAAGGAGGGCTTAATTACGCAAAAGCAAAAGATCCATTGATCTCTTCTTTTGATCGTGAATTCTTTAAATTAATGCCCAACTTAGAGTTAACAATTAAAGATACTTGGGTTCAAGGGTATAAACTGGGTAAAGTTGAAACAAAGCTGCATAAAAAGAACGATACTTTTTATTTAGATACGCTAAAAATTGTCAGTGGAAAGAATAAGTTTTCAATGACTGGTGATTGGAAATTAAATAAAGAGAGCAGTAAATCGTCTTTTTCAGCAAACGCCTCGGGTGATGATAACTCTGAATTATTAGCACGCTTTGGTATCAGTACTGGCATTCAAAACGCGACCTATACAATGTCGGCTAACCTGAATTGGGATGGTGCGCCTTGGCGAATTAAGACAAATACTTTAGCGGGTGATCTTGCGTCTACCTTGGATGAAGGTGTTATTACCGATGTGAAGGGGGCTGCTCGTTTTCTTGGTTTATTTAGTATGGATTCTATTATTCGTAAAATGAAACTCGATTTTAGAGATGTTTTTGATGATGGGATGGCATTTAACTCGATAACTGGCAGTGGAGAAATGCGTAAAGGCGTCTTTGTTAGTAATAATTTAGTGATGGATGCGGTTGCTGGTGAAATGAAGATAAAAGGCAAAGCGGATTTGAATACTCGTTTAGTTGATGCAGAAGTTAACTTTACGCCGGATCTAACCTCGGGTATTCCTATTATCACGGCATTTGCGGTTGCGCCACAAACGGCTATTATTGTACTTGCGGTCGCCACCGCTATTTCACCGGTTATTGATGTTATTACTCAAGTGAACTATAAAGTGGAAGGGCCTTTAGATGCCCCTACGGTTAAAGAATTATCTCGAAGCCAAGGTGAATATAAGCTTCCTGAGTCAAATCAATAATTAATGTAAATAGAGCCAAAAATAAGGACGTTAACGATGAGTAAAGTCGGTATTATTCAAATGAATTCAGGTGCGGATCCTGAAGCAAATATGAAGCAACTGAAACTCAATCTAAAAGGGTTACATCAACAAGGGGCTAAGCTTGCGCTAACGCCTGAAAATACCCTTGTCTTTGGTCAAAAAGAAGATTATGAAAAGCACGCAGAGCCGCTAGGGAAGGGACCTCTGCAAGAGAAGTTGGCCAAATTAGCAAAGCATTATCACTTATGGTTGATTATCGGATCATTTCCTATTCGAAATGCTGATGGATCGTTATCAAGCACTTGCCTTGTTTTTAATCATGATGGGGATCTTGTTGAGCATTACCATAAATTGCATATGTTTGATGTCGATGTAGAAGATGGGCATCAAAGTTACAGAGAATCCGATACTTTTACCGCGGGCAGTGAGATTAAAGTGGTTGATACGCCCATTGGAAAGATTGGTTTGTCTATTTGCTATGACGTAAGGTTTCCACAACTTTACAGTGAATTACGTCAACAAGGTGCGGAAATACTGATTGTTCCTGCGGCTTTCACAAAAGTTACAGGCTATGCGCATTGGGATATACTGCTACGTTCGCGAGCCATTGAGAACCAATGTTGGTTATTGGCCGCTGGACAGTGGGGAAGTCATGGTTCAGGTCGAGAGACTTGGGGGCACTCTATGGTAGTTGATCCATGGGGCAATAAAGTCGTCACTCAACGAGAGGGGACGGGAGTTATTGCTGCTGAAATAGATAAAAATCAAACGACTGCAATACGAAAAAAAATGCCAGTAGCACAACACGCAAGATTAGCTTGTAACATTCAATGAAGCTAATTGATTAAGAGTTTTATTGAGTAAAAGAGCGGTTTAACTATAAAACACGCTCTTTTTTATTCATAATTACTTTTAGATGATAAATTCTAAAAAAGAGTACACCGAATGAGTTTGCAAGAAGTAGAACAATCTTTATTGAATCAAGCTGGGATCGGTCAACAAGAACTGTCTCAAACGTTAAGTAGCATTGCTAAAAGAGATGTTGATTACGCTGATATTTATTTTCAGTCATGTTGGCATGAATCTTTAGTTCTTGAAGACAGTATCATTAAAGATGGTTCGTTTAATATTGACCGTGGTGTCGGTATTCGTGCGGTTGCAGGCGAGAAAACAGGGTTTGCGTACTCAGACCAAATTAATTTAGACGCCTTGAAACAAAGTGCAAAAGCCGCTCGTGGCATTGTGCAACAAGGTGGCAGCGGTAAAGTTAATGCCTTTACGGCTCAATCTATACCTCAGTTTTATGCTCCAATGAATCCTCTTAATAGTCTTGATAAGCAACAGAAAATCGCATTGCTTCAAGAAGTGGATGTTTATATCCGAGCAAAAGAACCGTTGATTCAAGAAGTCTCTGTAAGTATTAGTGGTGTATATGAGCAAATGCTTGTCGCTGCACTTGATGGTACTTACGCGGCTGATATCCGCCCTCTTGTTCGCCTATCAATCAGTGTGCTTGTTCAACGTGGTGATAAGCGTGAACGTGGTAGTGCTGGTGGTGGTGGTCGTTATGGCTATGATTATTTCCTTACTGAAGTCGATGGTAAATCTATCGCTCTTGAATTTGCAGATGAAGCAATTCGTCAAGCACTTGTTAATCTTGATGCAGAAGCGGCTCCTGCTGGTATGATGCCTGTCGTTTTAGGTTCAGGTTGGCCTGGTGTTTTATTGCATGAAGCGGTTGGCCATGGCTTAGAAGGTGATTTTAACCGTAAAGGCTCATCTGTCTTTTCTGGTAAGTTGGGTGATAAAGTGACGTCTTCGGTATGTACGATTGTTGATGATGGCACAATGCTTGATCGCCGAGGTTCATTGAATGTCGATGATGAAGGGGTTCCAGGTCAATATAATACATTGATTGAAAATGGCGTATTGAAAGGCTACATGCAAGATAAGTTAAATGCTCGTTTAATGGGCGTAGCACCTACAGGGAATGGCCGTCGTGAGTCATATGCTCATCTGCCGATGCCACGTATGACAAACACGTATATGCTGCCAGGTGAACATACACCAGAAGAGATCATCTCTACGGTTAAAAAAGGCATTTATGCACCAAATTTCGGTGGTGGTCAGGTTGATATTACCTCTGGTAAGTTTGTATTCTCAGCATCAGAGGCATACTTAATTGAAGATGGTAAGATTACACGTCCAGTGAAAGGGGCAACTTTAATCGGTTCTGGTATTGAAGCAATGCAACAAATATCAATGGTCGGTAATGATTTATCATTAGATCGTGGTGTTGGTGTTTGTGGTAAAGCAGGGCAAAGTGTTCCCGTTGGTGTTGGTCAGCCAACCCTAAAATTAGATGCATTAACGGTAGGTGGTACAGAGTAATCTCTGTGCGCTAATTTACGTTTATCCAAATATATAAAAAGAGCCAAGCATTAATAATGCTTGGCTCTTTTTTATTTGTCTCTTTATATCAGAAGAATTATAGATCTTTTGCTAAATATAAATCTTTTAATACTTGGAAAATTTCACGGTATGCTTTTGGTGGCTTATTCGATTCTTTTTCTTTTTTTGCTTGGCGAGCAAGTTGACGGAAGCGTTGGCGATCAGCTTCTGGGTATTTCACCATGAGATCTTCAATCACTGCATCAGGCGTTTCAATCATACGATCACGTAGGATTTCTAACTTCTGAAGAGCGATAGTTGTTTGCGAGTGCTTGTTACGCACTTTATCTAAAGCCGCTTGAATTGCTTCAGGATCTTCTAATCGCATTAGTTTGCCAATGTATTGTAATTGGCGACGTTTTGCTTCGTTTCTAAAACGTTGTGCATCAAAGATCGCTATTTGTAGGAGCTCTGATAATGGAAATTTAGCAAGAACCGCAGGTTTTAAACCAACAAGCTCTTCGCCTAATTTTTGTATGGCTTCCATGTCATTTTTCATCTCGGTTCTACTTACCCAGATGATCTCTTCTTCTTCTTCCCAAGGAGCTTTTTGATTTTTACGTGCCATGATCTTCATTCTTTAATGGGTGATTCTCTCTATTTTAGCAAGATAAATAGATAATTGGGCGCAAATTTATCACATAGAGTGTTATTCTAGTAAAAATGTATATGTTCAGTCAGATGTTATGGATGCAAAAGCCCAAATGATGAATCAAAAAATAGAACTTGAAGCAGCAGTAGCGAAGGCTTTAGAAATGGCAACTAAGCATGCAAGTGCTGCAGAAGTTGCGATTACAAAAACGACAGGAATCAGTGTGTCAACTTTGATGGGAGAGGTTGAAAACGTTGAGTTTAATCGTGATGGCGCATTAGGTATTACGGTTTACCGTGGCCATAGAAAAGGCAGCGCATCGACATCTGATTTAAGTGACAAAGCCATTCAAGAGACGGTAGCAGCTGCGCTTGATATCGCAAATTATACGTCAGAAGACCCATTTTCAGGTCCGGCACCAAAAGAATTAATGGCGCAAAATATTCCTGATTTAGATTTGTTTCATCCTGATGATCCAGAGCCAGACTATGCCGCACAAAAGGCAATTGAAGCTGAAGAAGCCGCTTTAGCTTATCATTCATCCATTAAGCAAAGTGATGGAGCGAGCTACGATAGCCATTATGGTATTAAGGTTTATGGTAATAGTCATGGCATGTTAGCGAGCTATCCATCAAGTCGCCACAGTATTAGCTGCAGTGTCATTGGTGTTGATAAAAATGGCAACATGGAGCGAGATTACAGCTACACCGTTGCTCGTCATCGTGATGATTTATGGGATGCGAAAAAAGTAGGCTTAGACGCTGCTGAACGAACTGTCAGCCGTTTAGATGCTCAAAAATTGAATACGATGAAAGTACCGGTCATGTTTTCGGCTGATGTTGCAACAGGCTTAATTGGGCATCTTGTGATGGCGATTAGCGGAGCAAACCTTTATCGTAAATCAACGTTTATGCTTGATAAGTTAAATGAAAAAATCTTACCAGATTGGTTTAACGTGAGTGAACGCCCACATATATTGAAAGGTCTAGCAAGCAGTCCATTTGATAGCGAAGGGCTGTATACACAAGATCGTGAAATAATCACTGATGGCGTATTAGCGACGTATTTACTAACGAGCTACGCTGCACGAAAATTGAATATGACACCAACGGGTCACGCTGGTGGTATTCATAACTGGTTTGTTAAATCAACAGGCCAAAGTTTTGATCAAATGCTCAAAACAATGGGAACGGGTCTTCTTGTTACTGAGCTTATGGGCCAAGGCGTAAATACGGTGACGGGGGATTACTCTCGTGGTGCCGCTGGTTTTTGGGTTGAGAATGGTGAGATCCAATATCCTGTGTCAGAGATTACCATTGCGGGCAACTTAGCAGAAATGTACCAAAACATTATTGCAGTCGGTAGTGATGTAGAAACACGTTCACAAATTCAAACGGGTTCAATCCTAATTGAATCGATGAAAATAGCCGGTCAGTAATACTTTAATCGTTTTATAAAAAGAATAAAAAAAGCGCGCTGTCATATTATGAGAGCGCGCTTTTTAATACGTTATTTTTATGTATTACATCAAAATAGTGGCGAGGCCTAAAAAAGCAAATAGGCCGATAATATCGGTGATGGTTGTTAGTGCCATTCCTCCTGCCAATGCCGGGTCGATATTCATTTTCTTTAGGATCAATGGAATACTTACGCCTGCAATTCCGGCAACAGTTAGGTTAACGAGCATTGCAGCAGAGATAATCGCGCCAAGCATCATGTCACCTTTCCAAACCATGACGATACCGCCAATGATAGAGGCCCATAAAATACCATTAAGAAGACCAATCCCTGCTTCTTTCATTAATAGTTCTTTCTGGTTACTGTCACCGATATGACCAACGGCTAAACCACGGATCACCAATGCAACGGTTTGATTTCCTGCAACTCCCCCCATTGAAGGAACGATGGTCATTAACACCGCAATGGAGGCCATTTGCGCTAATGTGGCTTCAAACATATTAGACACTGACGCGGCGGCTAAAGCGGCGAGTACGTTCATGCCTAACCAAACACTACGACGGCGGGCCGATTTTACAACGGGTGCAAAGGTATCTTCTTCATCATCCATACCCGCCATACTCATCATTGAGTGTTCAGCATCTTCACGAATAACATCAACCACATCATCAATGGTGATTCGACCAAGAAGTAAGTGATTTTCATCCACGACAGGAGCAGAAACCCAGTTACGACGTTCAAAGAGATTTGCTACCTCACCGTCATCCGTATTTACAGGAATGGCTTCATCAGCATCACTCATGACATCACTAACTAAAGTGTCTTGTTGAGTGGTTAATAATGTCGTCAACGAAAGGTGGCCAATTAATCGGCTTTCTTCGTCAAGTACATACAAAGCATCGGTTGATTCAGGAAGGTCGCCTTTCATGCGCAGATAACGTAAAACTACGTCGATCTCTACATCCGCTCTAATGGTGATGAAATCGGTGTTCATCATACCGCCAGCGGTATCTTCTGGATAAGATAGGGCAGTTTCAACACGGAAGCGATCTACCGTGTCCATTTGGCTTAATATTTCTCGTGAGAGGTCGTTGGGTAAGCTACGAAGGACATAAGCGACATCATCTGTCTCCATGCCTTCGGTTGCTTCTGCAATGCTCTCAGGATTCATTCTAGAGACGATGCCGTCTTTTACATCTTCAGACAGCTCATCGAGGATCTCGCCATAATCTTCAGGATCGGTCAGTTGCCATAATACGTTACGGCTCTTCCTCGGTGAAGCTTCTAATAAATGGGCAATATCCTCGGGTTCCATGTCTTGTAATAAACGACGAACATGGACAAACATCCCACTATCAAGTGCATTAGATACTTCTTGAAGAGTTTGATGGGTTTGATCGAAATCTTGTAGCTCTTGCATACTCTCCCCCATGGATTCCAATAATATTAATTACTTGCACATTCTTGCTGGTTAAATCACGTAATAACAACGTAGACATAGTGTAACTAGGATAAATAGTTACCAAACAACACTGTCTTGCTTTTAGGTGGTTTCCCTGCGTAATAAATAGATCATTGAATTAAGGCTATTGGATAAGACCGATTGTTAACTCGAATTATGAGTATAGACAATCTAGATTAGATAATGGGCTGAATAGTAACGCAATTTAGAGGGGACGATAAGTGAATTATGTGAGGATTAGGTCAAACTGTTGATGGTATTGGTATTATCTACTCATCTTCATCAAAGCCGGCTTCAATTAGTTCGCAAATAGCGTTAAGCGCTTGTACTGCATCGGGTCCATCCGCTGAGACATCAACATATTGACCTTGAGCTGAATCTAGCATTAGAAGTCCCATTACGCCATCTGCTGTTGCCTGTAAATTCTCATCATTTGTGATCGTAATGGTTGCCTTAAAACTTTGTGCCATTTCCACTAATTTAATGGCTGCACGCGCATGCAATCCGAGGCGGTTTTTAATGAGGAGGTGACGTGATGAGATAGGCATGCTTAATGTCTCTCTAAGGTTTTATGTCGTATTTGAACTTGCTGGCCTTGCTGTTTGAAATACTCACCAAGTTGTTGAGTAATGTAAACGGAGCGATGTTGTCCACCAGTACAACCAATTGCGACGGTTAAATAGCTGCGATTATTCTTTTCCAAAGCGGGTAACCAAGTCATTAAAAAGTGCTGTATTTGCTCTTTTAATTGAATGACTTCAGCGTGCTTTTCTAAGTAATCTGCAACGGGCTTATCTAACCCTGTCATTGGTCGTAACGTCGGTTCCCAATGTGGGTTCGGTAAGAAGCGGACGTCAAATACATAGTCTGCATCGGTAGGTAAGCCGTGTTTAAAACCAAATGATTCAAAGACCATCACCAATTCTTTTGATTCTCGACCAAGAATACGAGAACGGAGTGTTTCACTTAAATCATGAATGGATTTACTTGTCGTATCTAATACGAGATCAGCGTCTTCTTTAAAATGGCAAAGAATACTCTTTTCTAGTTCAACCGCTTGTTCTAATGAACATTGCTCACCAATGAGAGAGAGGGGGTGCAAACGGCGAGTTTCACTGTAACGTTTAATTAGCTCTTTATCTTCAGCATCTAAGAAAATAACGGTGACATCATGGGATTTTTTGAGTTCAGTTAAGGTGTTTTTTAATAATGAAGGGTCTTTAGGTAAGTTTCTGATATCCACACTTACTGCAACATTCTGACTACTGTGCTGGATAGATTCAACAAATTGAGCAAGAAGATCAACGGGTAGATTATCAACGCAATAATAACCTAAATCTTCTAACACTCGCAGGGCAACCGATTTACCGGCGCCTGAATTACCACTAACGACCATTAGCTTCATGTTTATAACCTTAACTTTTTAATCTATTCAGATGTGAAAATTTGATACAACTCTTGATCGCTTTCAGCATGACGAAGCTGACGTAAGATCTGTTTGTCATTGAGTTTTTCAGCCACACTAGACAGTGTTTTGAGGTGTAATTTGCATTGCTCATCAGGAACAAGTAAAGCAAAAAGAACATCAACAGGGCGATTATCAATAGAATCGAACTCTATAGGTTCTTGGCATTGGATTAATACCGCTACCGCAGTATCACAATTATGAAGTCGACCGTGGGGGATAGCAATGCCATTGCCGATGCCTGTACTTCCCATTTTTTCACGATTTAATAAGCTTTCAAAAAGCGCTTGTGGATTTTGACCCAGTTGAGGTGCTGCAATTTCACTGATCAATTCTAGTGCGCGTTTCTTGCTAGTACACTGGACTGCACTTTTGGTACAATCCAATGAAAGAATGGTGCTTAGCTGCATGTTAATGACTACTTAATTTTTCTTTATGTTTATTGAGTTGGCGAATAAGTTTATCCACCAAGCCATCAATCGCGGCATACATATCTTCTGAATCAGAATGAGCGTGTATGTCCCCTTGGTTTACATGAAGTGTTGCTTCAGCGACATGGTGAACTTTTTCTAGCTTTAATACAACGTGTACATTATGAATATGTTCAAAAAAACGTTCTAATTTTTGGAATTTAGTATCTACGTACTCACGAAGGCTATCGGTTAGTTCGACGTTTTGACCTGTGATGTTTATTTGCATAACACTTCCTTTCTGTTAATTAAAGTAAACGCTTACGCTGATTTGATGGGGCAATACCCAGTGATTCACGATATTTAGCAATGGTTCGTCGTGCCACTTGTATGCCTTGTTCAGCCAGTAAGGTCGCAATTTTACTGTCACTTAGTGGCTTGGCTTGATTCTCTGCTGCCACTAATTTTTTCACTAGTGCCCGGATTGCCGTGGATGAGCATTCACCGCCGCTGTCCGTACTAACATGACTAGAGAAGAAATATTTCAATTCAAAAATACCACGAGGGGTATGCATGAATTTTTGTGTTGTTACGCGCGATATGGTGGATTCGTGCATTTCAACGTCTAAAGCGATGTCATTCAATACCATTGGTTTCATCGCTTCTTCACCATACTCGAAGAAATCTTGTTGATGTTCAACTATACAGCGTGCAACTTTGAGCAGAGTCTCGTTTCTGCTCTCTAAGCTTTTAATTAACCATTTTGCTTCTTGTAAATTCGTACGAATAAATTGTCCATCAGGACTGTTGCCTAAGCCTTTTCCTAATGCCGCATATTCAGCATTTACTTTTAAGCGAGGGACACTGTCTGGATTTATAGTGACGACCCATTTTCCATTATGCTTAAAGACAGAAACATCAGGAATAACATACTCAGTATCAGTGTCGATGACTCGGTTGCCTGGGCGAGGGTCCAATTGATGGATAAGCATCATCACTTGTTTTAAATCGCACTCTTTTAGCTTAGTCTCTTTTGCTAACTGTCGGTAGTCACGATTACCTAATAAATTAATATGCTTTGTTAAGATTAATTGAGTTTCTGGTAGCCAAGGAGTATCTACTGGATAGGTCGCTAATTGGATCATTAAACATTCAGCGAGATCTCGAGAAGCGACGCCGAGAGGGTCAAAATGTTGAATGCGTTTGAGAACGGCTTCAACTTCATCGAGCTCGACTTCTTCATTTCCAATGCTTTCGAGTACGTCATCTAAACTAATGGTTAGATAACCATATTCATCTAATGACTCAATAATGGTGGTTGCGATAGCGCGATCGACTTCCGTAAATGGAGTTAGTTCTGCTTGCCACATTAAATAATCTTGCAAACTTTCGGTGGTTTCACCTTGGTATAATGGGGTGTCATCATCAATCGCTAATCCAGTACTGCCGCTGTTTGCACTGTAAACATCATCCCAACTAGCATCCATCTCTAATTCTTCAGAAATATTATTGCTATCAATGACATCACTGCTGTCAGTGACAGAAGGTTCTTGTTCTGCTGTGGCGGTTTCTTTTTCTGGTGTTGGTTCAGGAGACAGTAAACTTTCAGGCGTGCTTAATTGCTCTTCTTCGACATCAAGAAGAGGGTTAGAGTCGAGAGCTTCTTGAATCTCTTGCTGCAGGTCAAGTGTCGATAATTGCAATAATCGAATGGCTTGCTGCAACTGAGGAGTCATTGCAAGCTGTTGGCCCATTTTTAGCTGAAGAGATGCTTTCATTATTTAGCGATACCTTTATTAATCCATTACAACTTAAATTGATCACCAAGATAAACGCGTTTTACATGTTCATCATTTAATACGTGTTCGGGGGTACCGTTTGCAATCATATGACCTTGGCTTACGATATAAGCGTGTTCACACACATCGAGAGTTTCACGAACGTTGTGGTCTGTAATTAACACACCTAACCCTCGATCTCTTAAATGTTGAATGATTTTTTTGATGTCGATTACAGAAATAGGATCAACACCGGCAAAAGGTTCATCAAGTAAAATGAACTTTGGATTTGCTGCTAATGCACGAGCGATTTCAACTCGACGACGTTCGCCACCAGAAAGAGCCATACCGTTGCTGTTGCGAATGTGCTGAATATTAAATTCATCCAATAACTCCTCAAGTTTATCCAAGCGTTCTGCTTTAGATAAATCCTTGCGAGTTTGAAGCACTGCCATGATGTTATCGAATACGGACAGTTTTCTAAAAATAGACGCTTCTTGAGGTAAATAGCCAATGCCCATTTTTGAACGGTTATGCATCGGTTGAAGTGAAATATCGACACCATCAATAGTGATAGAGCCTTCATCGCGAGACACTAGACCAACAATCATATAGAAAGACGTTGTTTTACCCGCGCCGTTAGGGCCAAGAAGGCCAACAATTTTCCCTGATTCAACCGTTAGGCTTACATCAGAAACGACTTTACGGCTGCCGTATGTTTTTGCGAGGTTTTTTGCTTCTAATATGGCCATAATTATTGTTTTTTATTTAATTGACTAGGTTGGAGAATAGTAGTGACTCGTTCGTCTTTACCACCATCCGCAATTAACTTTTGTGTCTTCATATTATAGGTAATCACTTTACCCTGAATAACACTGTCGTCTTGGGTTAGTTCTGCATTATCCGTCATTGTTAGAAATTCATTTTCTAACTCATAACGTAATTTATTTGCTTTCCCTTTCAGTGTTTTACCGTCATCGGTTAATTGACTAAAACGAGCGGGTTTTCCATACGCTTCAAGAATTTCTCTGCCTTCTTGGCCTTGAGGACGTATAACAATGAGTTTATCTGCAAATATCTTAATGCTGCCTTGCTTTAAAGTAACATCACCGTTGAAGGTCACTCTGTTACTTTGCATATCAAAGTTTTGAGTGTCTGAATTAATATGGATCGGTTGTTCTGTATCGGTGCTCAATGCCCAACTTGAAGAACTGAATAATAAACCGGCAAGTAGACTAACGTGTGAAAGCTTCATAGATACCTTGTACATTCTCTAATAGGGTCGTTTGTTGGCTAGTGAAATTACCTTTCATTCCTACACCAGTAGTTTCGAAAGTTGGGCCAACCAGATTGACGACATCATCTGTCATAAAATCTTTTGTGGTAAGTTCGATCGTCATGCTGTCAGTTGTCATGGTGTCAAAGGCAGCTTCAGGTAACAGGTTTTTGATAATGACGTTTCCTGTTAAATAGAGGGTATGATCTTCATTTAGGACACCAACATCTGAAATTATTTCCCATTCTTTTACTTTGCCTTCTTTAAATACGAACAAATGAGGTACGGTAAAATCGGTGTTACCTGTTTGAGCAAAGCGAGCAAGTGCTTTTGCATTTATTTGGTAATTGCGAACGCCATTTTCATCATAGTTATTATTACTGACATTTTTACCTGTAAAAACAGGCGTTTGTAGGTCAGGAATTACTTGTTGTTCGCTTTTTGCGTATTCATAATACAAGTAATAGCCTGACCAACTTGCGATCAATAACAATAAGGTCATAAAAAGGTGTCTTAGGGTCATATACTTAAGCCTTTATGTTGCTCTAATTCCCCTTTTGCTTCCAAGATAAGGTCGCTTACTTCACGAACCGCACCGTGACCGCCTTTAATTGTTGTCACATAGTTTGCACGTTTAACCAGTAGGGGATGACCATCGGCAACGGAGACTTTAAGTGCCACCTTTTCCATTACGGGCCAATCGATCAGATCATCACCGATGTAACCCGTATGTTCAGGTGCTATGTTGAGTTTAGTTAAAATATCTTCATATGCTTGTAATTTATTGTCTTGGCCTTGGTAGATAAGTGAAATACCAAGTGCTCTCATTCTATTTTCTACAATTTGAGAGTTGCGTCCTGTAATAATTGCAACTTCAACACCCGCGGACATTAATGATTTAACACCATATCCATCGCGAGTATGAAAGGTTTTTAATTCTTCACCGTCATTGCCCATATAAACAAGGCCGTCAGAAAAGACACCATCAACATCACAAATGAGCAGTTTTATTGTTTTAGCGATAGAGAAGATTGATTCTTCAACTTCACCATAAAGGGTTTCGATCATGGTTGGCATTACATTACTCCTGCTTTTAGAAGGTCATGCATATTCAATGCGCCGACTAAGCGATTGTTTTCATCGCATAGCAATAAGCCATTAATTTTTTTATCTTGCATTAGGTTTAGCCCTTCAACAGCCAATAAATTAGGGCTTGCAACTGAAGGAGTATGAGCCATAACTTCACCAATGGTTTGTGTGTGAATGTCAATGCGATTATCCAGAAGGCGACGTAAATCACCATCGGTAAAGATGCCAATCACTTTTTGGTTTTCATCAACGATAGCGGTCATACCGAGGCCTTTTTCTGAGACTTCTAATAAGGCCGTTTTAATTAATGCGTCTGACGTTACCATTGGTAATTCATCGTCTGTGTGCATGATATCTGCAAGATGAAGTAATAACTTACGACCAAGAGCACCACCCGGGTGAGATAGTGCAAAGTCATCAGAGGTGAATCCACGAGCTTCTAAAAGAGCCATTGCTAATGCATCCCCCATGACTAGCGTTGCTGTTGTGCTAGATGTTGGAGCCAAAGCAAGCGGGCATGCTTCTTGTGGAACGGTGATGAGTAGATTTACATCTGCCACGTTTGCCATGCTTGAGCTTGATTTGCTTGTCATGGTGATTAACGTAATACCTTGGCGTTTAATGACAGGCAGAAGCGCTAATATTTCGGCCGCTTCTCCTGAGTTTGATATAGCCAAAATGACATCCCCTTTTTCTATCATGCCTAAATCGCCATGACTTGCTTCGCCTGGATGCACAAAGAAAGAGGGAGTACCTGTACTTGCCAATGTCGCTGCTATCTTTTTGCCTATGTGTCCCGATTTCCCCATTCCCATTACAACGACTTTACGTTTGCATTCCAGCATTAATTGACATGCTTTAGTAAAATCATCATTGATGTAATTGTTCAGTTGGGTAAGTGCATCAATTTCAATTTGAAGAACATTCTTTCCTGCTTTGCAGAAATCAAACTGAGTTGCCATCGGGTTACCACCTTTATTTTGGTTATAGCAGATGTATGGTTTAGATGAATAGCGTATACAATTATTATGCCATATACCAGAGGTAGTTCAAGGCTGCGGAGGTAGTTATAAGGAGGGGGAGGTAAAAAATAGATAGGTAGCTAATTAATAAAGTGTTTTTTATTAACTAACCTACCTATTTTTCTATTAAACGGGGTAGATGATTACATCGTGTAGAAAAGGAATCCTTGATATATAAGGAAACACGTCACTAAAATACCACCTTCAATACGGTTAATACTGCGACTTTTACCCAACGCCATAATAAGAAGTAAAACAGAAACGCCTAACATTACGTAGAAGTCACGGCTCATAATATATTCACTGATACTTGATGGGTGTAGAAGTGCAGGGATCCCCATAACGGCAAGAATATTGAATACGTTAGAACCAATAATGTTACCAACAGCCATGTCATCTTCGCCTTTCAATACACCCGCAACAGATGCGGCAAGTTCAGGAAGACTTGTTCCGATAGCAATAATTGTTAAACCAATAACTAAATCACTCATACCAAAATGTTTTGCAATAATAACCGCGTTATCAATCAGCATATTTGCGCCTAATGGTAACAGTGCAAGGCCAACAACGACCCAGAAAATCGCTTTTCCGTTAGGAACACCATCAGGGATCTCTGATTCTTGCTCATTAAGTAGTGTGTCACCATTGGGTTGTTCTTTACGGCTGATATATAACATCGCAAGAATAAAAGCGATGAAAAGAGCAACAAGTAAAATACCTTCATTAAATCCTAGGTAATTATCATACATGATGCCACCAGCCAATAATGTTACGATCAACATCAGAGGTAATTCACGGCGAATGATGCCAGAGCTAATGGCTAATGGTTTAATTAAGGCAGTAATACCTAAAATTAATGCAATGTTAGCGATGTTAGAGCCAATGACATTACCAACAGCGGTGTCTGTTTTTCCATCTAGGGCGGCAGCAGCAGAAACCATCATTTCTGGGGCAGATGAACCCATCGCTAATATAGTCATACCAATGACAAGGGGAGAGATACCATAGTTCTTCGCTAATGCGGCAGAACCAAATACCAATTTATCGGCGCCCCAAACAAGTAAAGAGAGTCCTACGACAAGAAGTAGAGATGGCATAAGCAGCTCTGTCATTGTATTAATTTCCTTTTGTAATGATGATTATTATAGTTAACCCCTAATTTTGACGTTTATATGACAAAAAAGAAAGGAAAAAGGTTGTCTTTAAATGGTGGTTTCTAAGTTAAAGGAAAAAATCATAGAGACTATAACCAGTTCACGTATACTTCATTAATACGTAGGGTGAATGGTTTTAAATGAATAAGTGGTGATATGGATACACAGCCCATTTTAGTAAAAGTAGATAACTTAACCTTTAGACGAGGAAATCGAGTTATTTTTGATGATATTAGTTTGTTTGTTCCAAAAGGCAAAATAACCGCAATTATGGGGCCTTCTGGGATAGGTAAAACAACGTTGTTGCGCTTGATTGGCGGACAGATTTTACCCGAATCAGGCGATATACATTTTGAAGGGTGGAATATTCCTAAATTGGGACGAAAAGCCCTGTATTTAGCCCGAAAAAAAATGGGGATGCTGTTTCAATCTGGGGCTCTATTTACCGACATGAATGTGTTTGATAATGTGGCTTTTCCATTGCGTGAGCATACTCAATTATCAGAAGAATTTATTCGAACATTGGTGTTATTGAAGTTAGAAGCGGTGGGTTTACGTGGGGCTTCAGAATTAATGCCAAGCGAATTGTCTGGTGGTATGGCGCGTCGTGCTGCATTGGCGCGAGCCATCGCGTTAGATCCTGATTTGATCATGTACGATGAACCCTTTGTTGGGCAAGATCCCATCACTATGGGTGTTTTGGTTGAGCTAATTCGTAATTTGAATGACGCATTAGGGTTAACTTCGGTTGTTGTTTCTCATGATGTTCCTGAAGTCATGAGTATTGCTGATCATGTCTATTTATTGGCTAACGGTAAAATTATTGCTCAAGGTTCTCCTTTCGAGCTAGAAAATAATCCAGACCCTCAAGTACGACAATTTTTAGATGGCCGCTCTGACGGACCCGTTCCTTTTCGCTTTCCGTCGAAACCATTAGCTGAGGAGTTATTTTCTGGTGAGTAATTTCTCTTTAATCTTATTTGTTGAAAATATTGGTAAGCGAGCGCTTTCAACGTGTGAAGCTATTGGTCGAGCGACTTTTATGCTTTTTGGAGCGATCATTGCAAAGCCTCAACCCGTAAGAATGTTTCCATTATTATTGCAACAGCTGTATTCAGTCGGTGTGTTATCGCTTGTTATTATCGTGGTCTCTGGGCTGTTTATCGGCATGGTGATAAGCCTTCAAGGTTATGTGATTTTAGTCGATTACGGTGCAGAAACCAGTCTCGGCCAATTGGTGTCACTTTCGTTATTACGTGAATTAGGCCCTGTGGTTACCGCACTCTTATTTGCTGGGCGTGCCGGCTCCGCATTAACGGCAGAAATAGGGTTAATGAAAACGACTGAGCAGTTGTCTAGTATGGAAATGATGGCGATAGATCCTTTGCGTCGTATTATTGCCCCACGCTTATGGGCGGGTGTTATTTCAATGCCATTACTGGCGATGATTTTTATGGCTGTAGGTATATGGGGTGGGCAAATTGTTGGTGTTGAATGGAAAGGTATTGATCACGGAAGCTTTTGGTCAGTAATGCAAGCATCGGTCGATGTACGCCACGACATTGTTAACAGTTTAATTAAGTGTGTTGTGTTTGCGTTTGTCGTGACATGGATTGCTTTATTTAATGGCTATGATGCGACCCCAACGTCAGAAGGGATCTCATTAGCAACAACACGAACGGTAGTGCATTCGTCACTGGCGGTATTAGGTATTGATTTTGTGCTTACAGCACTGATGTTTGGGAATTAATCATGCAGCAAACACGTAAAATAGAATTATTAGTTGGATTTTTTGTTTTGGCTGGCGCGGCAGCGTTATTAATGTTGCTACTAAAAGTGGCCGATGTTCGTAGTGGTGGCAGTGGTGAGTACTACACTATTAATGCACAGTTCGATAATATTGGCAGCTTAAAGTCTCGCTCACCGGTTAAAATCGGGGGCGTTGTTGTCGGCCGCGTTTCCGGTATTACATTAGATATCGAAAGCTACTTACCGGTTGTCAGTATGCAAATTGATAAGCAATTTGGCCAATTTCCTGAAACTTCTGCGGCACAAATTTTAACAGCAGGATTAATTGGTGAACAATATGTAGGTATCGTTCCTGGTTTTATTGATGAAGACATTGATATGCTTGGTGAGGGTGACTACATTGAAGACACCAAATCAGCATTAGTATTAGAAGATATGATAGGGCAAGTGCTGTATAGCATTGGTGGTGATTCATCAGAGAAAAGTGAGGATAAGTAATGAAGTTAGGGATGAAAATCGTAGGGATCATACTTTCCCTTTTTATTGGTGTCGCTCAAGCTGAACCGATTGATAAAACTAAACCTTATGAAATGATGACAAAAGTCTCTGAAGATACTTTTGCTCGATTAAAAGCAGAGCAAGTCGCTATTCAAAAAGACCCCAATATATTAAAAACGGTCGTTGAAGAAGAATTGATGCCGTACGTTAATGTAAAATATGCCGCGTATAAATTACTTGGGCCTCATCTAAAGAAAACCACGGCAGAAGAAAGAGAACAATTTGTAACGGCTTTTCGTGGTTACCTCGTGTCGTCATACGCACAAGTATGAACGTTATATACTGATCAAAAAATCGTATTAGAGAAGCCAAAAGCGATTTCAGAAAAAAAATCTATCATTAGTGTTCGTGTTGATATTCTTGATTCAGCTCGTCCAACGGTAAAAGTAGATTTTAAATTACGTAAGAATAAGAAAACATCAGAATGGCAAGCATTTGATATGGTAGCGGAAGGCGTGAGCTTATTATCGACAAAGCAATCTGAATGGAGTGCTAAGATTCGTAAAGAAGGCATTGAGTCAGTCAGTAAAGAATTAACCTCATTAGCCGCTCAACCTATTCGCTTAGAAGGAAGTAAGTAATGAGCGAAATGGATTTATGTGAGGCAAAATCTGATGAAATTAGCTTCAAAGGGGCGCTTGATCGTGAGACTGTGCCTAATCTTTGGAATAAATTGACAGAATGGAAACCTAAACTTGAGCAAGTAAAGGTAGACTTAACTCACGTTAATCGTATTGACTCAGCAGGTGTTGTGTTACTTTTACACCTAATAGAGCATGCAAAAAAACAAAACTGTCATATAATGCTTGCTTTCGTCCCTGATCAGCTCATTACTTTAATTCAATTAAGTAATGTGGAATCATTGTTTGCTGATCACTTAATAACGCAAAAGGTAGAGTAATGGATAGCGCCGAGATTAAAGAATTATTAGACGCAGCACTTCAACTTCAAGAGATTCACGTTAAAGGTGAAGGAAGCCATTTTGAAGTTATTGCTGTGGATGAATCGTTCAATGGAATGAACAGAGTTAAAAAGCAACAAACCATCTATGGACCTTTGATGGAACACATCTCAACAAATACTATTCACGCTCTATCAATCAAAGCGTTTACTCCGGAAGAGTGGGCACGTGATAAAAAATTAAATAGCTTATTCTAAGAGGCCTTTTGAATGTATAAGTTCCGAATTCAAGGAAGCGATAAACCACTTTCAGGAGAGGTTACGATTTCTGGTGCAAAAAATGCTGCACTACCAATTTTATTCGCTGCATTACTTGCTGAAGAGCCAGTAGAAGTTGCCAATGTTCCTAAACTTCGTGATGTTGATACAACGATAGAGTTACTGCAACGCTTAGGCGCTAAGGTTTCTCGTAATGGTTCAGTTCATATTGATGCAAGCGAAGTTAATAACTTTTGTGCACCGTATGATTTAGTTAAAACGATGCGTGCATCAATTTGGGCTCTCGGTCCATTGGTTGCTCGCTTTGGTAAAGGCCAAGTATCTTTACCTGGTGGTTGTGCTATTGGGGCTCGTCCTGTTGATCTGCATATTCACGGTCTTGAGCAACTGGGTGCAACTATTAAGCTTGAAGACGGTTACGTTAAAGCTGAAGTTGATGGCCGCTTAAAAGGCGCGCACATCGTTATGGATAAAGTCAGTGTTGGCGCAACCATTACAGTTATGTGTGCCGCGACTTTGGCTGAAGGCACTACTATTTTAGAAAACGCAGCGCGTGAACCTGAGATTGTAGATACGGCTCATTTCCTTAATGCTATTGGTGCAAAAGTATCAGGGATGGGAACCGATACGATTACTATT
The DNA here is from genome assembly GCF_001691055.1 of Aliivibrio logei. Taxonomy (NCBI): domain Bacteria; kingdom Pseudomonadati; phylum Pseudomonadota; class Gammaproteobacteria; order Vibrionales; family Vibrionaceae; genus Aliivibrio; species Aliivibrio logei. The sequence goes on from NZ_MAJU01000013.1 coordinate 75,865, forward strand.
GAAGGCGTTGAACGTCTTGGTGGTGGCTATCATGAAGTGGTTGCCGATCGTATAGAAACGGGGACGTTCCTTGTTGCTGCAGCTGTCTCTGGCGGTAAAGTCGTATGTAAAAATACGAAAGCGAGCCTACTTGAATCTGTTTTGGCTAAGCTTGAAGAAGCGGGCGCTAAAGTTGAATCTGGTGAAGACTGGATCAGTTTAGACATGACAGGCCGAGAGCTAAAAGCGGTAAATATCCGTACGGCTCCACATCCTGCATTTCCAACAGACATGCAAGCGCAATTCACATTGTTAAATATGATGGCGAAAGGTCCAGGTATTATTACTGAAACGATTTTTGAAAACCGTTTCATGCACATTCCTGAATTACAACGCATGGGTGCTCACGCTGAGATTGAAGGTAATACTGCTATTTGTGGTGATACTGATGGTTTAAGTGGCGCTCAAGTAATGGCCACAGATTTAAGAGCCTCTGCAAGCCTTGTTATCGCAGGTTGTATAGCAAAAGGTGAAACAATTGTTGATCGTATTTATCATATCGACCGTGGTTATGATAAGATCGAAGACAAGTTAACCGCATTAGGCGCGAATATCGAAAGAGTTCGCAGTAGCGAATTATAATCTTCACGATTATTTCGGCTACATCAGTACTAAAGTGGAAACCGGGTATATATGACCCGGTTTTTTATTGTTTGTAATATAAGTACACTGAATTAGATATTGAGTGGAATGTATATATTTTAGGAGAAACACTTATGATTGCATTGTTACGCCTGATTGCTTTGGCTATCTTTGCTGTCTTTACGTTTGTATTTGGCTGTGGTTATTGTTTATTAAGCCCACGTAACCCAAAACACGTTTATACTTTTGGTCTTTGGTTTGCTCGTATGTCGCGAGTATTTGGTATTAAACTTGAAGTGCGAGTTCCTGAAAGTGTTAAAAATTCAGGACCAAGTTTATACATCGCAAACCATCAAAATAGCTGGGATTTGTTTACTGTCTCTGGGGCAATTCAACCAAGAACAGTGACGGTAGGTAAAAAAAGCATCGCGTGGATGCCGTTGTTTGGTCAACTGTATTGGATCACCGGTAATATTCTTATTGACCGTAATAATCGCAGTAAAGCGGTAGGTACGATTTCACAAGTTGCGGACAATATTAAGAAACGTAATGTCTCTGTATGGATGTTCCCAGAAGGAACGCGTTCTCGTGGTCGTGGTTTATTGCCATTTAAAACGGGTGCATTTCATGCGGCTATCGCTGCTGATGTTCCAGTGACTCCGATTGTGTGTAGTAATACGGAAGGCGTAAAACTAAATCGTTGGGATAACGGTGTGGTTATTGTCGAAATTTTACCGCCAGTAAGCCTTGATGGTTACACGAAAGCGAACGTTCGTGAATTAGCGAATGAATGTCGTGAACAAATGAAAGTTAAGCTAGAAGAATTAAACAAAGAAGTTGCAGAACGCAACCAAGCTTAAATTTTATAATTATTTTTAAGGGTATACGGATCTCCGTGTACCCTTTTTATTTTGATGTGTAGAAGAAATAATGAAAGAAGAAGTTGTCCTTGTTAATGAGCAAGGTGATGCCATTGGCACCATGGAAAAATTAGAAGCACATAAAAAAGGATTACTGCATTTAGCATTTTCGGTTTTGCTTTACCGTGAAACAAAAGAGGGCAGAGAGTTTCTTTTGCAGAAACGAGCTGAATGTAAATATCACAGCAAAGGGAAATGGAGTAATACGTGCTGCTCTCACCCCCGAGTGAATGAAGCTATTGACTCTGCAGGTGTTCGTCGTTTGGCTGAAGAGATTGGTATTACTGGAATTCAGGCCGAACAATTTGATAATTTGGGTTGGTTTATCTATCAAGCCGAATTAGAAAATGGATTGAGTGAGCATGAACAAGATTATATCTTATTAGCGAATACGCCTGATGTTAGGTTTGAACTTAACCCGGAAGAAGTCAGTGACATTCAGTGGTGGAGTGAAACTAAAATTAAGCAGACGTTAGCAGTAAGCCCTACTGTATTTTCTGTTTGGTTTGAAACGGTGTATTCGAAAGTAATCCAATTTTTGGATAAAAAATAAGGCAGGTACTTTTCATTAAGTCTGCCTTATCTGATTTCATTTATTGCTTGTTAATGTTATTTACGAACAGCAATAGCTTCAATTTCGATACCAACATCTTTTGGAAGACGCGCAACTTCAACGCAAGAACGAGCAGGGTAATTTGCTACGTTATGTTCATCAAAAAAGTTGCCGTACACTTCGTTTACTGTACCAAAGTCATTTAAGTCTTTCACAAATACCGTCATTTTCACGATATCAGAAACCGTTAGGCCTGAAGATTCAATAACGGCTTTCACATTCTCAAGAGATTGGCGTGCTTGCTCTGCGATATCATCAGATACTTCACCTGTTGCAGGATTAACAGGGATTTGGCCAGAAGTCAGTACCATACTACCAAGATCAACACCTTGAATGTATGGACCAATTGCCGCTGGAGCGTTATCTGTATGAAGTACTTTAGTCATGATCTATTCCTTTTTGAATGAAGTGAACTTAAGCTCACCGATAAACTCAATATAAAACAAATGCGGATAAGAAAACAGCCCCGAGAATATCGAGGCAGAGAAGATGAAGGCAATTTAATTCACTTTCGTTGTCGTCTACTTAATGTAAATCGGTCACGACTTCTTGAGAGTATACTTTTTCACAATATTTGCACTTCAGATGGATGTTTCCTTTTTTAGCAATCACTTTAAAGCTGCTATCTACTGGCTCACCATGAGTAATGCAATTGCTGTTCGGACACTCAAATACCCCTGTGATTTGCTTAGGAAGAATTAGCGGTATCTTTTTAACGACTTCATAGTTCTCAATTTGATTAACGGTTGCGTGTGGTGCATACAACGCCAATTTACTCGCTTGTTCTGGTGTGACAAATGTATTTTCTATTTTCAGTAAATCTTTTGAGCCAAGCGCTGAAGACGGTAAGTTTAAGCCAATGGTCACACGCTCTGCTGTTTTGTCCATTTGGAACAATTTAAGAACTTTCACACCAATATTTGCAGGAATGTGATCGATAACGGTGCCGTTTTTGATTGCTTCAACACGTAATTCAGTTTTATTCGACATTTGATTTTCTTCCTTATAGTGATTCATTCAAAACAAGAGCAAGTAATGCTTGGCGAGCATAAACCCCATTTTCAGCTTGTTGGAAATAATACGCGTGTGGTGTTTTATCGACGTCGATATTAATTTCATCAATACGAGGAAGAGGGTGAAGCACTTTTAGGTTTTCACGTGCAGGTTTTAGATCCGAGGCAGATAAGATGTATGCAGACTTAATGTGTGCGTATTCTGATTCATCAAAGCGCTCTTTTTGAACTCGAGTCATGTACAGAATATCGAGTTCAGGAATGGCTTCTTCCATGCTATTTAGCAGTTGGTATTCAATACCAAGTTCATCTAACTCTTCACAAATGTAATCAGGCATCGCTAATACTTCTGGAGCGATAAAAAAGAATTTAACGCCATTAAACTTGGCTAATGCTTGAGTTAAAGAGTGAACCGTTCGGCCATATTTTAAATCACCAACAAAAGCGATATTTAGATTATCTAAGCGTCCTTGAGTTTCGTAGATAGTATAAAGATCCAAGAGGGTCTGAGTTGGGTGTTGGTTTGCACCATCTCCTGCATTAATTACCGGGGTGCCGTTTGAAAACTCAGAAGCAAGACGTGCTGCACCTTCTCTAGGGTGACGCATAACATAAGCATCAGCATAAGATGCAATGATTTGAACTGAATCGGCTAGCGTCTCACCTTTTTGAGCAAGGGAAGTATTTCCTGCACTATCAAAACCAATGACAGATCCACCTAAGCGTTGAATGGCTGTTTCGAAAGAAAGACGCGTTCGCGTGGATGCTTCAAAAAAGCAGCTCGCAATCACTTTGTTTTTTAACAAATCAGGTTGAGGTTCTTTTTTTATATTACCTGCCGTTTCCACAATCAGCTCTAACTCTTCGCGAGATAGCTCTGGAATAGAAATGATATGTTTTTGATATAGCGAGTTAGCCATAGTCTCTCTTCCCTTTTATTTATCATATTGAAATCAAAAAAAAGCCCCCTATAAAATAGGAGGCTTTAAAAATATCGGTAATTAGGAAACTCAAAAAATAGGGGACCACCGCACGTAGGGAGTGCAGATACTCGGTCGACCGCTGTATGAAGATAAGTTAATAACATCATAATTTCCTAGTAAATTGCGCGAAATTATACTCGTATCAAAATCCTAAGCAAGCGTTTGCATCAAACTTCTTTTGATTATTCTTGTTCTTATTCGGTATCTTAGATTTACTGGCCTAGAGTTGCGACCATTATAGCTTTTATTGTGTGCATGCGATTTTCGGCTTCATCAAATACAATGGAGTAATCCGATTCAAAAACTTCATCGGTCACTTCTAACCCATTCATCCCGTATTTTTCTGCTATCTCTTTACCTAGAGCTGTTTCATCATTATGGAAGGCAGGTAAACAATGCATGAATTTAACATTGGGGTTATTAGTGGCTTTTATTACGTTCATATTGATTTGATATGGCGTCATCAGAGCGACACGTTCATCCCAAGCTTCAGGGGCTTCGCCCATAGAAACCCAAACATCGGTATATAAAAAATCACACCCTTCAACACCCGTTGTTACGTCTTCGGTTAGAATGATTTTAGCGCCTGTTTGACTCGCAATTTCTTGGCATTGTGTTACTAGCGTATCTTCTGGCCAAAATTGTTTTGGTGCAACGAGACGGATCTCCATGCCCATTTTCGCTGCCCCTACCATTAGTGAGTTACCCATGTTATTGCGGGCATCCCCAAGGTAGGCAAATTTGATTTGATTTAATTGCTTACCTTCTGCGTATTCTTGCATAGTAAGGAAATCAGCGAGAATTTGAGTTGGATGAAATTCATCAGTGAGCCCATTCCATACTGGAACCCCTGCGTATTTACCAAGCTCTTCAACAATCGATTGCCCAAAGCCACGATATTCAATGCCATCATACATACGGCCTAATACACGAGCTGTATCTTTCATTGATTCTTTATGACCAATTTGAGATCCAGAAGGCCCAAGATAAGTGACGTTAGCTCCTTGATCAAAGGCAGCGACTTCAAAAGCGCATCGAGTTCGAGTGGATGACTTTTCAAAAATAAGCGCAATATTTTTACCCGATAAACGCGGTTGTTCATAACCTGCGTATTTTGCTTTTTTTAAATCAGCAGATAAATCGAGTAAATGCTGAATTTCTTTAGGTGTGAAATCCAACAGTTTAAGAAAGTTTCTATTACGTAAATTAAAAGCCATACCATGCTCCTTGGTGTTGTGCCAAATCTGAAAATCCATTTAAACATATAAATGCATTAAATGTGAATATATATTTTTATTGTTTTGTGGGTTTTATTAAATACCATCTCTTTCTATTGGGCAGCTCATGCAGCGAGCACCTCCTCTACCTCGACCTAATTCATCCCCCATTATTGGTAGAACAGTAATACCCGCTTTATCGTATTTTTCATTGGTGTAGACATTACGTTCATACGCGACGACAACGCCTGGTTTAATTGTGAGCACATTATTGGCATCATGCCATTGCTCTCGTTCCGCTTCGTAACTATCCCCACCGGTGGTAATAATATTAAGAGAGTCGAGTTCTAATGCCTGCATTAGTGAGCGTTCAAAATTAGGCCTTTCTTGAATGGCTAATTGTTGCTCTCCACAGGGAGTGATTGACCAGCAAGGCATCTTTTTATCGATAACTCGTGGATATACTGAAAATACATTATGGTCCATGTGTGTCATTACCGTATCTAAATGCATACAAGATCGGTTTTCAGGCAGTTTAATCGCGATAACTTGTTTGGCTTGTTCTGTTCTGAAAAGCTGTTTTGCTAGGTTTTCAATACCTTGTGGGGTTGTTCGCTCTGAGATCCCAACAAGTACATTTCCTTTGCCTATGATCAATACATCCCCACCTTCTATCGTCGCGTTATCGTAGTGGCGATTTTCATCCCCAAAATAACGAGGGAAGGATTGATTTGAAAACAAAGGATGCCATTTATAAATGGCTCGTAAATGGTTGGATTCTCTTTTACGAGCGGCTTTTGCCATGGGATTGATTGAAACGCCACCATAAATCCAACATGAAGTATCACGAGTAAATAAATGATTAGGAAGCGGGTCGATAACAAAATCAAACGGGTCACTCAATTGTTGAAGCATTGAAGGCGCTTTGAATGGTAATTCAATAAATGCTAATCCTCCCAATAAAATTGAGGCGAGCTCTTTGTTGTTTTTTTCGAGTAGAAAAACCCTAATTTGATTAGCAAAGGTTGGACCAAAACGATAATGAGAAATTTGATGCCTTAATAACCATTGTTTCGCTTCTGGATGAGCGAGCGTCTCTTCGAGTAAATCTTGAAGTAATAAGACTTCAACATCTTGCTGTCTAAGTGTGGCAACAAATTGATCGTGTTCATGAAGCGCTTTTTCAACGGAGAGGACATCATCAAAAAGAAGGTTGTGGCAGTTGGTTGGCGTTAAATGGCTTAATGCTCGCTCTGGACGATGGAGAATGACACGACGAAGTTGGCCAATTTCGGAGCCAACAAATAGCTTACTCATAAGATTCCTTTCTAATATTTACTGCTATAAGAGAAATAATACCGTATAGAAAGTATTATTTCTTTAATTATTGAAGTGCTAGGGAATTTGGATTGGGCAGGCTATAATGCTTAAGTTAATTTTTATTATTTTATACAGTGTGGAGCCTTACTATGTCTCAAGAAGACGAATATCTATCAGTTGAACAATTTCTTGAATTTCAAAAAATAGAAACGCGTGAAATTATTGAGTCGCTAAAAGCTGACGGAAGTGAGCCTGAAGCACTGTATGCTATCGAGCACCACTTGATGGCTGAAGACTTTAAAGCGCTTGAAAATGCCGTTGTTGAAGCATTTAAAATGGGTTTTGAAGTATTAGAAGCAGAAGAACTTGAAGATGAAAACGGTGCTAAAATTCTTTGCTGTGATGCAGTGATGGATTGTGCATTAGATGCTGACGTGATTGACTCTCAAGTAGAGAAATTAGTTCTGATCGCTGAGAAATTCGACATTATCTATGATGGTTGGGGTACATACTACGAAGGCGAAGACGCTGAGTATGACGTTATTGAAGATGGTGACGACGAATAACATTACCGTAGTACGGTAATAAAAGATAATGCCCTAGGCCTGTTGATAAACAGATACTGGGGCATTTTTTTAGGGATGAATATAGCAATGAACTCAAGAATTCTACTTAATGGGGAAAAGGCCTTATGGCAGCTATCACCATTAACAGATACAAGCCTACCGATTAAAGATATTCCGATCCAACAAGGTGTAGCATCCGCTTATGATGTGCTTTCTGTCGAAGATGCAAATCATCAAGAGTGGCACTTGATGCGTTTTTTTGATGTGGATGAAACCTTACTGAGCTACCCTGCGATAGAGTTAGTGATGAGTGGTGTTTCTCGTTATGCTGAAGTCAGAATTAACGGTGTAGCGGTATTTGATTGTAATGAATTGATGACGCGTTATCGTAAGGACATCAAAGAATACTTACAGTTAGGAGGCAATCGTTTTGAAATTCTTTTTCTAGAAGAAGACGATGAAGACTGGTTGTTAGATGATAATGAAGTCAGCGGTGTTTGCGAAATAAATCAAGCGTATTATCGCCGTTTTGGTGCAGTGCAAAGTATTGATATAAAAGATGATATTGGAGTTTTTGGTGTTTGTTTTTTTCAGCCTATCCCACACCTTTCTTTAAATCATATTAGTATCGAACAAATTTGGCACCATGGTTGTGAGTTAAAAGTAGACGTGCGTTTCCATACGTATAAACCCAATCTTATTTCTGCCAGTATTAAGTTTGATGGCATGACATTGACGCTTCCTGTGGATGTAAGAAGTGATCATGTGTCGGCGTTATTCCAAGTAGAAGCGCCAAAATATTGGGATGATCAAATGCAAAACTCAGATGATCTCTATGTAATCGACGTTATACTCGATGGTCAGCACCATGAGCTTGAAATTGGCTTATGTCGAACAGAAAATGTGATTCACTTTCCTTTGTAAGTCATTTTAGTGAATTTATAGTAATGCTCGTAATCATCTGTATTGGTATTATCTTTTGATTGCGAAAAAGAACAGATAATAAAAAGGCCGATGCATAACATCGGCCTTTTTTATGCATTACGATAATATCAACCTAATAAAGATAAAAGGCTTACTTATAGTGCCGCAATCGTTTCTTTTTGTGCTTCTAGCTTAACAAGAGTTTCGTTATAACCATCTAGCTTTTCGCGTTCTTTAGCGATAACAACTTCAGGGGCTTTAGCAACGAAACCTTCGTTACCTAATTTACCTTCGATACGTTTAATCTCGCCTTGGATTTTCGCTACTTCTTTATCTAAACGAGCAAGTTCTGCATCTTTGTCAATAAGACCCGCCATTGGGATCATCAATTCAGATTTACCAACAAGAGAAGTCGCACATGCAGGCGTCTCTTCATTGTCAGAAAGAACCTTAATACTGTCTAGTTTTGCTAGAGACGTTAGTACAATCTCATTTGCCTTAATACGCGCTGCGTCTTTCTCATCAGCCACTTTAATCATTACGTCTAAGCCTTTGCTTGGCGCTATGTCGTATTCTGCACGTAAATTACGGATGCTTGTAATGAATGCTTTAACCCACTCAAGATCAGCAACAACATCAGCATTGAAGTTTTCTTCATTAAACTGAGGTAATGCTTGAGTCATGATGGTTTCGCCTTCCACACCATCAACTAATGGCTTAACGCTCTGCCAGATTGATTCAGTGATGTAAGGAAGAATAGGGTGAGCAAGACGTAATGTCTTTTCAAGAACCGTGATCAATGTATAACGAGTTGCACGTTGTTGTGCTTCAGTACCTTTCCAAAGAACCGGTTTAGTTAGTTCTAAATACCAGTCACAGAATTGGTTCCAGATGAATTCATACAGAGTGTTCGCTGCCATATCTAGACGGTAGTTGTCTAGGTGAGCATTAAACTCTTTCGCTGCAACTTCAAACTGAGAAGTGATCCATTGGTCAGCTAGTGAGAACTCAAGCTCTGCACCTTCAGCCATGCCACAATCGTGCTCTTCTGTGTTCATCAATACGTAACGACTTGCGTTCCATAGTTTGTTACAGAAGTTACGGTAACCTTCAAGACGTTTCATATCCCAGTTGATATCACGACCTGTCGATGCCATTGCTGCAAGAGTGAAGCGTAGGGCATCAGTACCGTAGGGTTCGATACCACCTTCAAACGTTTTACGCGTTGCTTTTTCGATCTTCTTAGCCAGTTGAGGTTGCATCATGTTGCCACAACGTTTTTCAACTAATTCTTCAAGGCCGATACCATCGATCATATCGATAGGATCAAGTACATTACCTTTCGATTTAGACATCTTATCGCCGTTTTCATCGCGGATAAGACCTGTCATGTAAACGGTTTTAAATGGTACTTGTGCATTGCCTTCTTCGTCTTTCACGAAGTGCATGGTCATCATGATCATACGAGCAACCCAGAAGAAGATAATATCAAAGCCTGATACTAGAACTTCTGATGGGTGGAATGTTTTAAGTGCGTCTGTGTTTTCAGGCCAGCCTTGTGTGCCAAACGTCCAAAGCGCAGACGAGAACCACGTATCAAGTACATCGTCGTCTTGGCGAAGTACAACAACAGGTGCAAGGTTGTTTTTCTCACGAACTTCTTCTTCAGAACGACCAACGTAAACTTTACCGCTGTTGTCATACCAAGCCGGGATTCTGTGGCCCCACCAAAGTTGACGAGAAATACACCAATCTTGAACGTCACGCATCCAAGAGAAGTACATGTTTTCATATTGTTTAGGGACAAACTTGATTTGACCATCTTCAACCGCTTTAACTGCAGGCGCAGCAAGAGGAGCAGTACGTACGTACCATTGGTCAGTCAGCATTGGTTCGATAACAACACCACCACGGTCACCGTAAGGAACGGTTAAATCGTGATCTTTGATCTCTTCAAGAAGACCCAGTTCATCAAACTCAGCAACGATAGCTTTACGAGCAGCAAAACGCTCCATGCCGTGATATTTAGCAGGAAGCTCAGCGCTGTAAACATCACTTTCTTCACCGTTCGTTGTGAATACTTCAGCGGTTTCACGAATATCAGCGTTAAAAGTAAGGATGTTGATCATTGGCAGGCTATGACGTTTACCTACTTCGTAATCGTTAAAGTCATGAGCTGGAGTGATTTTCACACAACCCGTGCCTTTATCCATGTCCGCATGCTCATCGCCTACGATAGGAATTAAACGACCAACAATAGGCAGTTCAATGTGTTGACCGATCAGATCTTTGTAACGAGGATCTTCAGGGTTAACTGCAACGCCAGTATCACCAAGCATAGTTTCTGGACGAGTGGTTGCAACTACGATGTAGTCTTTACCATCAGCCGTTTTAACACCGTTTGCTAGTGGGTAGCGGAAATGCCACATGAAGCCTTTTTTGTCTTTGCTTTCAACTTCAAGATCAGAAATTGCGGTGTGCAATTTAGGATCCCAGTTTACTAGACGTTTACCACGGTAGATAAGGTCTTCTTCGAATAGACGAACAAACACTTCTTGAGTCGCAGCAGATAGACCGTCATCCATTGTGAATCGTTCACGATCCCAATCAACAGAGGCACCAAGACGACGAAGTTGCTTTGTAATTGTGCCGCCAGATTCTGCTTTCCATTCCCAAATTTTATCGATGAAAGCCTCACGACCGTAATCGTGTTTTGTTTTGCCTTCTTCAGCCGCAATTTTACGCTCAACAACCATTTGGGTCGCGATACCTGCGTGGTCAGTACCTACTTGCCAAAGGGTATTTTTTCCTTTCATACGTTCAGCACGGATCAGTGTATCCATGATCGTATCTTGGAAAGCGTGGCCCATGTGCAGGCTACCCGTGACGTTTGGTGGCGGGATCATGATGCTGTAAGCTTCTTTTGATGTGTCGCCATGAGGCTTAAAGTAGCCTTTTTCTTCCCAAGTCTGGTACAGAGCTTGTTCTATCGATTGCGGGTTATATGTCTTTTCCATAGTGTTCGTCACGAATATCTCTATTAAAAAGTGGAATGCCAAATATCATAGTTAATGGCTCTATCTGAAAAATGGTAATCAGTTGAGTCAGTTAGCTATGATGATTGGCATTATTTCAATGTCTCGGTTTGCATGGCGCGGCCTGCATTTCGGTATATTTTATACCTTTCTCGAGCGTGTTGTTTGACTTTTTCTTCACAGGGTACGAAGTCTACCACTTGAGCAAAGGAAACCGCAAAAGTTGCGACTTCTTGAGCTAAGTTTATTAGTACATGACGTCGCCCTGATGGACGTAATGTTCCCCAGCCTATTTCTATCGGTGACCCTGATTTTGGTCCTTCGCCGATAAGATTATGAGGAATAAATTCAGAAACATCACTTTGCCAAAGCAATTCATCAATCAATAACGCCTGTTCTTTATCGTCACTTAAAATATAAACACGGGCATTTTGAGAGTAATAGTAATGAGCGAGCTGACACACAAACTTTAACAACCCAGGTTGGGTTGCAGCAGGTGAGGTCGATTCAAGTACATAGAATAAAGCTTGGCTCATAGTATCTCTTATATTTTACAACATAATGACGGAAATAAAGTCATTAAAAAAGGGCCTTAATATCGGCCCTTAATATCATGAAAGTGAGGAGGGTTACTCTACGCTTTCTGGACCTGAACGATTCAGTAAGAATTGGACAAGCAATGAGACTGGTCGGCCGGTAGAGCCTTTGTTTGCACCTGAAACCCAAGCGGTACCAGCACTATCAATGTGAGCCCAGTTGTATTTCTTAGCAAAACGAGCAAGGAAACAACCAGCGGTAATAGTACCACCTGCTTTACCACCAATATTTGCCATGTCAGCGAACGGGCTATTTAACTGTTCGTTGTATTCTTCGGACATTGGTAAACGCCATGCACGATCACCTGATTGCTCTGACGCATTAATCAGTTCATGTGCTAATGGATTATGGTTAGAAAGCAGACCGTTGATGTGGTGGCCTAAAGCAACAACACATGCACCGGTTAACGTCGCGACATCAACCACACAATCTGGTTCGTAGCGCTCAACATACGTTAATGCGTCACAAAGAACTAAGCGACCTTCTGCATCGGTATTTAATACTTCAACGGTTTGGCCTGACATGGTTGTTAAAATATCACCGGGGCGGTAAGAGTTACTGCTTGGCATGTTTTCACAACCAGCAAGTATACCAACAACATTTAATGGAAGGTTTAGCTTCGCAAGTGCTTTCATTGCGCCAAAGACTGAAGCGGCGCCACACATGTCGTATTTCATTTCATCCATGCTATCGCTAGGTTTCAAAGAGATACCGCCGGAATCAAATGTTAGACCTTTGCCGATAAGGACAATTGGTTTTGCATCAGGATTCGGGTGGCCTTTGTATTCCATTACCGACATCATTGATTCATTGTGAGAGCCTTGGCCTACTGCTAGGTAAGACGTCATTCCCAATTTCTTCATTTCTTCTTCGCCAATAACTTTTGTCGTTACGGTTTCAAAGTCGTCAGCAAGGCGGCGTGCTTGAGAGGCAAGATAAGCAGGGTTTGCAACGTTTGGTGGCATGTTGCCTAAATCTTTTGATGCTTTAACGCCAGAAGAGATAGAAAGACCGTGATTGATGGCTTTCTCACCTAAGCTAAGCTCTCTACGAGTTGGTACATTAAATACTAACTTACGGAGTGGGCGACGAGTCTCAGGTTTATTACTCTTGAATTGATTGAATGTGTATAAACTGTCTTTGGTTGATTCAACCGCTTGACGTACTTTCCAATACGTATCACGGCCTTTAACGTGTAGTTCTGTAAGGAAACATACTGCTTCCATAGAGCCCGTTTCATTTAGTGTGCTGATGGTTTTTTTGATGATATCTTTATACTGGCGCTCACCAAGTTCACGCTCTTTACCACAACCGACTAATAAAACACGCTCAGAAAGAATATTTGGTACTTGATGTAATAACAGCATTTGACCCGGTTTACCTTCTAGATCACCACGGCGAAGTAATGAACTAATGTAACCGTCACTGATTTTATCAAGCTGTTCTGCTATTGGAGACAAACGACGTGGTTCAAAAACACCGACAACGATACATGCGCTGCGTTGCTTCTCTGGACTGCCACTTTTTACACTGAACTCCATGCGTACTCCTACATCCTAAAGACAAATAGAACTAAATGTTAGATAATGAGCAAAATCTAGTTAGATACTATAATATTAGTGTACCGATTTCGCAGGCTAACATTTAGCCAAAGATTAAAAAATAAATGGTTTACACGGAAATTATAGTGATTCTGGCAAAAATACAAGTTTTCTATAGGTAGATTCGACGTGATTATTATTAGATATTTGATCAAGGAAACATTAAAGAGCCAATTAGCGATCTTTTTTGTGCTGTTTTTGATCTTTATGAGCCAAAAATTTATACAGATTTTAGCCGATGCATCGGATGGAGATATTCCCGGGGGATTAATTCTATCATTAGTTGGCTATAACATGCCTGCAATGGGGCTATTGATGCTGCCTCTGAGTATTTTTATTGGTATCTTGTTGACCTTCGGTCGCCTATATGCAGAAAGTGAAATTACGGTAATGAATGCGACAGGGATGGGGAATTCAATCCTTATTCGAGCTGCGCTTTATCTTGCATTAATTACAGGCAGTATTGCGGCAGTGAACTCACTTTGGTTATCGCCTTGGAGCCAAGAGCAAAGTACCAAGTTGATGGAAAATGTAGAATCAGATGCCGGTATTGAACTCTTACAGAAAGGGCAGTTTAAGCCGTCTCCGGATGGTAAAGCCGTTGTTTTTATAGATGATATTAGCGACAAAGGCGGAAAGCATTTAGTTAATATATTTTTAGCACAGCCAGTACCTAATGATTCATTGAGACCAAGTGTCCTGATTTCTGAAAAAGGAACGGTTAAGCAATTAGACGATGGTCGCCAAGTGTTGGTGCTTGATAACGGCACTCGTTATGAAGGAATACCGACTCGTCTTGATTACCTTGAAAGTAATTTTGAATCTTACGAAGTTCTTATTGGTCAAAAAGAAGTGAAAGAAAAACGTCGGGATTGGGATGCACTTCCAACGTTAGATCTAATTAAACGCACAGAATTAGAAGCCAAAGCTGAATTGCAATGGCGTATTTCTTTAATTTTGTGTATCCCATTATTGACGATGGTGGTGGTACCGTTATCGGCGGTTAACCCTCGACAAGGGCGGTTTGCTAAACTTGCTCCTGCGATTTTATTGTATCTGGCTTATTTCTTATCATTAAGTGCGGGTAAATCAGCGATAGAAGAGGGAAGTTTACATCCATCCGTTGGATTGTGGGCTATTAATGCCGTGCTACTGATTATTGGTATAATATTGAACTCAATGGACAGTGTTTTTGTGAGAAAGCTGAAAGATAAGATGCGGAGAAAACCAAAACATGTTTAAGATTTTAGATTGGTATATAGGCCGTACTATTATCGCGACATCATCACTGTGTTTAGTGACGTTAGTCGGTTTGTCATCAATCATTAAGTACGTTGAACAATTACGTAAGGTTGGTAAAGGGACATACGATCTTCTTGATGCGTTGTATTTCGTCATATTAAGTATGCCACGTGATATTGAGATGTTCTTCCCTATGGCTGCTTTACTCGGTGCTTTGATTGGCCTAGGCATGCTAGCGGCAAGCTCTGAGTTAGTTGTAATGCAAGCGGCTGGCTATTCTAAGTTAGATATTGGTATCTCTGTATTAAAAACGGCCATTCCATTAATGCTGATGGTAATGGCACTAGGGCAATGGGGCGCGCCTCAAGCTCAGAAGATGGCTCGTGATTTACGTGCATTCTCTATCTCAGGAGGCAATATTGCTTCAATGAGAACTGGTGTGTGGGCTAAAGATGGGAATGATTTCATCTATCTATCTCGCGTTGATGACCAAGCTAAGCTGTATGGCGTTACGCTATGGCAGTTTGATAAAGAGAGAAAGTTGGATGACATTATTTTTGCTAAAAAAGCAGAATATGAATCTAAAGAAGAAGGATGGAAACTGATTGATGTTTCCATCACTGATATGAAAGATGAGAATATAATTACAGAGAAAAAACTCGATTCCTTAAGTTGGTCGACGACATTAACGCCTGATAAATTAGCCGTTGTTAGTGTGAAGCCTGAAGAACAATCTTTAACGGGGCTGTATGATTATGTTAACTATTTAAAAGATTCAGAATTAGATGCTTCCCGCTATGAATTGGCATTTTGGCGTAAGGCGTTACAACCAATCTCTGTTGCGGTAATGATGCTCTTAGCACTGTCTTTTGTTTTTGGACCATTACGTAGTGTAACGATGGGAGCGAGAATACTTTCTGGTGTGATTGCCGGGTTTAGTTTTTATATTTCCAATGAAGTGTTTGGCCCAATGACCTTGGTGTATAACATACATCCTATTTTTGGCGCTTTGGGGCCCAGTTTTGTCTTTCTTTTGATTACCTTAGGGTTATTAAATAGAAAGCTCTAGTATAAATAGTATTGATTATAAAAAAGGAGATACGACTAAGTATCTCCTTTTTTTATACGTAAAAAATAGAGATAAGCTAAACCGCTTTGTCTAATACGATGACTTGTGTCTTAGCCCATGTATCTTGAAATGCTGAGTTATCTTGAGAGATAAAAACAAGGAAGTTACCTAATCCAAAAGCTGAGGTCGACATACGGATAATGGCTTGAGTTAAGGTAATTGGTGAACCATCAAACTGTTGTACTTGAAGTTTCCATGCACGCATACCAAGTGTTTGTCCTTTACACCAGAAATAGGCAAAAAATCCAACAAAAACAGAGATCAGAGTGATTGGGTATAAATTACTCCACATTGGGTCGTTATTTAGATAAGAGCTAACATCAGGGTAGCTACCATAGCTAATTAATCCCATACCATAGAGCATCTCAAGGGTTGCTACAATTATCCCACCAGTAAGCATCATAATAGCGCTGATAATGAGCGTGTCGTAAAACCAAGCTCCCATACGACGCATAAAGCCTGCTTGTTTTTGTGTCTTCATTTTTTCTTCCATAAATTTAAAAAACTAGCAGCAGTATAACGACAGAAGAGTTAAAAATGAAAAGTTGATTGTAAATAACTGTTGAATATTTCAGCAAACAATACGGTAGAGTAATAAAGAGCTTGCGTGACTATGATCTCTGAGTATAATCAACCACATCAAGCAGCAATGCTGATAAAGCCGGTATGGTGAAATTGGTATACACGAGGGATTCAAAATCCCTTTCCGAAAGGAGTGGCGGTTCAAGTCCGCCTACCGGTACCACATTTAAATGATAAAGCCTCGATGAAAATCGGGGCTTTGTTGTATCTAGAATATAGAAATTACCTGCGATATAGAAAAATACTCAATAGTTCTGTAGATATAAAAAAGCCCCGACCGAAGTCAGGGCTTTAATGTTTGTAGAAAACGATTATTGATTCTCTTCAAGCTTTGCTTTTGCTTCTTCTACTTTTGAAAAATCCAAACCTAATTCTTCAACCGCTTCTTTAATTAAGCTAGGGTTTGTCATTACCATCATCATTAATGGTTGTAGTTTTTCTTGTGGAATACCTAAGCTTTGAATGGTTGCCATTGCCGCTAATGGATTTTGTGTTAGCGCTTGAAATACTTCTGTGATTTTCTCATCGCTAACATTGTGTTCTTTTAGTGTTTGGATAATTGGGTTCATTAGAACGATCCTCATTTAAATGGATGTTTTATGTTTTATGTTTGAGTTTACTGGCTCAAACATAAAGTCATAAAACTATTTACTATAAATAATGGCTGCCTAGAATCATCAACCAAGTAAAACCGGCAAGGCATAGAGCGACGAAGACAGCCGAAGAGCCAATGTCTTTTGCTCTACCACTTAACTCATGATGTTCAGGTCCAATACGGTCTACAACGGCTTCTATGGCTGAATTAAGCAGTTCAACGATAAATATTAAGACAAAGACACCAATCAACAAGATCTTTTCTACAATGGTGACATCAAGCAATAGAGCGATAGGCGCCGCAATGACAAGCATTGCAAATTCTTGACGAACAGCGGCTTCATGCTTAAATGCAGCTTTCAGTCCTTGCATAGAAAATTGTGTTGCTTTAATTACTCGTTTTATCCCGGTGTTTGCAGGTTTCCCTGATGGAGTATCTGTCATGGTGTAGCCTTAATGGAGAAGTAATATTAATGTCCAATAACATCAAATGATACGTGAAATTGGGATTGGTAAGAATGGGTATTATGGTAGTGTCGAGTTTATTAAATAACAAGCATAAAAAAAGCCTCGTCAAATGACGAGGCTTTTTAAATGGCTCCCTTTGCTGGACTTGAACCAGCGACATACGGATTAACAGTCCGGCGTTCTACCAACTGAACTAAAAGGGAATTATAATGGTGCCTCGAGGCGGAATCGAACCACCGACACGAGGATTTTCAATCCTCTGCTCTACCGACTGAGCTATCGAGGCAAAAAAATGGTGCCGACTACCGGAGTCGAACTGGTGACCTACTGATTACAAGTCAGTTGCTCTACCTACTGAGCTAAGTCGGCACACTATATTTTTTTGCAATTACTGAATTAAATCAGCAATAAAAAAACCTCGTCCTATGACAAGGCTTTTGAATGTGGCTCCCTTTGCTGGACTTGAACCAGCGACATACGGATTAACAGTCCGGCGTTCTACCAACTGAACTAAAAGGGAACAGGTATTGTGTTTCTTCTTACAAGGAAGAAATGGTGCCGACTACCGGAGTCGAACTGGTGACCTACTGATTACAAGTCAGTTGCTCTACCTACTGAGCTAAGTCGGCACTAATTTTTTATTAATCTTTAAAATATAAAGACTAAATTGTATGGCTCCCTTTGCTGGACTTGAACCAGCGACATACGGATTAACAGTCCGGCGTTCTACCAACTGAACTAAAAGGGAATTGTATGGTGCCTCGAGGCGGAATCGAACCACCGACACGAGGATTTTCAATCCTCTGCTCTACCGACTGAGCTATCGAGGCAAAAGAATGGTGCCGACTACCGGAGTCGAACTGGTGACCTACTGATTACAAGTCAGTTGCTCTACCTACTGAGCTAAGTCGGCACACTAAATTCTTTTGACTATTCGTGATCTAGCATTTAATAAATAAATCTAGAACTACACCAACAATCTTATTGTATGGTGCCCGGAGGCGGAATCGAACCACCGACACGAGGATTTTCAATCCTCTGCTCTACCGACTGAGCTATCCGGGCAACGAGCGCTATTAAACGGATTTTTGCCCTCACCGTCAACTTTTTTTTTCAAAATAGTCCGTTTTTTTGATCGTTTGATTGATTATCCATCGAATAGGCTGTTTTATCGCTAAATCTTCCCTGAATTGAACTCTTTTTTATAGGCGGTTACTTTTTCTAGGTAACGTCTTGCTTCCGCATTCTTATGCTTTTTAGTCAACGCCCAATAGACTTGGTTCGGATTTAAACTATTAATGTCGTTAATTGCACGACTTCTGCTACTGCTAAAGGTAGTAAATACACCACCAGCACCACCGTTATAAGCTGAAATCATGCTGTATTGTTTTGAAATCGGATTTCTAATGTCTTTTAAGTAACGTGTTTTCAATATATGAAAGTAAGCGGCGCCGGTATCAATGTTGTTATGTGGGTTAAATAAATACTCGGGTGTAGGATCTCCGGATTTTTTCTTCACCAATTTAAAAACATCACGTCCAGCGGTTTTAGGTACCACTTGCATTAATCCATACGCATTGGCCCAACTTACGGCATAAGGATTAAAACTACTTTCTGTTCTGATGATGGAGTAAATCAAATCTTCAGGAATGTCGTAACGTTGAGATGCTTTACGAACAATATCGGCATATTGGTATTCACGCAGTTGTTCGTGGTTCTTAACCATAGGAATATCAACGTAATATGCTTTTTTATAGTCGATGTTTTTTTGTTTTAAATGATGTGCAATGAGGTAATCAGCGTAACGGCTTGCGCGCCATGACCATTCAATCGGTTTTTTATCTTGATCGAGAACTTGTTGATAAAGAAATGGTTTTCCACCTAAGGTGACATCAGCGTCTGAATACAAATCAACACCAGCAGGGTCATCTGGTGTGAGTAGGGTGGTGATAATAGCTTGACGCAAATGCGCTTTAGGCTCGGTTCCTGCTACGGTTTCGACGGTGACTCGTCCTGACGTGAAATCGACTTGAGAGCGACTCAGATACCCATCCGTGTATTTTACGTAAGAACGTTTACCTGCGGTGATGAGGTTTTTTTTCCCCCAGCGCTTCTCAATGTTGCCATTAAAACTGCTTATTAAAGAGTCGAGAGCTTTTAGATCTTTGGTAAATTGCCCAGGAAGAGGGGCTAAATTTTTAGCAAAGCGGTTGGTGGTGTCGTAATTAATACCAAAGGTCGATTCTATGGATTCTCGGCTACAGCTGGTGAGAAAAAGACATGTAGAGACAATTAAGATAATTTTTTTCATAAAGGCTATATAGATAAGAACTCGATAATAAGGTTAACGGCAGAATGGCCTCGAACTAAAAAAGAATAAAAATAAAGCAGCGACTAGGCTGCTTTATTTAAGAAAAAACGATTACTTGCTTGGTGGGGTGTAGCCATCAATAACAACATCTTTACCGTCAAATAGGAACCCTTCCATTTCTGTTTCTAGCATCTTACGGTGCTCAGGATCCATCATGTTTAGTTTCTTTTCATTAATTAGCATGGTTTGCTTATGTTGCCATTGGCCCCACGCTTCTTTGGAGATGTTATCAAAAATACGTTTACCTAGTTCGCCTGGGTAAAGTTGAAAATCTAGGCCATCGGCTTCTTTATTTAAAAGAACGCAAAATACAGTGCGACTCATGGTTATTCTCCATTAGAAATTTCGTACGGAAGGGCATCCAATAGTTTTTGTACTGGTGCTGCTAATCCTACCGTCATTGGTTGAGATAAGTTATACCAAACTCCGCGTGTTCCTTCCATCACCATGTTCGGTTTCTTCACCAGAGTGATAAGCACAGGGGTGATATCTAAGTGGTAATGGCTAAAGGTATGACGAAAAGCAATTAATTGTTGAGTGGATTTTATTTCGACACCATAGCGATCAGATAAATCAGTTAAGGTATTCTCTGGTTGTTCAGGAAAGCAAAAAAGCCCGCCCCAAATTCCAGTCTGAGGTCTTTGCTCTAACCAAACTTCACCATCGTGATAATAAATGGCAAACCAAGCTTCTTTCATTGGTTTTTCTTTCTTCGGTTTTTTGGTCGGGAAATCCAATTGGCGATCTTGTGCTTTTGCTTGGCAAAGATCATTCACTGGGCAAATCTCACACTTAGGCTTAGAACGAGTACAAACAATCGCCCCCATATCCATCATGGCTTGATTGTAGCGTTCGACTCCTAACTCTGGTGTATGTTCTTCTGCTATTTCCCACATGACATTTTCGACAGATTTCTTCCCTGACCATCCTTCAATAGCAAAGCAGCGAGATAAGGTTCGCTTTACATTACCATCTAAAATGGGATGACGTTGTTTAAGCGACAAGGAAAGTACGGCACCAGCGGTAGAGCGTCCAATACCGGGTAAGGCGATCACTTCATCAATGGTTTCAGGAAATCGGCCATTATATTGCTCTGCGATAATTTGTGCGGTTTTATGTAAGTTTCGAGCACGGGCGTAATAACCAAGACCAGTCCACAAATGAAGAACTTCATCTTGATCGGCGTTCGCTAGGTCAATTACCGTAGGAAAGCGAGTCATGAAGCGTTCAAAATAAGGAATAACGGTAGTGACTTGAGTTTGTTGCAGCATGATTTCGGATAACCATACTTTATAAGGTGTTTTTTCTAATTGCCAAGGCAACGTCTTACGGCCGTAATTATCGTACCATTCTAAGATGGCGTGAGAAAAAGAAGTCATGACATGCTCGATTGCTTTTTTATAATGGTGGGGATTGCATCATACTGTGATGAATTTGTACACCCGATAGAAAATAGGGGTATTCATACAAGTATTCAAAGTAAAGTATTTACCGTGTTTATACGGAAAACGAAAGATAATGCTTGAACACTGGGCTAAACTTTGGATAATGCCGGATCCACAATCCTTGTTCAGAGAATAACCAGGTTATCCAATCATGACTGAAGTGACTAAAAACGACTTTACCGAAGAAGGTAAAATTGTTCGTAAAATTCGCAGCTTTGTACGCCGCGAAGGACGTTTAACGAAAGGCCAAGAAGGCGCCATTACTGAGTGCTGGTCTACCATGGGCATCGATTTTGTTGAGCAGATGCTTGATTGGAACGAGGTGTTTGGTAACAACAACCCTGTCGTTTTAGAAATCGGTTTTGGTATGGGTGCATCTTTGGTTGAGATGGCGCAAAAAGCACCAGACGTTAATTTCCTTGGTATTGAAGTTCACCGCCCTGGTGTTGGTGCATGTCTTGCAGCTGCAAAAGAAGCGGGCGTAACTAACCTACGCGTGATGTGTCACGATGCGGTTGAAGTGTTTGAATCGATGATCCCTGATTCATCAGTGACGACTCTGCAATTATTCTTCCCTGACCCATGGCATAAAGCGCGTCATCATAAGCGCCGCATCGTTAAAGCTGAATTTGCTGAGATGATCCGTCCTAAGCTCAATACTGAAGGTGTTTTCCACATGGCAACTGATTGGGAAAACTACGCAGAACATATGATCGAAGTAATGAACTCGGCCCCAGGCTACGAAAATATAGCAACTGATGGCGATTACATTCCTCGTCCAGATGAGCGTCCATTAACAAAATTTGAAGCTCGTGGTCACCGTTTAGGCCATGGCGTATGGGATATTAAATTCCGTCGTAACGCATAATTATAATCAGTAGTAAACTGATGCAGTGTCTAATGCATTGCTTATAAATTTAAAGCCAACCTCTGTGTTGGCTTTTTTGTCCTTGCTGTGAAAGGAAGTAAAAATAATGAAGCCAACAAAACAAATATTAGAAGATATTTTGAATGAAGTGCGTCCTCTTATTGGACAAGGAGAGGTTGCCGATTACATTCCAGCACTTGCTTGTGTACCGAGTAATAAACTGGGTATTGCTGTCTATACTAATGATGGTGAAATGATCACAGCAGGCGATGCAAACGAACGATTTTCGATTCAGTCAATCTCTAAGGCACTGAGTTTAACGCTTGCTATGGAGCTGTATCAGCCCGAAGAACTTTGGCATAGAGTTGGAAAAGAACCTTCTGGACAAGCGTTTAACTCATTGATCCAGTTGGAAATGGAACAAGGGGTTCCTCGTAATCCGTTCATCAATGCGGGGGCGATTGTTGTGGCAGATATGCTGTTTAGTCGCTTTTCTGCTCCGAAACATCGCTTATTAGAATTTGTACGTAAGCTCTCTGGCAATGAACATATTATTTATGATCGTGTCGTCGCTAATTCGGAGATGGATCATAGTGATCGAAATGCATCAATTGCTTATTTAATGCGATCATTTGGTAACTTTGAGAATGAAGTTATGCCCGTATTAAAGAACTATTTTCATGCCTGTGCCTTGAATATGAGCTGTGTTGATTTAGCGAGAACGTTTGGTTATTTAGCGAATAAAGGCATTCAACCAGAGACAAATGAATTCATTATTACACCTATGCAAAGTAAACAAATTAATGCACTGATGGCGACGTGTGGTTTATATGATGGTGCTGGGGAATTTGCTTATCGTGTTGGTATGCCAGGGAAATCCGGTGTCGGTGGCGGAATTATCGCGATTGTTCCGGGTGAAATGACGATTGCAGTATGGTCACCAGAGTTGGACCCATCAGGCAACTCGCTAGCAGGAACCCAAGCGTTAGAGTTGCTTTCAGAGCGTATTGGACGTTCGATATTTTAAAGCCGGAAGAGTAGGATTCAGGATAAAAGGTGTCACTGCATCTTAGAACCCCCTTTAACTCCCTTTCTATTAACATTATCGATCTCAATGGTTGGTCGATAAAGGGGGAGAATCTTCTTTGATACTGGTATATAAACGATCACAATACCGTTCCTCCCCTTGTTCACCGATGTTACTTGGTAGTCAGTATTGATATAAGGGGAGGCTAGGAGGGGTTGCTAGTTGTTTAGTTTAGAGTTTCGATTCTTTGCTCTCCTGAATCCTTTAAGCGAAGCGAACTGACCCCTGATCTTAGTCCTCATCACTCACAAACGCTTCCAACAAATCATTCAAGAACAATTTTCCATGCTCTGTGATCTGCCAATGCGTTTCTGTTTCTTCTAAATACTTCTTCTCTTTCGCCCAATCCATTATTTCTTGAATAGACTCTAAACCTAACCCGGTTTTATCAATGAAATCTTGTTTAGGACAAGCTTCCAGTAAACGGAAACGGTTCATAAAGAATTCAAAAGGTCTGTCATGATCCGCAACCTTTTGTTCATCAATCAAGTAAGGTTTCATTAAGTCTAAGAAGCCTCTAGGGTGTTTGATCTTTGTGGTTCGAATAATACGGCCATCAGCAAAACTAAGCTTGCCATGAGCACCACAGCCAATCCCTAAGTAATCACCAAAGCGCCAATAGTTTAGATTATGACGACATTGATAACCGACTTTACTGTAGCCTGAAATTTCATATTGAACGTAACCTGCATCGGCAAGGATTTGATGACCTTGTTCAAAAATATCCCATAGGTCATCATCATCAGGCAGAGTAGGGGGCTTGTAGTAAAACACCGTATTTGGTTCGATAGTGAGTTGATACCAAGATAAATGCGGCGGATTAAGTTCAATGGCCTGTTTTAAATCAGACAAAGCATCATCAATACTTTGGTTTG
The DNA here is from genome assembly GCF_001691055.1 of Aliivibrio logei. NCBI lineage: Bacteria > Pseudomonadati > Pseudomonadota > Gammaproteobacteria > Vibrionales > Vibrionaceae > Aliivibrio > Aliivibrio logei. The sequence continues at coordinate 99,936 of NZ_MAJU01000013.1, forward strand.
GTAAACCGTGCATTAGGTCGAGATTGAAACTGTTTAACCCTGCTTCATGGGCAAGACGAGCGGCGCGAAGGGCTTCATCCTTACCGTGAATTCGTCCGAGTTTTTCTAACTTCTCTTGTTGAAAGCTTTGCACACCAATAGAAATACGATTAACGCCGGCTTCGCGGTACTCGATGAATCGTCCGGCTTCTACCGTTCCTGGGTTCGCTTCCATGGTGATTTCAATGTCATCAGCAAACGGTAGGCGTTTTTCAACTTCGATCAGTAAACGCTTAATTTCTGGAGCGGTAATTAAACTCGGGGTACCACCACCAATAAAAATAGAATGCAGTTTACGCGGTTCATTTTGCATATTATAACGAGCAAGATCGGTATCAAGATCGTCAATTAACGCTGAAATGTACTGTGCTTCAGGAATTGTTGTTTTTAACGCGTGAGAGTTGAAATCACAATATGGGCACTTTTGAATACACCAAGGAATATGAATGTATAAACTGAGTGGTGGTGGGACTAGCATCAATTATTGACCTTCTTTTAATGCAGCGAACAGTTTTTTCAGTGCTTGACCACGATGAGACAGTTGCTTTTTACGTGCTGGTTCAAGTTCTGCAGAAGAGCAATTGTCTTCACTTACCCAAAAAATAGGATCGTAGCCAAAGCCATTTTCACCTTGTTGCTCCGTGGTAATGTGGCCTTCCCATGAACCGTGACAAATCAATGGCGTAGGATCGTTCTCATGCTTCATTAAGACTAAGACACAATGGAAACGGGCGGTACGTTTTTCTGTAGGAATACCGTCCATTGCCGCTAGCATTTTATCGATGTTCTTCTGATCAGTTGCGCCTTCACCAGAGTAGCGTGCAGAGTAAACGCCTGGTGCGCCATGTAATGCGTCGACTTCTAAACCGGAATCATCAGCAATTGCAGGTAATCCGGTTTCTTTAGCCGCATGACGCGCTTTGATGATGGCATTTTCAATAAAAGTAGTGCCTGTTTCAGCTACGTCAGACACATTAAATTCACTTTGTGCCACAACATCAAATCCAAAGTCAGACAAAACATCTGCCATTTCACGAACTTTACCTTGATTGCCTGTTGCTAATACGATTTTGCTCATAATGATTCTCTTACTCTTCTACGTAGAACTTTTGATTGAATTTTAATTTGCCAGCGCCTTTCTTTCCTGAAGATACATCAATATCAAAGCGAAAGGTTTCTTCGTTTGTTATTGGTAACTCAGCAATATAATAAATGGCATTTTGCTCTTTTATTTCACGGAAAGTCAGAGTCTTAGTTTGGCCTAATAAATTTTTAGCAGTGCCAGATACTTGAGCTGATATCGCCGGTTTTCCGGCTTGTGAAATATCTAAAACACTGATGTTTATTAATGCCGTGTAGCCAGAGCGTTTTAATTGATAAGCGCGAGCCACCTTAGGCGTTAAAAACGTGGAATTAAAAGCGGAATAATGCACTTCAATATTTTTTATCTGTACAAATTGCCCTGCAAAACTGGGTAAACTAAAAAGAAAGAGGGATAAAAGTAACAGCGTTTTTTTCATGTTAATCTCCATAAAGAAAAGCCGAGAATTAACTCGGCTCTAGCAGTATTTGAATGGCATCAGGAATAATTTCAGGAGAGTGAATTCGAACTTGTTTGTGACGATTAAGCTCTCCTTTTTCTACTGTGATTTTACCTTTAGCAACCTTAAATAATTTCGAGAAGTACTTAATCAAATGTGCGTTAGCTTTCCCATCAACGGGAGGAGCGGTAATCGCTACTTTGAGTTCCTCTCCATGTATACCAACGATTTGGTCTCGACTGGCCTTCGGTTGAAGGTAAAGTCTTAAGACCAAATCATCGTTATCGTATTTAATTGGCATTATTGCTTAGATTCCAATATCGATCAGATTACAAGCTATACCAAATCGGGCCAAGTAAATCACCCATTAAGAAGTTAGCAAATTGAAGCACAATGAACAGCACTAATACGCTTAAATCTAACCCGCCCATTTGAGGAAGGATCTTACGAATAGGAGCAAGCATTGGTTCCGTCAATTGGTTCATTACATATTCAATTGGGCTACGGCCTTGGCTAACCCAACTAAGGATGGCTCGAACTAATAAAATCCAGAACAGTAAACCACCAGCGGCTTTTGCAAGAGCAATAAGACCAATGATTAAAAACTCAGGTCCAAAAGTAATTCCGCCTGAAACGACAACTTGCAGAGCAACAAATTTAACAACACACAGAACATAAGCAAACAGAACGGTGGCTAAATCTAAGCTTCCTATTGATGGAATAATACGACGTAAAGGCGAAACAACGGGTTGCGTAGCCTTGATGATAAATTGTGAAAATGGGTTATAGAAATCGGCACGTGCCACTTGTAACCAAATTCGTAGAATCACAACCATTATGTATAAATCAAAAACGGTAGAGATTAAAAAGCTCATTGCATTCATAGTTAGTTAACCTTAAAAATCATTGGTTTTTTTATAGCGTTTTTTAAACAGAGTTGCTTCAAGCAAAGCAGTTTTTAAAACAACGTTTCCATTTCTTCTGCACGAGCTACGGCCGCTTGCATTGCTTTAGCGACGATCTCTTGCAGATGATGTTCATTAAACGTGCGAAGTGCTTCAGCAGTGGTCCCACCTTTTGAGGTCACTTGTTCACGCAGTGTTGATAATGGTGTTTCAGGATTTGCTACGACCATTTCGGCGGCACCGAGTGCGGATTGTTGCACTAACAGACGAGCGGTATCCTCACTAAAGCCCTGTTTAATGGCTTCGGCTTGCATTGCTTCCATAAATAAGAAGAAATACGCAGGTGCGCTTCCTGCTGCTGCAATGACAGAATTAATACCAGATTCTTTTTCAACCCAGCAGACTTCCCCCACGGCTGAAAGTAAATCACTTGCAAAATGTTTGTCTTGTTCGGAAATATGCTCAACGGCAAATAGGCCACTCATGCCTTTACCGACTAATGCTGGCGTATTCGGCATGACTCGAACCAAATTTAATTCGGCAGCGAACATTTCATTTAAGCGTTTAGCTGAAATACCAGCAGCAATCGAAATAACCAGTTTATCAGAGTAATCCACGGATTGGAGTGGCTTTGCTGCGGTCTCCATCATTTGTGGTTTTACAGCAAGAACAATAACGTCAGCCTGTTGAGCTGCGGCAAGGTTATCGGTACTGATGTTAATACCATAGCATTGCTCTAAATTGTTTAGTTTGTCAGTGCTTGGGTTTGTTGCAGTGATATTTTTTTTTGGATAACCACTGCTAATTAAGCCAGCAATGATTGAACGAGTCATGTTTCCCGCACCAATAAAAGCAATGTTACGATGTTCCATTCGTATTCCTATTTTTTATTTTTAAGAGTCGCTTACTGTGTATTATTACTTAATTGGTATAGTTTCTTGCACCAAAAATAGCAGTACCAATACGTACCATCGTAGAGCCTGCTTCAATTGCGGCATCCATATCACCGCTCATGCCCATCGATAAGGTATCAACCTGTGGATATTGTGCTTCTAATTGGTTTTGAATGGAAGCAAGTTGTTTGAATGCGGCTAATTGCTCTTCGTAATTAGAGACATTTGCCGGGATAGACATTAATCCTCGAAGTGTTAGGTTTGGCATTGCCTGAATAGCCGCGGCCAGTGCCATTACCTCATTAACTGTGGTGCCTGACTTACTGTCTTCTGAGCTAATATTGACCTGAATTAATACGTTTAGTTCACCTAAATCAGAGGGACGTTGTTCATTTAAACGTTGAGCTATCTTAAGACGATCAATAGAATGCACCCAATCAAAATGTTCGGCAATTGGACGAGTCTTATTCGATTGAATTGGTCCGATAAAATGCCATTCTAATTCGATATTCGAATGATTTTTTTGAAAGTAGTCGACTTTATCAACACCTTCTTGAACGTAGTTTTCACCAAAAGAGTGTTGACCCGATTCGATTGCTTGTTCGAGTAACTCGATAGGTTTGGTTTTACTTACCGCCAGTAGTTGCACTGAATCGGGGGATCGACCACATTTTTGAATGCTATTCTCTATCTGAAGAGTGATTTGGTGGATATTTTGCTTAATACTAGTCATAGAAACGATTACCGAGGAAAATTATGGATATCACAGAACTACTGGACTTTAGTGTAAAACAAAACGCATCAGATCTACACCTATCTGCAGGAGTTCCTCCTATGGTACGTGTTGATGGTGAGGTTCGTAAACTCACATTACCTGATTTTACACACGCTGATGTTCATCGCTTAGTGACTGATATCATGAATGATGCTCAACGAAGTGAGTTTGAAGAAAAGTTAGAAGTTGATTTTTCTTTTGAGCTTCCGAGTGTGGGGCGTTTTCGTGTGAATGCATTTAATCAATCACGAGGTTGTGCCGCTGTCTTTAGAACGATCCCTGTTGAGGTTCCTTCTCTTGAGCAATTAGATGCCCCTGATATTTTTCTTGATATCGCAAAATATCAAAAAGGGTTGGTATTAATTACAGGGCCGACGGGATCGGGTAAATCAACAACATTAGCGGCGATGGTTGATTACGTTAATGAACATCATAATAAGCACATTCTCACGATCGAAGATCCGATTGAGTTTGTTCATAAAAATAAAAAATGTTTGATTAACCAACGTGAAGTTCATCGTGATACTCACAGCTTTAAAGCGGCATTACGATCGGCGTTGCGTGAGGATCCTGATGTTATTCTTGTGGGGGAATTGCGAGATCAAGAAACAATCAGTCTTGCATTAACAGCAGCGGAAACCGGACACCTCGTGTTTGCTACGTTACACACCAGTTCTGCGGCAAAAACCATTGACCGTATTATTGATGTATTTCCTGGCAGTGATAAATCAATGGTGCGTTCAATGTTGTCGGAATCATTAAGAGCCGTGGTGGCTCAAACGTTATTAAAACGAATTGGTGGTGGACGAATTGCTTGTCATGAGATAATGATAGCAACCCCTGCAATACGTAACTTAATCCGAGAAGATAAAGTCGCTCAGATGTATTCAATCATTCAGACTGGTTCCGCTTTTGGAATGCAAACCATGGAGCAAAATGCAAAGAAAATTATTGCTCAAGGGTTAGTTGACCCTGATGAAGTTGTAAAGAAAGTTGAAATAACCAGTATGGGTTTTTAATCATGAATTTGGATGATTTATTGAATCAGATGGTGAAGCAGAAAGCCTCTGATATTTATATTACGGTGGATACACCGTGTTTATTACGTGTTGATGGCGTTTTACAAGCGACAGGGGCAAAGCAAACGGTAGAGTCTGTAACTGCCCTGTTGGCTGAGATGATGAACGATGATCGAGAAAAAGAATTTACTCAAACATTAGAAGCCAATTTTGCCATTGTAAAAGAGAGTGGTCGTTTTCGTGTGAGTGCATTTTGGCAGCGTGAACAACCGGGGGCCGTGATCCGTAGAATTGAAACTAAAATCCCATCCATGGATTCACTGTATTTACCGAGTATCATGAAAGACTTGGCGGTAGCTAAACGAGGATTGGTTCTAGTTGTGGGAGCGACGGGATCTGGAAAATCGACAACAATGGCTGCGATGACTGGGTACCGGAATGATCATAAATCGGGTCATATTTTGACGGTGGAAGATCCGATTGAATTTGTTCATCCACATAATAAATGCATCGTGACTCAACGTGAAGTTGGGCTAGATACAGACAGTTATGAAGTTGCTTTAAAAAATTCATTACGCCAAGCGCCCGATATGATTTTGATTGGTGAAATTCGAACCAGAGAAACGATGAAGTACGCGATGATGTTTGCTGAGACTGGGCATTTGTGTATGGCAACGTTACACGCAAACAATGCAAATCAAGCATTAGAGCGTATTTTACATTTGGTTCCAAAAGAGAATAAAGAGCAATTTTTATTTGATCTCTCAATGAATTTAAAAGGTGTGATTGCTCAACAATTGGTTCCTGATGCTCAGGGAAATGGGCGTCACGGTGTGTTTGAAGTATTACTCAATACTCCTCGAATCGCCGATTTAATTCGTAGAGGTGATCTGCATGAATTAAAAGGGACAATGACACGCTCTCGTGAATCAGGAATGCAGACGTTTGATCAATGCTTATTTGATTTAGTGATTGATGGCAAGATTACAGAAACAGAAGCTCTGCACAGTGCGGATTCTGCAAATGACTTAAGGCTGATGCTGAAGACTAAGCGTGGTGATTCATTTACCACATCAAAATTTGATAATGTGTCGATATCGTTAGATTAAAAGCAGGATTCAGGACGCTTTGTGTTTAGAATTCAGAGGTGTGTGCGGTGAGTGTTACGCTCACAACGAGTACCTCTGAACCCTGCTTTATGTTTTTGGACCTTAGCCCCATTGACTTTCAAACCAACTTTCTAAAATAACAACGGCAGATTGGCAATCGACATTGCCTTTTGATAATGCTTTATAGCCACCGAATTCAAATAAATCAGCGCGAGCTTCTACGGTTGATAAGCGTTCATCGTGCAGTTCAACTTGATTACCAAAACGACCGTGCAGACGGTTAGCAAATTTCTTTGCTTTTGGTGTGATAACGTCTAATTCTTTACCATGAAGATCGGTTGGTAGACCAACAACGATCAAATCAGGTTGCCACTCTTTAATTTGCTTTTCAATATCATCCCAATTAGGGGTGCCATCTTGAGCTTTAAACGCTTTTAATGGACTTGCGGTGCCTGTGATTTCTTGCCCAATGGCAGAGCCAATGCTTTTTGTGCCAAAATCAAATGCCATGATGGTGCGTGAACTCATGCGTGTCCAACCTCGCTGGATATATTTACTGGACTAATGCCTAGCATTTCGATAGCTCTGCGCCAACGATCAGGAATAGGAGTATCAAAAATAACAGAAGAATCTGCTTCTAAGATTAGCCATGTGTTTTCAGATAATTCTTGCTCTAGTTGCCCTGCATCCCAGCCAGAATAGCCAAGAGCGACTAAATATTTATAAGGTTGATCTTCGGTACCTAAGGTTGCCAAAATATCTTTAGACGTCGTAACAGAAAGTTCTTCGGTGACTTCAATACTAGAACTGTAATTGTCTTTTGGATAATGAAGAACAAATCCACGATCATCAGATACTGGACCGCCATTTAGTACCGGTTGAGATAGCGTTTGAGGGAAGATAATAGGGGAAGGATTATCCAGTTTGATTTGGTCAAGCATGCCTTTCAGTGAAATTTGCACTGGTTGGTTTATGCGTAACCCCATTGTACCATCGGAATCGTGCTCACAAATATAGATCACACTCCGTGTAAAAACGGGATCATTCATACTTGGCATAGCAACCAGAAAATGGTTTTTTAAATCCATAATGCCTCCTAAAATCGTATGATAAAAACAGTGGGGGATTTCCCACTGCTTATCTTTAGCTTAGGTGATTTTACTTAAGCTGACTTCTCATTAATGCGACGCTCTATTGCATCCATTAATTTTCCTGTAATTGAGATATCAAAAGCGGCTTCGATCTCTTTAATACACGTAGGACTGGTAACGTTAATTTCGGTTAATTTGTCGCCTATAACATCAAGGCCAACAAAAATAAGTCCTTTTTCTTTTAGGGTCGGAGCAACCGCATTTGCAATGGCCCAATCGGTTTCACTGAGTGGTCTAGCTTCACCGGTACCACCAGCGGCTAAATTACCACGAGTTTCGCCTTTTGCAGGGATACGTGCCAAGCAATAAGGCATTGGTTCACCATCAACTACTAGAATACGTTTATCACCATTACTAATATCAGGAACAAACGTCTGTGCCATGCAATAGTTTTGTTCGTGGTTAGTGAGTGTTTCGATGATAACCGACACGTTTGGATCGCCTGCTTTCACACGGAAAATTGATGCACCACCCATACCATCAAGCGGCTTAAGAATAATGTCGCCGTGTTTTTCGCGGAACGCTTTAATTTTGTCTGATTTACGAGTAACTAGCGTTGTTGGTGTCAGTTCTGGGAACCAAGCGGTAAACAGTTTTTCATTACAATCACGTAAGCTTTGTGGTTTGTTTACAATCAGAGCACCTTGAATTTCAGCACGCTCTAAAATGTAGGTCGCGTAAATGTATTCTGTATCAAACGGAGGATCTTTACGCATTAAGACTGCATCAAGTTCAGCAAGATCAATCGTCTGCTCTGATTTGAATTCGTACCAACCAGTAGGATCTTCTTTTAGTTCAACAACTTTAGTATCGGCAACCGCTTTACCTTGGTCTAGGTGAAGATCGGCCATTTCCATGTAATGGATTTCCCAGCCGCGTTTTTGAGCTTCAAGCATCATGGCAAAGCTAGAGTCTTTTTTAATGTTAATGGATGAAATAGGATCCATTACGATACCGAGTTTGATCATTGTGTTTCTCCAGTTAGCCAAGATCGCCAAAACGAACTTGTAAGGCTGTAATTGCAGTAAGTGCTGCGGTTTCGGTTCTTAAAACCCGAGGACCAAGCAACGTTTCTTCAAATTGATATTGTTCTGTCATGGTAATTTCTTCAGACGACAAACCGCCTTCTGGACCAATCAACAAACGAACATTAGTAACAGGTTCTGGTAGGGTGTTAATCGAATATTTGGCTCTTGGATGAAGGTTTAATTTGAGTCCTTCATATTCTTCAGCACACCATTCTTCTAATGACATAATTGGACGAATTTCAGGAATAGTATTACGTCCACATTGTTCACAAGCGGCGATTGCAATTTTTTGCCATTGTTCGAGTTTCTTCTCAAATCGTTCTTTATTGAGTTTTACGCCACAACGATCTGAAATCAGAGGAGTAATGACATTAACACCGAGTTCTACCGATTTTTGAATGGTGAATTCCATTTTATCACCACGAGAAACAACTTGCCCTAAATGTAAATTCAATGGTGATTCAATACTACGCTCTATGCGTTCATTGATCTCCACTTCAACACTTTTCTTTGATGCAGAGGTAATGGTTGCAGGGAATTCAGCGCCGCTGCCATCAAATAATAATACAGCTTCACCTTCTTTCATTCGCATAACGCGTCCAACGTGGTTGGCTGCATCATCACTTAAATTTACTTTCCCTTGTGATGGAAGGGTTTCAGGATGGTGGATTCTAGGTATTCTCATGGTCTACTTTTCTTTATCTATCTTATGGTTAAGGATGGGGGGTAATACGTGCTTTTTCAACCTCTATTTACGGCATGCTTTATAAACAAATTGATTATGATTGCCTTGGATTTTTGCTATACGCTCATCACGAGTACATTCCCAAGTTGATACTGGATACTGTTTGTTCCATGCTTCCATAAGTTGTCGCTGTGCTTTTGATAAGTTAAATTTATATTCGTTATTCATATAAAGATACGTTCGGGCAATGGCACCACGAGATTGTGCTGGTGGCTCGGCAACACGGCCTTTGAAGTCGACTTTAAAAGCACATTGGCCATAGAAAGCGCCTTTGCTTCCATTCCATTGTGAGAATCGGAAATTGGATCGGTCCCCGTTTACTTCACCAATCGCAGGCACTAGATTATGTAAGTCGGCTTCCATTGATTTGAATTGCTTGTCGTTTCTAGTGCAATTTTTACGACCACCCTTTTGCCAACATTGACGTTGATGACCAAATTGCCATGCTGGAACAACGTGCTCCCACTCAATACGACTGGCTCGTTTTTCTTGTTTACGGACTTGGTATCCGCAGCTTTCTAATTCAGGGATCCCTTTCTTTTTATTTTTCCACGTAATGTCACAGCCACAATAAAAGGAGGTTGGGTAATCAAGATAGATTTTGACGGCTTCTTTTTTTGCTTTTGAGAAAGAAGAAGGAGGTGCTGCCATTACATTAACAGTGAAACTGATAGCAATAAGACTGATAACTAAGCGAATTAATTTCATAAAGTACACTACTGATTATTGTATTAATGCAGTAAGAGTAGCTTATTGTTAAAGCTCTTTATAGATAAATTGAGTAATAGAAGTTAATGATAGTAAAGGCTATTTTTTGACCATCTTTAATGGTGACTGGCATTGTCGACAAAGGTATTGAGTTTCTTTTCGTTGGACTCGGTTGTGGCGACGGACCGTTAATTCATGTGTTGTGCATTTACAGCGATACGGGAAGGTTTTTCCTTTTACTGATTCAACGCTAAAACTGTGCGTAGTTCGGGCTGGTAAATTGAAGACTTGATTCATTATACCTTGCCACTCTTTACCATGTGGTTTTACTCGACCATACAGTTTAAACGTAATTAAATGGGCAATTTCATGAGGGATCACTTCATTCACAAAGGTGTGCTGATTTTCTTCTAAGAGAATAGGGTTAATACGAATTTCCCAACCTTGAAGTCGTGCTGTACCTGCTATTTTTCCACGTTGAATAAAATTAATCGCGGGTAAGGAAAAAGGGCGATTAAAAAAAGTGGATGCCTGTTGAATGCACTGTTGCGCTTTGGCTACGGATGCTTGTTGAAGTGGGGTCATTGAATCTCTTTATCTTGAATATCACATTAACGCTTTTAACTATAAAGAGTATATGGGGCTAGAAAACAAAAAAGGAAGCCGAAGCTTCCTTTTTTAAAGAGTTTTTAAGTCTTGAATTACTTAATACCAGCGAAATCACGAAGGATGTCTGCTTTATCAGTCGCTTCCCAAGGGAATTCTTCACGACCGAAGTGACCGTATGCTGCCGTCTTCTTGTAGATTGGTTGAAGAAGGTTAAGCATTTCTTGTAGGCCATATGGACGTAAGTCAAAGTGCTGACGAACCGATTCAATGATGATGTCGTGAGATACTTTTTCAGTACCAAATGTTTCAATCATGATAGATGTTGGATCAGCTACACCGATAGCGTATGAAAGTTGGATTTCACAACGGTCAGCCATGCCAGCTGCAACGATGTTTTTCGCTACATAACGTGCTGCGTATGCTGCTGAACGGTCAACTTTTGATGGATCTTTACCAGAGAATGCACCGCCACCATGACGAGCTGCGCCGCCGTAAGTATCTACGATGATTTTACGACCAGTAAGACCACAGTCACCCATTGGGCCACCGATAACAAAACGACCTGTTGGGTTAATAAAGAATTTTGTTTCTTTATTTAACCATTCTTGAGGAAGTACTGGCTTGATGATTTCTTCCATTACTGCTTCACGAAGATCCGCAGTCGTTACTGAATCACTGTGTTGAGTTGAAAGTACAACAGCATCAATACCAACAATTTTTCCTTGGTCGTATTGAAAAGTAACTTGAGATTTTGCATCTGGGCGTAGGAAATCCAATTTTCCGCTTTTACGTACTTCTGCTTGTTGTTTAACAAGAAGGTGTGCGTAAGTAATCGGTGCAGGCATTAAAATTGGTGTTTCGTTCGTTGCGTAACCAAACATGATGCCTTGGTCGCCAGCGCCTTGTTCTTTTGGATCTTCTTTATCAACACCTTGGTTGATATCAGGAGATTGCTTACCAATTGTGTTTAATACAGCACAAGAGTTAGCATCAAAGCCCATGTCAGAATGAACATAGCCAATTTCACGAACGGTTTCACGAGTGATTTCTTCGATATCAACCCATGCAGAAGTTGTTACTTCACCACCGACCATAACCATGCCAGTTTTTACGTACGTTTCACAAGCAACACGTGCTTTGGGATCTTGTTCTAAGATCGCATCAAGTACGGCATCTGAAATTTGATCGGCAATTTTATCTGGATGACCTTCTGATACTGATTCAGAGGTAAATAGGTGTTTAGCCATGATGAGCTCCACTTCTATAGGTAATAAATTTTTAGAAAATACCCACAGTATATATAAGTCTATACGTTTAACAGTGTAGGTGTTCTTCCATCTAGACGGCCATAATAGAGAAAATTTGATTAATTACAACTCATTTGGGGTAAGAAAATAAATATAAGACATAACCAATCGTTTGCGTTCTGCAATTGGATTTATCTACAGAAACAAGGTTTTCTGTCAAAATCGTGAAAAAAAGCGCTTTATTTGCTAAGTAAACGTTTGCAGTCACTATTAGGCTTTGCGACAATACGGCGCTGCAAATTTAAGTTAATCCATAAATATGGGTAACTAATCAAGAGTTAACTAGCTCAATAAATATATAGTCCTTCGAATTCTCAGGAGCAGGCATGTCTTCACGTAAACATTTAGCAAATGCAATCCGCGCTTTAAGCATGGACGGTGTACAACAAGCAAATTCTGGTCACCCAGGTGCACCAATGGGCATGGCAGACATCGCTGAAGTATTATGGCGTAGTCACCTAAATCACAACCCACAGAATCCAGAGTGGGCTGATCGCGACCGTTTCATTCTTTCTAACGGCCACGGCTCTATGCTGATTTATTCTCTGCTTCATCTTTCAGGTTATAACCTGTCTATCGAAGACTTAAAGAACTTCCGTCAATTGCATTCTAAAACTCCAGGTCACCCTGAGTACGGCTATGCACCAGGTATTGAAACAACAACGGGTCCATTAGGCCAAGGCATCACTAATGGCGTTGGTATGGCAATGGCTGAAAAAGCATTAGCTGCACAGTTTAACCGTGAAGGCCACGACATCGTTGACCACAATACATACGTATTCATGGGCGATGGCTGTCTAATGGAAGGTATCTCTCACGAAGCATGTTCTTTAGCGGGTACATTAGGTCTTGGTAAGCTTGTTGCTTTCTGGGATGACAACGGTATCTCTATCGATGGTGAAGTTGAAGGTTGGTTCTCTGACGATACTCCTAAGCGTTTTGAAGCGTACGGTTGGCATGTAATTCCTGCGGTTGATGGTCACGATGCTGACGCAATCAATGCAGCAATCATTGCAGCAAAAGCGGATCCTCGTCCTACGTTGATCTGTACTAAAACAGTGATTGGCTTCGGTTCTCCAAACAAGCAAGGCACACACGACTGTCATGGTGCTCCACTAGGTGCTGATGAAATTGCAGCAACTAAGAAAGCATTAGGTTGGGAGTTCGGCGCATTTGAAATTCCAACAGACGTCGCTGCTGAGTGGGATGCAAAAGAAGCTGGTGCAGCAAAAGAAGCGTCTTGGGATGCTAAATTTGATGCCTACGCTGCTGCACACCCTGAACTCGCTGCTGAATATAAGCGTCGTATCAACGGTGGTTTACCTGCTGAGTGGGAAGAAAAAACATCGGCAATCATTGCTGATCTTCAAGCTAATCCTGCAAACATCGCATCACGTAAAGCATCGCAAAATGCACTAGAAGCGTTTGGTGCAATGTTACCTGAATTCATGGGCGGCTCTGCTGACCTTGCACCGTCTAACTTGACGATGTGGTCTGGCTCTAAATCATTAACCGCTGATGATTTCTCTGGTAACTACATTCACTACGGTGTACGTGAATTTGCGATGACAGCAATCATGAACGGTATCGCTCTGCACGGTGGTTTCGTACCCTATGGCGCAACGTTCCTAATGTTCATGGAATACGCGCGTAACGCAATGCGTATGGCTGCACTGATGAAAATTCAGAACATCCAAGTGTACACACACGATTCAATCGGTCTAGGTGAAGATGGTCCAACTCACCAACCGGTTGAGCAAATCGCTTCACTGCGTTTAACTCCGAACATGAGCACATGGCGTCCATGTGACCAAGTTGAATCTGCAGTTGCTTGGAAACTAGCGATTGAACGTCGTGATGGTCCTACGGCTCTGATCTTCTCTCGTCAAAACCTTGCACAACAAGATCGTGATGCAGAGCAAGTCGCTAATATCGCAAAGGGTGGTTACATCCTGAAGGATTGTGAAGGTCAACCTGAGCTTATCTTTATCGCTACTGGTTCAGAAGTTGAACTTGCAGTTGAAGCTGCGGCTCAACTTACAGCGGAAGGGAAAGCGGTACGTGTTGTATCAATGCCAGCAACAGATGCATTTGATAAGCAAGATGAAGCCTACCGTGAATCAGTACTTCCATCAGCAGTAACAAAACGTGTTGCTATTGAAGCGGGTATTGCTGACTTCTGGTATAAGTATGTTGGTTTCGGTGGCAAGATCATCGGTATGACAACGTTTGGTGAATCAGCACCTGCTGATGAGCTATTCAAAATGTTTGGTTTCACTACTGAAAATGCAGTGAAAACAGCAAAAGAGCTTTTAGCTTAATCAAGAGTTATTCGCTTAATAAAAGCGAGTGATTGAATAAAAAGCGAAGTTATCGAAAGGTGGCTTCGCTTTTTTGATCCTTTAAGAAAAAAGTGAAAAGAGTACAATAGAGGACAAATAAATCTGAGTGAATGGAATTATGTTAAGAGTGGCGATAAATGGATTTGGTCGAATTGGTCGTAGTGTATTACGTGCTTTGTATGAAAGTGGTAAGCGTGATCAAATTGAAATCGTGGCTGTGAATGAATTATCACAACCAGAAGGAATGGCGCACCTTCTTCAATACGATTCAACTCATGGACGTTTTCTGCATAAAGTCACCCATGATCAAGAATATCTTTATATTGATTTACCTAATGGCTCTCAAGATCGAATTCGTATTGTGCATCAAGCCGATATTTCTCTTTTGCCATGGCAATCATTGCAAGTAGATTTAGTGCTGGATTGTACTGGTGTTTATGGATCTAAAGCGGATGGCGAGAGGCACATTGATGCGGGTGCTAAAAAGGTTTTATTTTCACACCCAGGAAGCGCAGATTTAGATAACACTATCATTTACGGTGTTAATCATGACACATTGCTTCCTGAGCATAGAGTTGTCTCTAATGGGTCTTGTACTACTAACTGTATTATCCCAGTGATTAAGGCGATTGATGATGCTTTTGGTATTGAGTCTGGCACGATTACGACGATTCACTCTGCGATGAATGATCAACCCGTGATTGATGCGTATCATACTGATTTACGTCGAACTCGAGCAGCAAGCCAGTCTATAATTCCAGTAGATACAAAACTGCATAAAGGTATTGAACGAATTTTTCCGAAATTTTCCAACAAATTTGAGGCTATTTCTGTGCGAGTACCGACGGTAAACGTCACTGCGATGGATTTAAGTGTAACAATTAATACAAATGTGAAAGTTAATGACATAAATCAAACCATTGTTAATGCATCTCAGTGTACATTACATAACATTGTTGATTATACTGAAGCGCCACTTGTTTCTATCGACTTTAATCATGATCCCCATAGCGCGATTGTCGATGGTTCACAAACAAGAGTGAGTAACGGGCATTTAGTTAAAATGCTGGTTTGGTGTGATAACGAATGGGGCTTCGCTAATCGGATGCTAGATACCGCATTAGTAATGAAAAAATAAAAGCATCAATCAAATAATTTGTGATGGAAAGAGAAAAAAGATTAATTTTCACCTTGAAAAAAGTGAACTCCATCCCTATTTATTGAATAATGCAGTAAGAATTTAATCGGTTTGGCAATGATGCCGAGCTTGAAAGCTTTTTATTATTTAATTGAGAGGACACAACATGTCTGTAATCAAGATGACTGACCTGGAACTTGCAGGTAAACGCGTATTTATCCGTGCTGACCTAAACGTACCAGTAAAAGATGGCAAAGTAACTTCTGATGCACGTATTCTTGCATCTCTACCAACGATTAAGCTTTGCTTAGAAGCTGGCGCAAAAGTAATGGTTACTTCTCACCTTGGTCGTCCAACGGAAGGCGAATACAACGAAGAGTTCTCTCTAGCTCCTGTCGTTAACTACTTAAATGACGCACTAGATTGTGACGTTAAACTAGCTAAAGATTACCTAGATGGTCTTGAATTAAATGCTGGTGAGCTAGTTGTTCTTGAAAACGTTCGCTTTAACAAAGGCGAGAAGAAGAACGAAGAAGCGCTTTCTAAGAAATACGCAGCACTATGTGACATCTTCGTAATGGATGCATTTGGTACCGCTCACCGTGCTCAAGCGTCAACTCACGGTGTTGGCATGAACGCTCCTGTAGCGTGTGCTGGTCCTCTTCTAGCTGCTGAACTTGAAGCACTAGGCAAAGCAATGGACAATCCTGCTCGTCCACTTGTTGCAATCGTTGGTGGTTCTAAAGTATCAACTAAGCTAACGGTTCTTGAGTCTTTATCTAAAATTGCTGACCAACTTGTTGTTGGTGGTGGTATCGCGAACACATTCATCGCAGCTCAAGGTCACAACGTAGGTAAGTCTTTATACGAAGCTGACCTAGTTGAAACGGCTAAAAAACTGATGGTAGAGTGTGCAATCCCTGTTGCTACTGATGTTGCGTGTGCAAAAGCATTTGATGAAAACGCTGAAGCTGAAATCAAAAACGTTGCAGACGTTCAAGACGACGACATGATCTTCGACCTTGGTCCTGATTCAACAGCGGTTCTAGCTGACATCATTAAGAATGCAAAAACAATTCTTTGGAATGGCCCAGTTGGCGTATTTGAATTCAAAAACTTTGAAGCAGGTACTGCTGGTATTTCTAAAGCAATCGCTGATTCTGAAGGTTTCTCTGTTGCGGGTGGCGGTGATACGCTAGCGGCTATCGATAAGTTCGGAATCAAAGCTGACGTTTCTTACATTTCTACAGGTGGCGGTGCATTCCTTGAGTTCGTTGAAGGTAAAGTACTTCCTGCAGTAGCAATGCTTGAAGAGCGTGCTAAAGCGTAATTATTTAAAGGGCGGGAATTGAACATTCCCGCTTTTTACGTTTGTTGCCACTAATGTTTATTGATACAATAGAAAAAGTTGTGAGCAAACGTTTGCAAAAATTTGAACGTAAGTTTTTTAATTTTAAAACGATAGAATAAATAGGACTACTTCCATGTCTAAGATCTTCGATTTTGTAAAACCTGGTGTTATTTCTGGCGACGACGTACAGAAAGTATTTGCAGTAGCAAAAGAAAACAAATTTGCTCTTCCTGCGGTAAACGTAGTGAATACTGATACTATCAATGCTGTTCTTGAAGCTGCTTCTAAAGCTAAAGCACCAGTTGTTGTTCAGTTCTCTAATGGCGGTGCTGGTTTCTTCGCTGGTAAAGGCGTTAAACTTGAAGGCCAAGGTGCACAAATCCTTGGTGCTGTAGCGGGTGCAAAATACGTTCACGCAGTTGCTGAATCTTACGGTGTTCCAGTTATTCTTCATACTGACCATGCTGCTAAGAAACTTCTTCCATGGATCGACGGACTACTAGACGCTGGTGAAGTATTCTTCGCTGAAACTGGTAAGCCTTTATTCTCTTCACACATGCTAGACCTTTCTGAAGAGTCTCTAGAAGAGAACATCGAAACTTGTGCTAAGTACCTAGAGCGCATGGCTAAAATGAACATGACAATCGAGATTGAACTTGGTTGTACTGGTGGTGAAGAAGACGGCGTTGATAACTCTGATATGGACGCATCTGAGCTTTACACTTCTCCTGAAGATGTTGCATACGCATACGAGAAACTAACGGCTATCAGCCCACGTTTCACTATCGCTGCATCTTTCGGTAACGTACACGGTGTTTACCAAGCAGGTAATGTTGTTCTTACTCCAACTATCCTACGTGATTCTCAAGCTTACTGTGCTGAGAAATTCGGTATCGCATCTGATGCACTTAACTTCGTATTCCACGGTGGTTCTGGTTCTTCTGAAGCAGAAATCCAAGAATCTATCGGTTACGGCGTTATCAAAATGAACATCGATACTGATACTCAGTGGGCTTCATGGGATGGCGTTCGTGCATACGAAGCTGAAAACCGTGATTTCCTACAAGGTCAAATCGGTAACCCAACTGGCGAATCTGCGCCTAACAAGAAGTACTACGATCCACGCGTTTGGTTACGTGCAGGTCAAGCTTCTATGGTTACGCGTCTTGAAAAAGCATTTGCTGACCTTAACGCAATCGACGTACTATAATTTTTATTATAGACCGCTCGAATTGAGTTAATAAAAACCCGCTGATTAGCGGGTTTTTTTATGTTTGTAAAAAAGGGACTAGAGGCGAGGATTTAGGAACAAGTCTTTAGCTCTGACTTTTACCCGAAGCGTTCTTGTTCTTAGTACCTAAGTGACTTCCAATAAAAAAGCAGCCTGTAAAAATACAGGCTGCTTTTATTGTATCTAGAGCGTAATGCTTTAGTTAACGGGGTTTATGTAATTACTTTTTCTTCTTCTTTTTCTTTGGTGCATTTTTCTTTGCTAACACCGCTTTTTTCTTCGCATTTTTCTTTTGTTTGTTCTTAAATACCGCTTTTTTATGTGTTGGTTTTAACCCTTCAACAAAGCGTTCTTTAATAATTTCATCTTCTTCTTTAACGTAACGGCCAACGCGTTCCATCATTTTTTGATCATGTGCTTCAATCAAAGAAACAGCATTGCCTTTTTTACCTGCACGAGCAGTACGACCGATACGGTGTAAATATACATCTGCTGTACGAGGCATATCAAAGTTAATCACATGACTAACATCGGGTAAATCGATGCCACGAGCAGCAACATCTGTAGCAATCAATACGTTAACTTTACCATCACGGAAACGAGAAATTGCATTGTTACGGCTTTCTTGAGGCATTTCACCTTGTAACCAAGCACATGAAATCTTAGCTGTTTCTAAGTGACCACGAAGTTCAGCAAGACGCTCACGAGTTTTTACAAATACAATCGCGCGCTCAGTTTGGTTCGTTAGAATGCTTTTCAGTAATTCTATTTTATGTGGCAAGCTATCGGCACGGTGATACCACTGAGTGATTTTCTTACGTTCACGGCGCGATGGTTCTGCGACAATTTTTGCTGGTTCGTTTAATAGATCAGCGGTAAAACCATCAACACCACGACCTTCTAATGTTGCAGAGAACAAGAAGGTTTGTTTACGCCAGCGACACTCTTTTGAAAGACGATCAACAACAGGACCAAAACCCATGTCTAACATACGGTCGGCTTCATCAAGGATCAGGGTTTCAATGGCACGACAATCAAAACGTTCAGCTTCGATGTACTCCATTAAACGACCTGGCGTTGCTACCACAATATCTTGAGTTCTTGCCAAAATGTCAGCGTGCTCTTGGTAGCTGATACCACCAGTGATAGTAAATACTTTATGGTGAGTGTATTTAGCTAATTCACGAGCTTCATCCGCAACTTGGATAGCAAGTTCACGAGTTGGCGTTAGGATTAATACACGCGCAGGACCTGGATCACGACGAGGAAAATCGTCAAGATGCTGTAAAGCGGGCAGTAAAAAAGCCGCAGATTTACCAGTTCCAGTTGGAGCAGAAGCAAGGATGTCTTTACCTTCTAATGCTTCAGGGATCGCCATAGCCTGAACTTGAGTTGGACGTTGATAACCAATCTCCTCAAGAGCGCGCAGTAGGTTAGGGGATAGATCGAGATCAGCAAACGTTTTGATCACTGTTAGATTCTCCGTTCAGGTCTAAAGAGTATAAATATGATATTAGCCAGACATTATAGTGATTTATTAGAGACGGATCACCGATCTTTTAAGCCATATTGAGATAAAAGTGTCTAGTGAGCTGAATAAAGTCATTACTATAACCATCTTTACTGTGGATTATTAATGTAGTCTCTTGATAAATATAAGGAAAAATTGATAGCTCAATCAATAATCTAGAAACATCTTTTTTTTCTGTGGTTTGTATTTTTGTTAGTTTTGTAAGGTGAAAACTGTGTTTTTTAGCAATTTCAATGAATTGATTACCTTCAATGAATGGAAGAATGAAACTTGCACGCCCTTTAGAGGACATTAATGCCTTACAGCATTTTAATAATTTATCAAAAGGTAGGCTATCAGTATGGCGGGCAATTGAGCGTTCGCCTTTCTGTGATTGCTCACCATTATTGAAATAAGGTGGATTGCAAATAATAGCGTCATATAAATGAGCTGGGTGATAATGAAGAATATCTTGATGAATTAAGTGTAAACGGCTTTTCCAAGGGCTTTGAACAAAGTTTTGTAAAGCAACTTCAGCAGCAAGAGGCATTAACTCTACCGCATCAACATGACTATTTTCATTTCTCTGAGCACTCATAAGGCTTAATAACCCCGTTCCGCAGCCAATATCTAAAATATTTTTGCTTTGTTCAATATTAGCCCAAGCACCAAGAAGCACGCCATCGGTGCTTACTGGCATTCCGCATAGACCAATATTGATATGGAACTGTTTGAAAGTGAAGCCTTTATTCATTAGATGCTCATTTATAGTTATAGTTGTTAATTTTGTGTTTCTTATGTTAAGTGGTTTATTGTTCTATTTTAGATCTATTGTTAAATGCTTAAGTATTGAATTATGGTTCTTATTTTTGCCTATAAAACAGGGTATTAAACTGCTTGGTAGGTTGTGTTTGTATATATTATGGTGTTTTTATCTACACTATTGCGATTTAATGATTAATTGGTCATTATTCTTAAATAAATATCAAAAAAGATATAAAAATACGAAATCAAACACACAACATTATAAGAAGGGTTTTCTGTGAAACAATCACTAAAACTAACCGATATCATAGCCGTTGGCTTTATGCTTTTTGCCTTCTTTTTAGGTGCAGGCAATATTATATTTCCACCAATTGCAGGTCAGATGGCCGGTGAACATGTTTACAGTGCAATGGGAGGGTTCCTTATTACTGCGGTAGGTTTACCTCTTATGACCATTATTGCTATTGGTGTAGCTGGTGGATCTTGGCAGCAACTTACTCGTGATTTACCACCAAAAGTAGCGATTATTATGGCTATTTTGATGTTTGTTATCATTGGGCCTGCATTTGCTGCCCCTCGTACAGGTTTAGTTGCTTATGAAATGGCTGCAAAACCATTTATGTCTGCTGATGCCGGACAAATATCATTAACACTATTCTCAATCGCATTCTTCTCAATCGCAATGTTTTTTGCCTGGTCGCAAGGTAAGCTTATCGATACGATTGGTAAGTTTTTAACGCCAGCATTATTCATTGGTTTAATCATTTTAGCGATTGCGGTATTTGTTAATCCACAAGGTGAGATTGTTGCAGCAACAGGTAACTATATCAATCAACCATTAACGACTGGTTTCTTTGAAGGTTATAACACCATGGATACGTTTGGTGCGTTAATGTTTGGTATTTTAATGATTGATGCATTAAAAAAGAAAGGCATTACAGATCATAAAGCGACCACTAAATATTTAACTGCTGCAGGTTGTATTGCGGCATTAGGCCTAGCATTTGTTTATGTCTCTTTATTCTACCTTGGTGCGACGTCTAGCTCTGTTGCTCCTGGTGCAACAAATGGCGGTGAGATTTTAACTGCATATACTCATGCGCTATTTGGTTCTTCTGGCCAAATCGTATTGTCTATTATAGTCATGATTGCTTGTTTAACGACGGCTATCGGTCTTATTTCCGCTTGTGCTGATTACTTTAGTTCAATTTGTAAGGTGACTTATAAAACATGGGTTATTGTTGTTGGTGTGGCTTGCGCTATTGTGGCTAATGTTGGTCTCACTCAGCTTATTGCACTATCGGTACCAGTATTATTCCTACTTTACCCTATTGCGATGGCTCTGATTGTTTTAGCATTTTTGCGTCATATGATGCCGAATCCTCGTCTGGCATACCGTGTCGTTGTTACTGTTGCAACTTGCTTTGCTGTATTAGATGCGGCGAAAGTAGCGGGTGCAGATATGTCGGCATTCTCGATGCTACCAATGTTTGATCGCGGTATGGCTTGGGTTATCCCTACGTTTGCGTCAATTATCATTGTTCGTTTTATTGGTAAGAAAGAAGACGAGTTAGTGACTAAAGAGGTGTAATTATCTCTAGATAATAGAGTTTCTTGCTTTTCTTCTATTAAGAGCTAATGCTGAACTTGTTAGATATTTAATGTTCTAACTGGGTCACATTAGCTCTTATTCGTTTTTGTTAGTAAAGTGATTTGAATTTAAAGAGAGTCGTGGTATTCCACTAGGATTTGTTCACACCATTGCTCAATACGCTCGTCACTTTTATCGTATTGGCTGTCTTCATCTAATGCCAAACCAACAAAGTGAGATTCGTCTTCTGTTAATGCTTTTGAGGCATCAAATACATAACCTTCATTTTTCCAATAACCAATGAAAGTTGCATCAGTCGCTTTTAATTCATCGTGTAATAACCCCATTGCATCTAAGAACCACTCGCCATAACCTCCTTGATCGCCAAGACCAAATAAAGCAATGGTTTTCCCTTTTAAGGACAGTCCGTCTAATTCTTCCCATACCGCCAACCAATCTTCTTGGATTTCACCAAAATCCCACGTCGAAATCCCGAGAATGAGCAGATCGTAGTCATTCATTGCTGACGCTGACGTGTCTTTAATATTGAAAATATCAACGATATCTTCACCAATGGTTGAGCGTATTTTCTCTGATGCCATTTCGGTATAGCAGGTAGAAGAACCATAAAATAGGCCGATTTTCATTCTATATTCCATAACAATGAGGATTAGTTGTAGTGTACCGCAAATGATTCTTAAAATTAAACTTGCATTGAAAGTCAGTTAAATTGTTTAATACTGTAATTCTAACCAGTATTTCTGGTATGCAGTCTTTGTGGTGATGGTAATGAATAATGATATGGCGTTGATCGAGCGTTTTTTAGATACCATGTGGATGGAACGTGGATTATCTGAAAATACGTTGTCTTCTTATCGAAACGATTTAATGAAATTATTGAATTGGTTAGATGAGAATCACTATAAGTGTGCTTCTATCTCTGCAATGGGATTAAATGAATACCAAGCTTATTTAGTTGATAAACAATATAAGCAAACATCTCGAGCTCGTATGCTTTCTGCTTTGCGTCGATTTTTCCAGTATTTACATCGTGAAAAAATTAGAGGTGATGATCCTACCGCGTTACTAATGAGTCCCAAGTTACCGCAACGATTACCGAAAGATCTAAGTGAAGAACAAGTAAATGACTTACTGGAAGCACCTAATGTAGATGATCCATTAGAACTCCGTGATCGCGCTATGTTAGAACTGCTTTACGCGACAGGTTTGCGTGTGACGGAATTAGTGAGTTTAACGATGGAAAATTTGAGTTTACGTCAAGGTGTCGTACGAGTTACTGGTAAGGGAGATAAAGAGCGTTTGGTTCCAATGGGAGAGAACGCGGTTTATTGGATTCAAACATTTTTAGATCAAGGTCGATCAACTCTATTGGGCGAAAAAAGCTCAGATGTGGTTTTTCCTAGTCGACGTGCAAGACAAATGACAAGACAGACATTCTGGCATCGCATAAAGCATTATGCCGTAATTGCAGGGATTGATACGGACAAATTATCGCCTCACGTTTTACGCCATGCTTTTGCGACACATTTGCTAAACTATGGGGCAGATCTTAGAGTCGTACAAATGTTGTTGGGACATAGTGATCTTTCTACCACACAAATATATACTCATGTAGCAACAGAGCGTTTGAAACAGATACATCAAGAGCATCACCCTCGTTCTTAATGAATGGGAACTTCTTGGTTTTTCTAAACTCTAATGATTTAAACGTTCTTACATCACACTTTTTTATAGGTAACCTTTTATGTCTTTTATTCGCCGTACTAGCGCAATGATTATTGCTCTATTGAGCGTCGCTTCTTTTACTGCTTGTTCTGATGAGCAAGTAAAAGAAACTGCAACACCGGCTTCTCCTGTAGTGGCATCTAATAGTGATTCAACAACTGCGATTACTCAACGATTAACGACATTAGGTTTACCCGTTGAAGCCATTCATGATTCTGATATTGATGGTTTTAAACAAGTTGAAACCCCATTTGGTATTTTTTACGTCTCTGATGATGGTAAGCACTTTATTCAAGGTCGAATTTTTGAGTTTGATGAAAATGGCAATATGAAAGATTTGTTAGCGGCTCGTTTTGCTAAGCTAGTCGATAGCCAAAGTGAGAACATGATCGTGTTTCCTGCAAAAAACGAAAAGTATGTGATTACCGTCTTTACCGACATCACCTGTGGTTACTGTACAAAACTGCATAAAGAGATGAAAGAGTATAATGATGCAGGAATTACGGTTCGTTATTTAGCGTATCCTCGTCAGGGCTACCAAGGCTCAGTTGCCGATAAAATGGCGCAAATTTGGTGTGCTGATGATAAACAGCAAGCGATGGAAGATGCGAAATCTAATCGCCCAATAAATGGTTCAAAACCCGCGACTGCTCAGTGTAAAAATATCATTAAAGAGCAATATCTTTTAGGTCGTAAAATGGGTGTAAATGGCACGCCAGCTATTGTTTTACCTAATGGCGATTTAGTTCCTGGTTACAAACCTGCGAAAGAATTGCTTGCCGATTTAGAAAAATAATTTCTCTTTCTTTAATCGAAATCCCCGTCTTGTTACGGGGATTTTTTGTATTTAATAAACGTAATGTTAGGCCAATATCATGATTGAAGTGAAACGTCGTATTATTCCTGTTATTCCAAACTTTCCGAGTTCAATTCCTTCAATCTTACAACGGATTTATGCGACTCGTGGGATCACATCCAATAATCAGTTAGAACGCGGTGCTAAGCATTTACTGTCATTTCAATCAATGCATGGTATTGAAAAAGCGGTTGATATTTTAGTTGAAGCGATAGCAAAACAAACACGAATTATTGTTGTGGGTGACTTTGATGTTGATGGAGCGACGAGCTCTGCACTGTCAGTCATGGCATTTCGAATGATGGGCAGCAATAATGTGGATTACTTAGTCCCTAATCGTTTCGAAGATGGGTACGGATTAAGTCCTGATGTGGTTGATCAAGCCAAAGCAATGGGGGCTGAGATCATTATGACCGTTGATAATGGCGTATCGTCTATTGATGGTGTCGCTGCTGCTAAAGCTTATGGTATGCAAGTGGTGGTGACGGATCACCATTTACCGGGGTCATCATTACCAATTGCAGATTCGATTGTGAATCCAAACCTTGAAGAGTGTGCCTTTCCTTCTAAATCGTTAGCTGGCGTAGGGGTTGCTTTTTATTTGATGTTGGCTATCCGTGCGCGTTTACGTGAAAACAACTGGTTTGAAACGCAAAATATTCCTATCCCTAACCTTGCTGACTTATTGGATTTAGTCGCTTTAGGTACTGTTGCTGATTTAGTGGCTTTGGATGAAAATAACCGTATTTTAGTGCATCAAGGTATTCAACGTATTCGAGCTGGGAAATGCCGTCCAGGAATTCAAGCGTTGATCGAAGTTGCCAATAAAGTGCCATCTAGGATCAATGCTTCAGACTTTGGTTTTGCGTTAGGCCCTAGAATTAATGCGGCAGGGCGTTTGGATGATATGTCATTTGGCGTAGAACTTTTGATGTCCAACAATATTCATGCTGCTCGTCGTATGGCGTCAGAATTAGATGCTTTAAATCAAACTCGTAAAGAAATAGAACAAGGCATGAAAGAAGAAGCGATGGCAATCTGTGAGCGCTTAGAGTTTGGTGCACAAAGTGAATTGCCATTTGGTTTAGTTTTATTTCAACGAGATTGGCACCAAGGTGTGATTGGTATTTTAGCGTCTCGTCTCAAAGAGAAATACCATCGTCCAGTGATTGCTTTTGCTGATGGTGGTGATGGGTTAATTAAAGGATCATGCCGTTCAATCTCGGGTTTTCATATGCGTGATGCGTTGGATTTAATTGATACCCGAAACCCCGGTTTAATATTAAAATTTGGTGGTCATGCGATGGCTGCGGGATTAAGTATTAAAGAAGTCGATTACAAACGTTTCTCCCAAGCGTTTGATGACGTGGTCCGTGAATCAGTAGAAGAAGAAGCGTTAACTGGGGTGGTATTATCTGATGGCGAATTAATGCCCGAAGAATTTACCTTAGGAACGGCTGAGATCCTTCGTGCTGGTGGTCCTTGGGGACAAGCCTTCCCTGAACCTATTTTTGATGGTGAGTTTAAAGTATTGAATCAACGTTTGGTTGGTGAAAAACACCTTAAGTTAATGCTAGAACCAATACATAAAGATTTTCCAACCAACAAAATGATCGATGCCATTGCCTTTAATATTGACGTACGTCGTTGGCCAGATGCTTCAGTACAAAAAGTGAAGTTAGCTTACCGTTTAGACATTAATGAATTCAGAGGCAATCAGACATTACAGTTAATGGTTGACTATATAGAACCGATATAGAGTCTTGATTTAGGGACTAAAGTTAATTTTAACTAAACCTTGCGTTAATAAATACTTAATGACTTGTTGCATTTATAGCCTGTATGAAAATGGAAAGGCTCGTATTCCAAGCTGAAGTTAAATAAAAAGGGATTTGGTGTGATGAAATTTACACCATTTTCTAAAAGTGTATTGTTCTTGCTTTTAGAGGTTGAAATACCTCGATTTCTATCACACTTTTGGTTAAAATCGTTAGGTTATTTTTTATTCGGCGATGATAAAACACCATGTTCGAAATTAATCCTATAAAAAACCGCCTCCAGGATGTGTCTGAACGCACAAATATCCTGAGGGGGTACCTTTGACTACGATGCGAGAAAAGAGCGTCTAGAAGAAGTCAATGCAGAGCTAGAACAACCAGAAGTATGGAATGAACCAGAGCGCGCTCAAGCGCTAGGTAAAGAACGTGCCTCATTAGAAGCGATTGTTGAAACAATTGACCAATTAGATCAAGGCGGTGAAGACGTTGAAGGTTTACTTGAGTTAGCAGTGGAAGAACAAGATCAAGAAACACTTGATGAAATTGAACCTGAACTTGCTGAATTAGAAGCAAAACTGGCGACACTAGAATTCCGTCGTATGTTCTCAGGCGCGCATGATTCATCAGATTGTTATATTGATTTACAATCGGGTTCTGGCGGTACAGAAGCGCAAGATTGGACATCCATGATGTTGCGTATGTATTTGCGTTGGGCGGAAGCGAAAGGATTTAAAACCGAAGTTATCGAAATTTCTGATGGTGATGTTGCTGGTCTTAAAGGCGCAACAGTTCGAATCTCTGGTGAATATGCTTATGGTTGGTTACGTACCGAAACGGGTGTACACCGTCTAGTTCGTAAATCACCTTTTGACTCAAGTGGTCGCCGACATACCTCATTTGCTTCAGCGTTTATCTATCCTGAAATTGACGATAACATTGAAGTGGATATCAATCCTGCTGATTTACGTATTGATGTATACCGAGCTTCTGGCGCGGGTGGTCAGCACGTAAACACCACTGAATCTGCGGTTCGTATTACTCACGTTCCGACAAATACAGTAGTGCAATGTCAAAATGATCGTTCTCAGCATAAAAACAAAGCACAAGCGATGAAGCAGTTGAAAGCGAAACTGTTTGAACTTGAGCTTCAGAAACAAAACGCAGAGAAACAAGTAAACGAAGATTCCAAATCCGATATTGGGTGGGGCAGTCAGATTCGCTCATACGTATTGGATGATTCGCGCATTAAAGATTTGCGTACCGGCATTGAAAATCGTAATACGCAAGCCGTTTTAGACGGCGATTTAGATAAATTTATCGAAGCCAGCTTAAAATCTGGATTATAAGAAAGGGTTCATTATGACTGACCAAGTACAACTAGATGAAAACAAACTGATTGCAGAACGCCGTGGTAAATTAGACCATATCCGTCAAGCATGTAAGGCTAATGGCCACCCGAATGACTTCCGTCGTGACAGTCTTGCTGCGGATCTTCAATCGGAATTTGGTGAAAAGACCAAAGAAGAGCTAGAAGAATTAAACCACATTGTAGCAATTGCTGGCCGTGTAATGGCGAAGCGCGGTCCTTTCTTATTGATCCAAGAAGTGTCTGGCAAGATCCAAGCTTACGCATCAAAAGATGTGCAAAAAGAGCTTAAAGAAAAATACCAAGGCCTAGATATCGGTGACATCATCGGTGTTAAAGGTGCTCTACATAAATCAGGTAAAGGCGATCTTTACGTGAATATGGAAGAGTTCGTACTGCTAACTAAAGCACTACGTCCATTGCCTGAAAAATTCCACGGTTTAACTGACCAAGAAATGCGTTACCGTCAACGTTATGTTGACCTTATCGTAAATGAAGATTCTCGTACTGCATTTATTATCCGCTCTAAAGTGGTTTCTGCAATTCGTAACTTCATGGTTGATAAAGGCTTCATGGAAGTTGAAACGCCAATGATGCACGTTATCCCTGGTGGTGCATCGGCTCGTCCATTCGTTACTCACCATAATGCACTTGATGTTGACATGTACTTACGTGTTGCACCTGAGCTTTATCTTAAACGTCTAGTTGTTGGTGGTTTTGAGCGTGTATTCGAAATCAACCGTAACTTCCGTAATGAAGGTCTTTCTCCTCGTCATAATCCAGAATTCACAATGATGGAATTCTACATGGCGTATGCAGATTACAACGATCTTATGGATTTAACAGAAGCAATGCTATCTCAAGTAGCTATTTCTGTTTTAGGCAGCGATAAAATGCCTTACGGCGAATACACAGTAGATTTTGGCGGTAAATATGCACGTTTGAGCATGTTAGACGCAATCAAAATGTACAACCCTGAGCACGCTGAAATTCAAGCGCTAACGTATGATGGCGTTCAAGATCGTGATCTTATGGTTTCTATCGCGAAATCAGTTCATGTAGAAGTAGAAAGCTTCTGGACATGTGGTCAACTTCTTGAAGAAATCTTTGGTGAAACAGCGGAACCTAAGCTAATGCAACCAACGTTCATTACTGAATACCCAGCGGATATTTCACCACTGGCTCGTCGTAATGATAATAATGCTTTCATTACTGACCGTTTTGAATTCTTCATTGGTGGTCGTGAAGTTGCAAATGGCTTCTCTGAGCTGAATGATGCACAAGATCAAGATGAACGCTTTAAAGCACAAGTAAGCGCGAAAGAATCTGGTGATGATGAAGCAATGTTCTACGATGCAGATTACATCACTGCACTTGAGCACGGCTTACCACCAACAGCAGGTCAAGGTATCGGTATTGACCGTCTAGTAATGTTATTCACTAACACTCACACTATTCGTGACGTGATTTTATTTCCTTCTATGCGTCCACAAGCATAAGTTGAATAAAAAAAATAGATAACAAATTGAAAGAGCGGCTTTTTAGTCGCTCTTTTTTTATCTGAATTATGACGATATAAAGTGATAAATTTAAAATAAATAGCAGTTATGATTCAATTGACTTAATTTTTACAATTCTCTTCTTACTCACTAATACCTCTAAAAAGTAATTAAAACATGATTCCTTATGGCTTTTTTTTGATTAATTCTCATTAATGAGTCTACCATGAGGCTGTTATGTTAATTATCAGCTATTATTTGGTGTGATTTCATGTTTTTTTTGTTAAAACAATGACGGCCATCTCGTTTGTGAGACTCGTGTTCGTCTTAAAACCTGTATAGTCGTTCTTAAGAGATATTTTAGTTGGTTTATATAAAGAATTTAGAGGTAGTTTTATGGGTACTCAGTTTCGTATGGATTCGGTTCCTGGTTCATTAGTTGTCGTTGGTGGTAGCTACGAACCTTGGTTAGCGGTCTTAGAACAAGTAGGTTGGCGTTGTCACCGTTGTTACGACTTACGTGCAGCACAAACATTATTTGACGAAATTGGACCATGTATTGGGATTGTTGATTTAAGCCAAGATGATTTCAGTTTAAATGGAATTGCCACGCTAGTTAATAATAATAAACAAGTTCGTTGGATCGCGTTTATTCGTGAATCTCAACTGGGTTCTGATACGATTTGCCAATTTATTGTGAATTTTTGTATCGACTTTTTTACCGCTCCAATCCCTGATGCGCAGCTATTGAGTACTATCGGCCATCAACTGGGAATGCTAAAGCTTGAGCGTAAAGTATGGCCAAATTTGGGAAATAAATCAGATTTAGGTATTTTAGGTGAAGCACCAGCAGTGAAACGCCTAAGAGATCAGATCCGAAGAGTTGCCCCTACCGATGTCTCTATTTTAATTTCAGGTGAGAGTGGTGTAGGTAAAGATGTCGTTGCTAAAGCGGTGCATGATTCTTCAGGTCGTAATAAAGGTCCCTTTGTATCGCTGAACTGTGGTTCATTGTCTGAAGTGAAAATTGAACAAGAATTATTTGGTTTGAATTCTGAATTCCCAGAAACATCAAAATTATTACAAGCCAATGGTGGTACATTATTTTTAAATGACATTAATGATTTACCAGTCAGCCAACAACAACTTTTATTACGTTTTCTACAAGAAAGCAATATGGAAACGCCTCAAGGACTTGTTGATCTTGATGTTCGAGTTATTGTTGCAAGTCATATTGATCTTGAAAAAGCGATCGAAGAAGGGGACTTCAAGGAAGAGCTTTATTATCGCTTAAATGTATTGCGTATTCATGTACCTGCATTAAAAGAACGCAGTTCAGACATTTCGATTCTAGCTGAGCATTTTTTACAGCGATATGCGAAAGAATATAATACTCAGGCACGTACTTTCTCAGAAGAAGCACTACAAACGATGATTCATTACCCATGGCCTGGTAATGTGAGAGAGCTGGTTAATCAAGTGAAACGAGCGGTATTACTTGCTGATAGTATGACGATTGATCTTGAGCATTTGGATCTTCCTCAGCGTAATGATACAAAACGCAGTTTACGCACAATCCGTGAAAATTCAGAACGTGATGCTTTACTATTGGTTCTGGAATCACATGATGGTCAAGTATCATCAGCAGCGAAAGAGTTAGGGGTATCCCGTGCTACGATGTATCGTTTATTGAATAAACATAACCTTATTTCTGAGCCAAGAACATACAGTTAATTCGTACAGTAAGCGAGTAACTCACTCATGTTTAAAGCCATTGTATTTATAAATACAGTGGCTTTTTTAGTTAAAAAAGGATGTTAATATAGAGTGGGTAAAGTGCGTTTTTAAGTAAAACCCTCTAGGTAAGGTTTTTATTGGCTGACCATTATCACCATAGGCTTCTGTTAATGCTCTACTGTTTGCTGCTTTTGGTCTTAGTTGTAATACTTCCCCATGCCTTGCCGTAATTGATTCTACTTTTCCTAACACGATGAGATCCATTAACTCCTCCCAATCTTGTTGTAATTGTTGTTCTTCTTTGATTGATGGTTTCCAAAGTACTGGGTAACCGACATGACGATCACCGACCGGAATTTCTCTTTCTCCTTCCACGGGGATCCACAATACATGAGAGAGCTTGTGTCTAACGTGTGATTCTTTCCATTGTAGGCTATGTACGCCAGTTAAGGGGGCGACACACACAAAGGTGGTCTCTAATGGTTTACCAGAATGACTGATTGGAATTGTTTTTAATTCAATATCAAGATCAATGAAATCAGGTACAGGTTTACTGCCTGCTGACGCACCAAGATGCCATTCGAGTAATTGACCTACCCAGCCTTTATCGCGCTTTAGATTTTCAGGTATGGGTATTCCAGCTTGCAGCGCAAGTTCTGCCAAGGTATAACCAGCAATGCTTTCTGCTCTAGATAACAGTTCATCAATTGTTTTAGGTGGTAAGGGAGTCATAGGCCTTAAATTGATTAGATAAAAGATAAGATTACCATATTCTTCATTTTTTATTGAGTTTGTCTGGATCGAATAAAGTTATCCACATTATGCTATATTTTTCTTCCTTAGCTATTTTTCTGGATCTATATACAGTGCTTTATTTATGAATAACTTATTGACTTTTCAATGGTCTAGTCATTAATTACGACTTAGTTGTGGATAGTTGGCCCATTGTTCGATCTTTAACCGATCTGTGTTTATATTATTCAATGGCTTTTTTTGATAAACGATCCTTTAAAAGATCCTCTCGTTAACCTTATGTTTATTATCTGATTTATTGTTTTTGAATGCCGCTCATATTGAAGGCTAAGGATTCACTGCTTTCTCTATTTATTCGCTCTTTTAGGTTTCTACACAAAGTTATGCACAGAAAAGGTGAATAAATGTGGAGTAGCTCTCATTGTTATGTTGATAAGTTACTCGATGATTAAAAGTTATTCAGAATTAACGGTTATTTTAGTAAAACGTGACAAGAAAGCGTGATCCTGTTTGCTCAAAGAGACGATCTGTGAAAAAATCAAGGGAATATAAGTTTATGATGAGGTCATCCTGTGATAGATGGCGATGGTTTCCGCCCGAATGTCGGGATAGTGATATGCAATAGCCATGGTCAAGTATTCTGGGCGAAGCGATATGGACAGCATTCATGGCAGTTTCCGCAAGGTGGTATTGATGACGGTGAAACTCCAGAGCAAGCCATGTATCGTGAATTGTATGAAGAAGTCGGTCTAACTAAGAATGATGTACGTATTTTAGCAAGTAGCCGTCATTGGCTACGCTATAAACTGCCAAAACGTTTAGTTCGATGGGATTCAAAGCCTGTTTGTATTGGACAGAAACAGAAATGGTTTTTGTTACGCTTAGAATGTGATGAATCTAAGGTGAATATGCAAAGAGATCGCTCACCTGAGTTTGATGGTTGGCGATGGGTAAGTTATTGGTACCCAGTAAGACAAGTTGTATCATTTAAGCGAGATGTTTATCGTCGAGCTCTTAAAGAGTTTGCGGCAATTGCAATGCCGTTTAAAGAACGAAAATTTAAAAGGAAAGGTAAAAAAGGGTAAGCTGTCTATACCTTATAGCCTTAAGGATTGGTCAGTATGCTTACTCAACTCAGGGATATTGTTGACCAAGTCGCTAAAGCGGAATCACTGGATGATGCTTTAGCGTTATTGGTTAAAAGTACGCGCCATTCAATGCGCACTGAATGTTGCTCAGTTTATCTTATGAGTAATGACAGCCTGCGCTTAGAATTAATGGCAACAGAAGGCCTGAAGGCCAAACCTAACACGGTTTCCTTAAGTATTGATGAAGGCCTTGTGGGTTTAGTTGCGCGCAGCTGTGAGCCTCTTAACTTAGCAAATGCCTCTGTTCACCCCTCATACAAATACATACCTAGTATTGCTGAATATAAATTTAATTCTTTTTTGGCGACACCGATTATTTATCGACGTCAAAATCTTGGAGTTCTGGTTGTTCAGCAAAAAGAAAAACGTCAATTCACCGAAGTAGAAGAATCATTTATTGTGACTCTGTCGGCACAATTGGCTGTGGTTCTTGCTCACGCTAAAGCACAAGAGAGCTGGTCAAGCCAACTTCAACTAACGTCTGTTAATCAAAAGCAATTTAAAGGATTGTCAGCATCGACTGGAGTGGCTATCGCCCCTTTGTGGTTTGATGATGCTCAACCTAACGTTGAAGCAGTTTTACCGAGTTCTTGTATTGATATAGAAAAAGAACAAGATCGACTTGGTAGTGCTATTGAGTTTGCATTAAAAGATTTTCGTCGAGCAAAAAAGAGATTTGAACAAGAGTTAAATACAGAAACCTTAGCTATTTTTGATCTGTTTACCCACTTATTGAATGATCCGATGTTGAAGGGGGATCTTAAAAAACAGATCAACCAAGGAGATTCTGCTGAGTGGGCATTACGTCAGGTTATCGAGTCTTATGCCGCGCGTTTTGGACGCATGAGCGACTCTTATTTAAGTGAAAGAGCGAATGATGTTCGAGAATTAGGGCAGCGTTTACTTTATTTCTTAAATTATGAGAATAAATTTGATCTCGAACTCTCGGAACCGGTCATCTTAGTAACTACCCAGCTAACAGCGTCGATGCTTGCCAGTATTCCTAGAGAAAAATTAAAGGCGGTTATCTCATTAGAAGGCGCGGCGAACTCTCACGCGGCAATTCTATCAAGAGCGCTTGGTATTCCTGCGATCATGGGGGTTGAGTTTAATCCTGCGCATTATCATCAAAAGCTTGCCATCGTTGATGGCTATAGTGGCATGCTATACATAAAGCCGACAGAGGCTTTAGTTCAAGAATATATTGAACTGCAAAATGAAGAATTAGCCTTATCTCAGCTTATTACTCTGGATTTAGATAAGCCCACCTTTACTCGTGATGCCCATCAAATGAGAATACATTTGAATGCAGGTCTCAGCGCCGACACCACGATTGCTGTAAACCAAGGTGTTGATGGTGTTGGTCTTTATCGAACGGAAATCCCGTTTCTTTTACAGCAGCGCTTTCCTTCTGAAGAAGAGCAATATCTTCAATATAAATCGATTTTAGAAACCTATATTGATAAACCCGTCATAATGAGAACATTAGATATTGGCGGGGATAAACCATTACCTTATTTACCAATAGAAGAAGACAACCCATTTTTAGGTTGGCGCGGGATCCGTTTTACTCTGGATCATCCTGATATTTTCTTATTACAGTTAAAAGCAATGGTAAGAGCGAATATCGGTAATAATAATCTTTCTATCATGTTACCGATGATTTCTGGTATTCCAGAGCTAAAACAATCAAGAAAGTTGATCAATCAAGCTTATGAAGAAGTATTGAATGAATCGGGTGTTTCTTTTGTTCTACCTCGGATTGGTATGATGATCGAAGTGCCGTCTATGTTGTATTTACTCCCAAGAATTACGGAGTTGGTGGATTTTATTTCTGTCGGGACAAATGATTTAACACAATATTTACTCGCGGTTGATCGTAATAATTCAAGAGTTTCTCATGTGTATGAGTCATATCATCCTGCGGTGCTATTGGCTTTAAAGCAGATTATCGATACGGCTCAGCAATATAATTTACCGGTGAGTGTGTGTGGTGAGTTGGCTGGCGATCCTATTGGCTGTTTATTGTTGATGGGATTAGGTTACGAACATCTCAGCATGAATACCTCTAACGTGGCCAAAGTAAAATACATAATTCGTAAAGTTACATTAGAAGAAGTAAAAGAGATTGTTGAAAAACTTTTACACCATGATGATGCAGAGAGTATTTTGGCTGATATGATGGTCTTTTTTGAAAAGCATGATCTTTCAGGGTTCATCAGAGCAGGAAAATAAATGGTCATTAGTGTATGGGAGCTATTTGCTCTCTATCTTGCCTTAGGCAGTATTGTTGGTGTTATGGCAGGGTTATTAGGGATTGGCGGGGGCTTATTAGTTGTGCCTGCATTACTTTGGTTACTGCCCCAAGCTGGGATTTCCTCTGATATTGTGATGCAAATGGCTTTAGGAACTTCTCTGGCGACGATTATTTTGACATCCGCGTCATCTGCATTGAACCATTTACGGTTAGGTAATGTCGAATTCAAACTCATTAAAGGGTTAGCACCAGGCGTTATTGTTGGTGGTTTTCTAGGGAGTTATGCGGCTGAATTAATTCCTAGTCAATATTTACCTAAAGTATTTGGTGTGATTGTCTTACTATTAGCTTTACAAATGTTATTAGCGTTAAAATTTACAGCGACAAGACCGTTACCATCGCCATTAAAAGTGGGTATTAGTGGTGGGTTCATAGGTGTGATATCAAGCCTTGCTGGGATCGGTGGTGGTTCACTTACCGTACCTTATTTAAATTTTCATGGTGTAGAAATGCGAAAAGCCATTGGGAGTTCTTCATTATGTGGAATGCTTATCGCAATGGCAGGTATGATTGGCTTTATTATTCATGGTGCACAAGTCTCTGATTTACCACCAATGAGTTTAGGCTATGTTTATTTACCTGCATTATGCGGGGTTGGACTTACCTCCATTTTTACAACCCGTATTGGTGCAAAGTTAACATCGTATTTACCTACACCAACATTAAAAAAAATCTTTGCCGTATTTCTAGTATTTATCGGCACTAAAATGTTCTTAGGATAAGAGAGTAATCATGAGTCAGGGGTATCTAAACTTCCCACATATCGATCCAATATTATTTCAAATTGGACCATTGGCGATACGTTGGTATGGCTTAATGTATTTATTTGGTTTTATGTTTGCTTTATGGCTAGCAAATAAACGTGCAGATAAACCAAACAGCGGTTGGACGAAAGATCAAGTCAGTGATCTTCTTTTTGCCGGCTTTCTTGGTGTCGTTATTGGTGGTCGAATTGGTTACGTCCTGTTTTATAATTTTGGATATTTCCTAGATAATCCGTTGTATTTATTTGAAGTATGGACCGGGGGAATGTCTTTCCATGGTGGGTTATTAGGTGTTATTAGTGCGATGCTTTGGTATGGCTATAAAAACAACCGTAGCTTTTTTACCATTGCCGATTTTGTTGCACCCTTGGTTCCGTTTGGCTTAGGCGCTGGTCGTTTAGGTAATTTCATGAATGGTGAACTGTGGGGAAGAGTCACTGATGTGCCTTGGGCGATGGTATTCCCTAGTGGTGGTCCATTTCCGCGTCACCCATCGCAATTGTATGAATTTGCATTAGAGGGAATTGTACTCTTCTTAATTTTGAACTGGTTTATTCGTAAACCTCGTCCATTAGGAGCGGTTTCTGGTTTATTCTTATTTGGGTACGGCACATTCCGTTTCTTGGTTGAATATGTTCGTGAACCTGATGCACAATTAGGGTTGTTTGGCGATTGGATCTCAATGGGACAAATTCTATCATTACCAATGGTGATAGGTGGTTTATTGATGATGGTTTGGGCATTTAAGCGTAATCTTTATGCGACTGATTTGAAGAACAGTGGCGATAAGCAAAATAGCTCAAAACAAAAAGCAAAATAAGCTAGAATAGCGATAATAACGATTTTTAGTAATGGCCTCTTCGTTAGAGGCCATTTTTTTAAGCCAATTTTAGAGAGCATGACCGTGAAGCAGTATTTAGACTTATGCCAACGTATCGTTAGTGAAGGAACTTGGATTGAGAACGAGCGCACCGGAAAGCGTTGTTTGACGGTAATTAATGCCGATTTAACTTACGATGTTGCCAATGGTGAATTTCCTTTGGTGACAACTCGCAAGAGTTTCTGGAAATCTGCGGTTGCCGAAATGATTGGTTATATTCGTGGTTATGATAATGCCGAAGATTTTCGTCAGATTGGTACTAAAACATGGGATGCCAATGCGAACTTAAATAATGCTTGGTTAAATAACCCTCACCGTAAAGGTGAAGATGACATGGGACGTGTGTATGGCGTTCAAGGTCGTTCATGGGCAAAACCTAACGGTGAGTTTATTGATCAACTAAAAAAGATCATTGATGATTTAAGCCAAGGTATTGATGACCGTGGGGAAATTTTAAATTTCTATAATCCAGGCGAGTTTGATATGGGGTGTTTGCGTCCGTGCATGTACTCACACCACTTTTCGCTATTAGGTGATACATTATACTTAAATAGTACTCAACGCTCTTGTGATGTCCCTCTAGGCTTAAATTTCAATATGGTTCAGGTGTATTTTCTACTGGCTATCGTTGCTCAAATTACAGGACATAAAGCAGGTAAAGCGTACCATAAAATTGTGAACGGTCACATTTACGAAGATCAGCTTGAATTGATGAAAGACGTCCAGTTGAAGCGTGAACCGTTGAAAGCGCCGGTCTTTAAGATTAACCCTAAGATTACTTCTTTAGAAGATTTAGAAACCTGGGTCACAATGGATGATTTTGAAGTGATTGGCTATGAAAGCCATGAAGCGATTAAGTATCCTTTTTCTGTATAATATGTACTGAAAAATAAAAAGCCCCAGAGTGATTACCACTCAGGGGCTTTTTTATTTATCTGATCAGTTTACACAGTTAACGCTAAAACACTGCCAGGAAGGATAATAAATACAAAGCTTAAATATCCAGCCACAACACCTTTGTTGCGGTTTGCCATTTCAGCAATCCATTCTGCGCCTTTCAGTGGCAATTCACGTAGGAAAGGAGTGCCATAAATAACTAAGGTAGCAATAACATTAAAGCATAAGTGAACCAGTGCAATTTGCAGAGCAAATACTGCGTACTCACCAGAGACTGCAGTCGCTGCTAATAACGCGGTAACACACGTTCCAATGTTTGCTCCAAGAGTAAATGGGTATACATCACGAACTTTAAGTACACCAGTTCCAACTAAAGGAACCATTAGGCTTGTTGTTGTCGATGAAGATTGAACTAATACCGTCACAACAGTACCAGAAGCAATACCATGCATAGGACCACGGCCAATTGCGCTCTTTAGAATGTCTTTAGCACGGCCAACCATTAAGCTCTTCATCAATTTACCCATTAAGGTAATCGCGATGATAAGAATAGCAATACCAAGACCAATCATAACTAAACCTCCCGTCATGCTTCCAAAGCTAGACAA
The DNA here is from genome assembly GCF_001691055.1 of Aliivibrio logei. Lineage (NCBI taxonomy): Bacteria > Pseudomonadati > Pseudomonadota > Gammaproteobacteria > Vibrionales > Vibrionaceae > Aliivibrio > Aliivibrio logei. Next base: position 138,042 of record NZ_MAJU01000013.1, read on the forward strand.
TGGTTCTTTGATTGCGCTAATTACTGGTTTTGTAATTGGTTTAATGAAATCAAATCCTTTAATACTCATGTCGCCTGCGTTTAGCAGTGGAGATACCAACCATGCAGATAATTTTTGGAAAATACCAAACATCATCTCTAGTGGTAAGAAGATAGCAACAGCAAGTAGATTAAAGAAGTCATGCACGGTAGCACACGCAAAAGCACGTCTAAATTCAACTTTACAACGAGCGTGACCAAGGCTGACCAGAGTATTGGTGACTGTTGTTCCAATGTTTGCACCCATCACCATAGGGATGGCTGTTTCTACTGGTAAACCACCGGCGACTAATCCAACAATAATTGAGGTTACTGTAGAAGATGATTGAATTAATGCCGTTGCCACTAAGCCGATCATTAGACCTGCTATTGGGTGAGAAGCAAATTCAAATAGTACTTTAGCTTGTTCACCAACAGACCATTTAAATCCTGTTCCGACCATTGCAACAGCTAATAAAAGAAGGTAAAGCATAAATGCTAAGTTTGCCCAACGCAGCATGCGTGAGGTATTGCTCATTGTTGCTGCAGGAATTGATTGGGTATTCATAGTAAAGCTCCGTACCGAAATAATAGGTTGTCGGTTTATTTAATCTGAAGCGATAGTAGATAATGAATATTTCAGAAATATTACAGTGGTGGATAAAACGGTAATAAATCCGTCACACAATGTGGAATGGGATTTATTATGTTTGTATTTCATTTTAATTTATTGATATTTAACATATTTTATTCTTTATGACAAAAGGTAATATAAATTATTTTTTGAAACTATTTTGTTCTATATTGCGTAAAGATGACGTTTATAATAATTTGAATACGGAATATCCGATGTTTTTGGTGTTTTTTTATGCTTTTTACGAAATGAATGTATTCGCTGTCATAAATGACGTATCTTTTGGAAAAGATCAATGTAGGAACCGTTATGTCACATTTAAACTATAACCATCTTTATTATTTTTGGATGGTGTGTAAACAAGGATCGGTAACTAAAGCTGCTGAAGCATTATTTTTAACGCCGCAAACGGTGACTGGGCAAATCAAGGCATTGGAAGAACGCGTTGATGGTAAATTAACGAAACGTAATGGACGCAACATTGAGCCAACAGAATTAGGGCAATTAATTTATAAATACGCCGATCGTATGTTTGGCCTTAGTTATGAGATGTTAGATATCGTTAATTATAGTCAACAATCAAATGTGCTATTTGATGTTGGCGTTGCTGATGCTCTTTCTAAACGATTAGTGAGTAAAGTACTTTCAACCACTATTCCTGAAGATGCATCAATACATCTTCGCTGCTTTGAATCGACCCATGAATTGCTACTTGAACAATTATCTCAACATAAATTAGATATGATCTTATCGGATTGCCCTGTTGACTCAAGTCAGAATTCTGGACTTTTCAGCAAAAAATTGGGTGAATGTGGAATGAGTTTTTTCTGCTCTAAAGAAATGACGGATATTCAATTCCCGGAAGTATTAGAGAAAAAAAAGGTACTGATCCCTGGCAGTCGAACATCAATGGGAAGAAAGGTGGTTCAGTGGTGTGATCAGCAAGGTATTACGCCTAATATTCTAGGGGAATTTGATGACGTTGCTCTAATGAAGGCCTTTGCCCGTGAGAATGACTCTGTATTTTTAGCCCCCACTGTTTATATGAATGAGGCCGATTCTGATCTTTCTTTGCACCGAATCGCTGATGTAAAAGATTTAAAAGAAGAATATTACGTTATTTTTGCAGAACGAATGATTCAGCATCCGGCAGTAAAAAGTATTTGTGAAGCTGATTTTTCACAGTTATTTGATTTTAATTTGCAAAAATAGAATGCTTTAAGCTAAATTAGCAGAAACTAAATTAGATGGCAGGTATATTTATGGATTTACAACAAATGGAGAAAAACGCTCCGCAAGCAGTCACACTACTAAAAGCAATGGCTAATGAACGTCGATTATTTATTCTTTGTTTATTGCTGGAAGGTGAACTTTCAGTGGGTCAAATAGCAGAACAGTTGTCATTAAGTCAATCTGCATTGTCTCAACATCTTGGTTGGTTGCGTAAAGATGCGTTGGTTTCGACAAGAAAAGAGTCTCAAACCGTGTTTTATTCATTAAGCAGTCATGAAGTTAAATCAGTAATCCAATTATTACATAATTTATATTGTTCAAAATAAAACAAAATTAACGTAGATAAGGAAGATGAAGAGGTGGCACTCTTTGTTTTCTAAATAACAGACATAAAAAAACCGACCTAGGTCGGTTTTTTCTTATTTCTAACTGAGAATCAAATTTCTATTAAAGAGCTTTGATTGCTGCAGTGAAACGCGCTTTATGACGTGCAGCTTTATTCTTATGAATAAGGCCTTTAGTCGCCATGCGGTCTAGAAGTGGAGTTGCAATAGCTAGTGCAGCAGTTGCAGCTTCTTTATCACCAGCTTCAATAGCTGCGATAGTTTTTTTCATGTAAGTGCGCATCATTGAACGACGGCTAGCGTTGTGCTGGCGACGTCTTTCAGCTTGAGTTGCGCGCTTCTTAGCAGATTTACTATTTGCCAAGGGTTTAACTCCCAAAAACGTAGTTCGGTGACAATTTAAGGTCGGGAAATATGCACCCATTGAACCTAAATGTCAAATGATTTGTGTAAAAACCAAGCTGTCTCAAACAAAAGTTTGATGAGAATGGCAAAACACGGTTAAGATGGCGTGCATTCTAACAGCATTTTTTACAGTTAGTAAGCTCTTTATGGTCATCATCACCATCTTTGTGAGGTTTTTTTGTGAGTAAACGACTTTTACGTTCTGGCTTAATCGTCAGTATCATGACTTTAGTGTCTCGAGTACTCGGTTTAGTCCGTGATGTAGTAGTGGCAAATTTAATGGGCGCAGGGGCATCTGCAGATGTTTTCTTCTTTGCGAATAAGATACCTAACTTCTTACGCCGCTTATTTGCTGAGGGGGCTTTTTCACAAGCCTTTGTCCCTGTATTAACCGAATATCACGCCAGTGGTGATGATAATAAAACGCGAGAATTAATTGCGAAAGCGTCGGGAACTCTTGGTGTGCTTGTCACCATTGTTACTTTTTTCGGTATTTTAGGCTCTGGTGTCGTAACGGCATTATTTGGGGCTGGTTGGTTTATGGATTGGTTGAATGATGGGCCTAATGCGCCTAAATTTGAGCTTGCTAGCTTCTTATTAAAAATAACCTTTCCTTATCTCTGGTTTATTACCTTTGTTGCTTTATCCGGTGCGATTTTAAATACGTTAGGTAAATTTGCCGTTTCTTCTTTTACTCCTGTTTTTTTAAATGTAGCCATTATTGCTTGTGCCTATTTTATTTCACCAAACTTAGAGCAACCTGAAATTGGGTTAGCGATTGGTGTTTTTCTTGGCGGTTTAATTCAATTCTTATTCCAGATCCCATTTCTTTATAAAGCCAAAATGTTGGTTCGTCCGCAATGGGGTTGGAATGATCCTGGTGTTGTAAAAATTAGAACCTTAATGATCCCTGCATTATTTGGGGTATCGGTAAGTCAAATTAACTTATTGTTTGATACTTTTATCGCGAGTTTCTTAGCGACGGGTTCTATCAGTTGGCTTTACTATTCGGATCGTTTATTAGAGTTCCCATTAGGGTTATTTGGGATTGCTATTGCCACTGTGATCCTACCTGCACTCTCTCGTCAGCATGTTGATGCAAAAGGGGCGGGGTTCTCTAATACGATGGATTGGGGAGTCAGAATGGTTATTTTACTTGGGATCCCTGCAATGTTAGGTTTAATGGTATTAGCAAAACCCATGCTAATGGTATTGTTCATGCGTGGTGAATTTTCACCAAATGATGTACATAACGCCTCGCTGTCTTTGATCGCCTATGGGTCAGGCTTATTAAACTTTATGTTAATCAAGATATTAGCGCCTGGTTATTATGCAAGGCAAGATACCAAAACTCCGGTTCGTTACGGCATCATTGCGATGGTTACGAATATGGTTTTTAATGCTATTTTTGCGTCTTTCTATGGCTATGTTGGCCTAGCAATGGCAACAGCATTGTCTGCATTTGTGAATATGGGATTATTATATCGCGGATTACATTTAGCGAATGTTTATAAATTATCAAAAGAAACCATGATATTTATTGTGAAATTGGTTTTATCTGGTGCCATTATGGTTGGCGTTTTATTGTGGTTTATACCAGCAATGAACGTATGGCTTGAGTGGGATCTAGCAAAAAGAATGGCCATGTTATTAAGCTTTATTGCTCTTGGTGCGGTAAGTTATTTAATTCCTGCTGTGATATTGGGTTTGCGCCCACGTCAATTACGAGTTAATGCATAATCTTGTTATTCACTGAGTTGAGTGGTTTGGCTAGTAAGATTAGTATATAATTCGTCAGTTTTTTTGAGCAAATAAATTGATATTGAGATAATGGAATTAATCCGAGGCATTCATAATATTACGCCAAACCATCAAGGTTGCGTAATGACTATTGGTAATTTTGATGGCGTTCACTTAGGACATCAACAAGTATTACAACAAGTTAAGGCCAAAGCTAAGCAATTAGGTTTGCCTTCTGTTGTCATGACATTTGATCCTCAGCCAATGGAATTTTTTGCTAAAGAAAAAGCGCCAGCTCGACTAACTCGTTTACGAGATAAATTTGTTCAGCTTAATAAGTTGGATATAGATCGCCTGCTTTGTATTAATTTTAATCATAAATTTGCACAGCAAACGGCAGATGAATTTGTTGAACACTTGTTGGTTAAGCTATTGGGTGTTAAGTTTCTGGTTATTGGTGATGATTTTTGTTTTGGAAAACATCGCTTAGGCAATTTCGATATGCTACAAAAAGCGGGTGAAGAATACGGCTTTGAAGTAGTGAATACAAAAAGTTTTTGTATTGAGAAACAGAGAGTCAGCAGTACTGCAATTCGTAATGCGCTTGCTGAAAACAGATTAAAAGATGTCGCCGTGATGTTAGGGCGAGATTACAGTATTACCGGCCGTGTATCCCATGGTCGAAAGTTGGGGAGAACGATTGGTTTTCCTACAGCAAATATTCCATTGAAGCGTTGTGTTTCTCCTGTGTCTGGCGTTTATGTTGTTCAAGCCAAAGACAGCAGTGGTAAGCAATTAGGTGGTGTGGCCAATATTGGTCATCGCCCAACGGTAGATGGCGTTCGTCAACAACTTGAAGTTCACTTCTTTGACTATAAAGGCAATTTATACGGTCAACAATTGGATGTGGAGCTACTTTGTAAGTTGCGTGATGAGCATAAATTTGAGTCATTTGACGCTCTAAAACAACAAATAGAATTAGATTCTCAGGCAGCGCGGGTGTGGCTGTCTGAAAACAAATAACATTTCATTTCGCCCAAGTAACGGAATTAAGAATCGATGAGTGACTATAAAGAAACCTTGAACCTGCCTGAAACAGGATTCCCAATGCGTGGTAACTTGGCTAATCGTGAGCCAGTAATGCTTAAGCATTGGTATGATGAAGATCTTTACGGCGAGATCCGTAAAGCGAAAAAAGGTAAAAAATCGTTTATATTGCATGACGGCCCTCCGTATGCAAATGGTGACATCCATATTGGTCATGCACTGAATAAGATTCTTAAAGACATTATTATTAAGTCAAAAACGCTTTCTGGCTTTGATGCACCATACATTCCTGGTTGGGATTGTCATGGTCTACCAATTGAATTGATGGTAGAGAAGAAAAAAGGCAAGCCGGGTCAAAAAATCTCTGCGGCTGAGTTCCGTGAAGAATGTCGTAAATACGCGGCAGTTCAAGTTGAAGGCCAAAAAGAAAGCTTTAAGCGTTTAGGTATCATGGGTGAGTGGGACAAACCATACCGCACTATGGATTTCGGTACTGAAGCAAACATCATTCGTTCATTAGGTAAAATTGCAGACCAAGGCCACTTACTTAAAGGATTTAAACCTGTTCACTGGTGTACCGATTGTGGTTCAGCATTGGCTGAAGCGGAAGTTGAATACCAAGATAAATTCTCCCCATCTATTGATGTGCGTTTTGTTGCTGCAGATGAAGCGGCAACATTAGCTAAATTCAGTACGCCTGAAGGTCATCAAGGTGAAGGTGAATTATCGGTTGTTATTTGGACTACAACACCTTGGACATTACCTGCAAACCGTGCAGTAGCACTACATGCTGATCTTGAATACGTATTAGTTCAAGTAGAAGCACACGGCGAACAAAAAGCAGAACGTTTAATTCTTTCATCTGAGCTAGCAAAATCTGTGATGGATCGTGCGGGTATCGAGCATTTCCATAACTTAGGTTTTGCAAAAGGGTCTGATCTAGAGCTTCTTCAATTTAACCACCCATTCTATGGTTTTACGGTTCCAGCTATTTTAGGTGAACATGTAACGGTAGACTCAGGTACAGGTATCGTGCATACGGCACCTGGTCACGGTCAAGAAGATTTCGTTGTTGGTAAAAAATACGATTTAGAAATCGCAAACCCAGTAGGATCAAACGGTGTATACCTTCCTGATACTGAATTGTTTGCTGGTCAACACGTATTTAAAGCGAACGACTCAGTTATTGATGTATTAAAAGAGAAAGGCGCATTACTGCACCATCACGCGATTGAACACAGCTACCCACATTGCTGGAGACACAAAACACCAATCATCTTCCGTGCAACACCACAATGGTTCATCTCAATGGATCAAGCGGGTCTTCGTGCAAAAGCATTAGAAGAAGTGAAGAGTGTTGAATGGATGCCTGAATGGGGTCAAAGCCGCATTGAAGGTATGATTGAAGGTCGCCCAGAATGGTGCATCTCTCGTCAACGCACTTGGGGTGTGCCAATCGCTCTATTCGTTCACAAAGAAACGTCTGAACTGCACCCTGATTCACTAGAGCTAATTGAAAAAGTAGCAAAACTAGTTGAAGAGAAGGGCATTCAAGCATGGTGGGATCTTGATATCGCCGAGCTAATGGGTGAAGGCGACGCAACGAAATACGAAAAAGTATTAGATACATTAGATGTATGGTTCGACTCAGGTGTTACTCACTTCTCTGTTGTTGATTCTCGTGAAGAATATAACTTCCCTCAAGAAGAGAGAACACACAGTGCTGACCTTTATTTAGAAGGTTCAGATCAACACCGTGGTTGGTTCCAATCATCGTTGATTTCATCTGTTGCAATGAAAGGTAAAGCACCTTACCGACAAGTACTAACTCACGGTTTCGTGGTAGATGGTAATGGTCGTAAGATGTCTAAATCTGTCGGCAATGTAGTTGCACCAAAAGACGTAACTAACAAACTGGGTGCAGATATTCTTCGCCTATGGGTAGCTTCAACGGATTACACTAACGAAGTTGCGGTTTCTGATGAAATTCTAAAACGTTCAGCTGACGCATATCGTCGTATTCGTAACACAGCACGTTTCTTCTTAGCTAACTTAAATGGCTTTAACCCAGAAACAGATATCGTTCCTGCTGAAGAAATGGTTGCACTGGATCGCTGGGCTGTTGGTCGTGCATTTGCTGCACAAGAAGAAATCATCAAGTCTTACGATGAATATAACCTACATGAAGTGACTCAACGTTTAATGCACTTCTGTTCAATTGAAATGGGTTCTTTCTACTTAGATGTGATTAAAGATCGCCAATACACAGCGAAGAAAAGCGGTCATGCTCAACGCAGCTGTCAAACGGCGCTTTACTACATTGTAGAAGCATTAGTTCGTTGGATGGCACCAATCATGTCATTCACGGCTGATGAAATCTGGAATGAAATGCCAGGTAAGCGTGATAAGTTTGTCTTTACTGGCGAATGGTATGAAGGTCTGTTTGATCTTGCTGAAGGTGAAGATCTAAATAACGAATTTTGGAGTGAAATCCAAGCGGTTCGTGCATCAGTTAATAAACTTCTTGAAGCGGCTCGTGGTGAGAAAGTTATTGGTGGTTCACTTCAAGCTGAAATCACGCTATATGCAGATGATGCGCTCGCTGCAAAAATTAATAAGCTTGATAATGAATTACGTTTTGTTCTTCTAACATCAAGCGCAACAGTGAAACCACTAAGCGAAAAATCAGAGTCAGCAAAAGCAACAGAACTTGCTGGTCTGTTTGTTGATGTTGCGGCTTCTGAAGCGGCGAAGTGTGAGCGTTGTTGGCACCATGTTGCTGATGTAGGTACTATCGAAGGGCACGAAGAAGTGTGTGGTCGTTGTGTATCTAACGTTGAAGGCGAAGGCGAAGAGCGTAAATTTGCATAATGACTAGCGATAATAAGACATTACCGCTGCTTAAAGAATCTGGACTTCGCTGGCTATGGCTAGCGGGGTTGGTTTTTATGGCAGACATCAGCATTAAGTTATTTGTGATGAAAGAGATGACTTATGGTTGGGCGAACCGAATTGAAGTTTTGCCTTTCTTTAATTTTCTTTACGCTCATAACTATGGTGCTGCATTTAGCTTTTTAAGTGATCAAGCCGGTTGGCAACGCTGGTTTTTTACCGGTATTGCTATCGCTGTATGTGGTTTACTTGCCTATTGGATGCGCAAAGCACCACAAACGGACAAGTTAAATAACATCGCGTATGCACTGATCATTGGTGGTGCGATTGGTAATGTGTTTGATCGCTTAGTTCATGGTTTTGTAGTGGATTATCTTGATTTCTATTGGGGTAGCTACCATTGGCCAACGTTCAACTTAGCGGATGCTGCGATTTGTATTGGTGCGGGATTGATCATCTTAGATGGGTTTCGTTCTAATAAAAAAGAACAATAAGATAAAGTAAAAACATAAGCGCTGCCCGTGAATTCGAGGTGGCGTTTTTTTTAAGTGTTATACCAATATTATTGGTGTTATCTAAGGAAAGACAATGTCAAAAATTGAAAGTAACAGTGAAGTAACCTTACACTTCACTATAAAATTAAAAGATGGCTCGATCGCAGATAGTACCCAGACATCAGGAAAAGCCGCTAAGTTTACAATGGGTGATGGCAGTTTAAGTGAGAATTTTGAACAGTGTTTATTAGGTTTAGAAGCGAATCAGTCTAAGAGCATTGAATTAAATGCAGTTGATGCATTTGGTTTACCTAATCCTGATAATATTCATCATATGGATCGTAATCGATTTGTAGGTGATGCAGCAGCTGAAGTTGGTACTATTATGGCATTCACCGGACCTGATGGTGTTGATATTCCGGGGATCATTACTGATATTGCCGGAGATTCCGTTACTGTCGATTTTAATCACCCATTATCTGGTCAAGATGTTATCTTTGACGTAGAAATCGTAGCGGTTGGATAACCCAACAAAAAGTAGAGATAAAAGATGAAAATAGTATTAGCGAACCCTCGTGGATTTTGTGCCGGTGTTGACCGTGCCATTAGTATTGTTGAACGAGCGCTTGAATTATATAAAGCCCCTATTTATGTACGTCATGAAGTGGTTCATAACCGTTTTGTCGTCGAAGGATTAAAGCAACGCGGTGCTATTTTTGTTGAAGAGTTAAGTGAAGTTCCTGATGATAATATCGTGATCTTTTCAGCTCACGGGGTATCTCAAGCAGTGCGTACTGAAGCAAAAGAGCGAGCATTAACCGTATTTGATGCCACTTGCCCATTAGTAACAAAAGTTCATATGGAAGTTGCTCGTGCAAGTAAAAAGAGCATTGAAGTTGTTTTAATTGGCCACGCTGGTCACCCTGAAGTTGAAGGGACCATGGGACAATATGCGAGTGAAACCGGTGGAATGTATTTAGTCGAGACACCTGAGGATGTTGAGAAGCTGATTGTTCAAGATCCAAATAATCTTCATTATGTTAGCCAAACGACTTTATCAGTTGATGAAACCGCAGATGTTATTGATGAATTACGCCGTGTATTTCCAAAGATCCAAGGCCCGCGTAAAGATGATATCTGTTATGCCACACAAAACCGTCAAGATGCAGTGCGAGATATGGCAAGCCAAGTTGATGTGATGATAGTTGTTGGCTCTAAAAATTCATCTAATTCAAATCGATTGCGTGAACTGTCTGAAAAATTAGGCACTACGAGTTATCTGATTGATTGCCCTGAAGAGCTGAAAGAAGAATGGTTAACAAACCAAGCGAAAGTTGGTGTTACCGCCGGCGCATCAGCACCTGAAGAATTAGTTAATCAAATCATTGAACAAGTAAAAGCCTTTGGTGGTACGACTGTGGATGAGTTGAAAGGGCGTGAAGAAAACATGTTTTTTGAAGTACCAAAAGAATTACAAATTAAAACTGTGTCTTAAAAGTTCGCATAGCGATTCATAATAATTTGAGATAGAGTGAAAGATACAAATTTAAAGGAGTACACGAGAATGGTAAGAGTCGCAATTGCTGGTGCAGCAGGAAGAATGGGCCGTAATTTAATTAAAGCTGTTAATGGTTCTCAATATGCGGTTCTTGCAGCAGCGAGTGAGCATCCTGAGTCAAGTTTGATTGGTGTTGATGTTGGTGAAATGGCAGGGTTAGGTAAATCAGGCATTATTATTGTTGATGATCTTGCGAAAGCCGTGGATGACTTCGATGTCATTATTGATTTTACGTTACCGATTTCAACATTAAAAAACATCGAACTATGCCAAGAGCATAAAAAAGCGATTGTTATTGGTACGACTGGTTTTAGTGAGCCGGGCAAAGAGTTGATTGATCTAGCGGCTAAACAGATCCCGATCGTCATGGCGCCAAATTACAGTGTTGGTGTTAACCTCGTTTTTAAGTTACTAGAAAAAGCCGCAAAAGTAATGGGTGACTACTGTGATATTGAAATTATAGAAGCGCATCACCGTTATAAAGTTGACGCACCGTCAGGTACTGCTATTGGCATGGGAGAAGCAATAGCGGGAGCCATGGGCAATAAGCTTGATGATGTCGCTGTTTATACTCGAGAAGGTATTACCGGTGAGCGCACTAAGAATGAAATTGGTTTTGCTACGATTCGAGCGGGTGACATTGTCGGTGAACATACCGCCATGTTTGCTGATATTGGTGAGCGTGTTGAAATAACACATAAAGCCACCGATAGAATGACGTTTGCAAATGGAGCGGTGAGAGCCTCCCATTGGTTGCATCAAAAGTCGCCAGGTTTTTATACCATGCATGATGTTTTAGACTTGGATCAGATTTAATTATTAAGCCCAAATCATTTATTGATTTGGGCTTTTTTTTATCTTAGTGATCTCAAACTCTATAATCATAGTTTATGCACGAACGCTGCTCTGTATCAATGGTTTTTGTCGTTTTATATTCTTTATTAGCTTATGGCCATTATTATTGAAGGGTATATTACCGATTAGATAAGTTGTTTTTTATTTGGTTGTAGCGTGTTTATTGGTTTAGTTACTTGTTTTTATATGTTTCATGTTCATATTAACGATTGCTTTATTTCTATGAGTAATTTATAGATGTGAAATAAGTAAAGTTATGCATAAATCCAGTTTTTTACAGGTTTGACCAGAATTGAGTAAGGATAAATGAAGTTTTTGGCTTGAAATGAACGTTTTCTTGATGAGTCGGTTAAAAAACCTGTTTTATAATACAGTTTTTGTTGACACTTACCCTATAGATCTCTAGAATTTCGCCAATTTGTCAAAAATCGAGATTTAATTTCGGTTTTCGGGTTTAAAAAAAGAAGTTTTGCATCGTTATGTATGCATGCTGAATGTTTATTATGTTTGGAGGTTGTCTTGAGTAAATCAGCGCTATTAGTCCTAGAAGATGGGACAGTGTTCCGCGGTCAATCGATTGGAGCAGATGGCTCGGCCGTTGGTGAAGTCGTTTTTAATACCTCGATGACGGGGTACCAAGAAATTCTCACTGATCCTTCCTATTCTCAACAAATCGTTACTCTTACTTATCCTCACATTGGCAACACCGGAATCAATTCCGAAGATGAAGAATCTTCTTCTATCCACGCTCAAGGCCTTGTGATTCGCGATCTTCCTCTCCTCGCTTCAAACTTCCGCAGTGAACAAACTCTTTCTGAATACCTTAAATCTCAAAATATTGTCGGCATTGCTGATATCGATACGCGTAAGCTGACTCGTATTTTACGTGAGAAGGGTGCTCAAAACGGTTGTATCATTGCTTGCTCTTCTAAGAAAGAAAGCAATTTAGATGAAGCATTTGCTCTTGCTCAAGCAAAAGCATTCCCAGGTCTTAAAGGAATGGATTTAGCGAAGGAAGTTACCACGTCAGAAGCTTACCAGTGGAAACAAGGTTCTTGGACTCTTACTGGCGGTTTGCCAGAAGAAAAAGCAGATAACGAACTACCGTTCCATGTTGTTGCTTATGATTTTGGTGCTAAACGTAATATCTTACGTATGTTGGTTGACCGCGGTTGTCGTCTAACGGTCGTTCCGGCACAAACTTCAGCAGAAGAAGTATTAGCGATGAACCCAGATGGCGTGTTCTTATCAAATGGTCCTGGTGATCCGGCGCCATGTACTTACGCTATTGAAGCAACGAAAGTGTTCTTAGAAAAAGGGTTACCAATCTTTGGTATCTGTCTTGGTCACCAAATTCTTGCTCTAGCATCAGGCGCTCAAACAGTAAAGATGAAGTTTGGTCACCACGGTGCAAACCACCCTGTTAAAGATTTGGATCGTGATGTAGTTATGATCACTGCACAGAACCACGGTTTTGCGGCAGATGAAGAAACACTTCCAGAAAATTTACGTGCAACACACAAATCATTGTTTGATGGCACTCTGCAAGGCATTCATCGTACAGATAAGCCTGCATTTAGCTTCCAAGGTCACCCTGAAGCAAGCCCTGGCCCACATGATGCAGCGCCATTATTTGACCATTTCATTGAATTGATTCAGCAGCATAAAGCTTAATTCGGAGTAGTAATAAGATGCCAAAACGTACTGATATTAAAAGCGTTCTAATTCTAGGTGCAGGCCCAATTGTTATCGGCCAAGCGTGTGAATTTGACTACTCTGGTGCACAAGCGTGTAAAGCACTTCGTGAAGAAGGCTACCGCGTTATCCTTGTGAACTCTAACCCTGCAACCATCATGACTGACCCAGACATGGCTGATGCAACGTACATTGAACCTATCCATTGGGAAGTGGTTCGTAACATCATCGAAAAAGAACGTCCTGATGCAGTACTGCCTACGATGGGTGGTCAAACGGCATTGAACTGTGCGCTTGATTTAGAGAGACACGGTGTTCTTGCTGAGTTCGGTGTTGAGATGATTGGTGCAACGGCGGATGCGATTGATAAAGCAGAAGACCGTTCACGTTTTGATAAAGCAATGAAGTCAATTGGCCTTGAATGTCCAAACGCTGATACCGCAAAAACAATGGAAGAAGCTTACAAAGTTTTAGACATGGTAGGTTTCCCTTGTATCATTCGTCCATCATTTACGATGGGTGGTACTGGTGGTGGTATCGCGTATAACAAAGAAGAATTTGAAGAAATTTGTCGCGGTGGTTTGGATCTTTCTCCAACCAACGAGCTTCTAATCGATGAATCATTGATCGGTTGGAAAGAGTACGAGATGGAAGTGGTTCGTGATAAAAATGACAACTGCATCATCGTATGTACGATTGAAAACTTTGATGCAATGGGCATTCACACTGGTGATTCCATCACTGTGGCTCCAGCTCAAACGCTAACAGATAAAGAATACCAACTAATGCGTAACGCTTCTCTAGCAGTATTGCGTGAGATTGGTGTTGAAACGGGCGGTTCAAACGTACAGTTTGGTATCAACCCGAAAGATGGCCGCATGGTTGTTATCGAAATGAACCCACGTGTATCGCGTTCATCAGCTCTAGCGTCTAAAGCAACTGGTTTCCCTATTGCAAAAATCGCAGCTAAATTAGCGATTGGCTATACGCTTGATGAGTTAATGAATGACATCACTGGTGGTGCAACTCCAGCATCATTTGAACCAACAATCGATTATGTTGTTACTAAGATCCCTCGTTTTAACTTCGAAAAATTTGCAGGTGCTAACGATCGTCTAACCACGCAGATGAAATCGGTTGGTGAAGTAATGGCTATTGGCCGTAACCAACAAGAATCACTGCAAAAAGCACTTCGTGGCTTAGAAGTTGGCGCGGATGGTTTTGATGAAATGGTTGATCTTGATGCACCCGATGCATTAACTAAGATTCGTCACGAATTAAAAGACGCAGGTGCTGAGCGTATTTGGTACATTGCGGACGCATTCCGTGCTGGTATGTCTATTGATGGTGTGTTTAACCTAACGAATGTTGACCGTTGGTTCTTGGTACAAATCGAAGATTTAGTTAAGATGGAAGCAGAAGTTAAAGCGGGCGGTTTCGCTAGCTTAACTGCGGATAGCCTTCGTCAATTAAAACGTAAAGGCTTTGCTGATGCTCGTCTATCTAAGTTATTAGGTGTTGCTGAAAGTGAAATCCGTCGTCTTCGTGACCAGCATGATATTCATCCTGTCTACAAGCGTGTAGATACGTGTGCTGCTGAATTTTCTTCGGATACTGCTTACATGTATTCAACGTATGATGAAGAATGTGAATCGAATCCAACCGACAATGATAAGATCATGATCTTAGGTGGCGGTCCAAACCGTATCGGCCAAGGTATTGAATTTGATTATTGTTGTGTACACGCATCATTAGCACTTCGTGAAGATGGCTACGAAACTATCATGGTTAACTGTAACCCTGAGACTGTTTCTACTGATTACGATACGTCTGACCGCTTGTACTTTGAACCAGTAACACTGGAAGATGTATTAGCCATCGTTCGTATTGAAAAACCAAAAGGCGTTATCGTTCAGTACGGTGGTCAAACACCACTTAAACTGGCTCGTGCTCTTGAAGCTGCCGGAGTTCCTATTATAGGTACAAGCCCTGATGCTATCGACCGTGCAGAAGACCGTGAGCGCTTCCAAGTTGCAGTAGACCGTCTAGGCCTTCTACAGCCAGAAAATGCAACCGTAACGGCAATGGAACAAGCGATTGAGAAATCAAGAGAAATAGGTTTCCCATTAGTTGTTCGTCCTTCTTATGTTCTTGGTGGTCGTGCGATGGAAATCGTATATGACGAGCAAGACTTACGTCGCTACTTTAACGAAGCAGTAAGCGTTTCAAATGAATCACCAGTTCTACTTGATAGCTTCCTAGATGATGCCATCGAAGTCGATGTAGATGCTATCTGCGACGGTGAGCAAGTGGTTATCGCTGGTATTATGGAGCACATCGAACAAGCAGGTGTTCACTCTGGTGACTCAGCATGTTCTCTTCCTGCTTATACATTAAGTGAAGAAATCCAAAACGTAATGCGTGATCAAGTACGTAAGCTAGCATTTGAGCTAGGTGTGCGTGGCTTAATGAACACACAATTTGCTGTTAAAGATAACAAAGTTTATCTAATTGAAGTGAACCCACGTGCCGCACGTACGATCCCATTCGTATCTAAAGCAACTGGTGCACCAATCGCTAAGATTGCAGCGCGTGTAATGGCGGGGCAATCTCTAGAGTCTCAAGGCTTTACTAAAGAGATTATCCCACCTTATTTCTCAGTAAAAGAAGTGGTATTGCCGTTTAACAAATTCCCAGGAGTTGATCCACTGTTAGGCCCAGAAATGCGCTCAACGGGTGAAGTGATGGGTGTTGGTAACACGTTTGCAGAAGCCTTTGCTAAAGCTGAATTAGGGTGCAGTAAAGAGTACCCAGAAGGCGGTCGAGCATTACTTTCTGTTCGTGATGGTGATAAGAAGCGTGTTGTCGATTTAGCAAAACACCTTGTTAAAATTGGTTATCAATTAGACGCAACGCACGGTACTGCTGTGATTCTTGGTGAAGCGGGTATTAATCCTCGTTTAGTCAACAAGGTTCATGAAGGTCGTCCTCACATTCTTGACCGTATTAAGAATGGCGAATACACCTACATTGTAAACACGGCATCTGGTCGTCAAGCGATTGAAGACTCTAAACTTCTTCGTCGTGGCGCTCTCGCGGGTAAAGTGAACTACACAACAACATTAAATGCAGCATTTGCAAGTTGTCTAGCTCATGAAGCGGATGATCGTAATACGATTAACTCCCTGCAAGAACTGCACGCAAGAGTAGCGGCTAAATACGCTTAGTCACAACGAGTACTAATACTTTAAGTGATAAATGATAAATGATAAATGATAAATGATAAAAGCCCGAAGAATGTGAATTCTTCGGGCTTTTTGTTGCTGCTAATGTCGGTGTTCCTTAAATAATCAATCGTTTGATAACTTAATTAACGCCTGATAGAACGCTTTCTCAAAGCTATCAATTGGTCGCTCTACTGGTAAAGCACCTTCTTTTGCTGCTATTGGGTGATAATCTGCAACAAACTGAACAAAGAGCTGTGGATTATTTCCTTCTAAACCTACAAATCCTGCCATGTTATAGCTGCCAAACAATGAGCCACTTTTCGATTTTATGCTGCCTTTAATTGGCTCTTTTCTCATACTATTGCGGTATATCAATGTGCCATCGATACCAGAAGTCGGTAGTAAGGCGATTAACCCTAACTCTTTATCGTATCGATAGACAAACTGAAGAAGACTTTTCATCTGATTCGCCGTCATTCTATTATTTCGGGATAAACCAGAGCCATCTACAATAACTGCGTTGGTTAAATCCACATTAGCTTGTTTTAATAAGATGTCTTTAACCGCTGCGGTGCCATTACTAAAGCTTCCCGGTTGTTGGTAATGATAATGGCCTAACGTTTTCACTAAATTATCAGCGTAGTGGTTATCTGATTTTTTCAACATGTGATTAAGTAATACCATTAGCGGTTCTGATTGGTGAGAGGCAAGCAGCACTGTTTTCTGTATTTTTCCGGTCGAATTACCGAATATTATTTTTCCAGATAAATTAATATTTTGTTCATTAAGGATGCGTAATAGCGTTTGTTCGGTGAATTCTGTTGTATTTTGCACTGCAAACTTTAATGGTAATGGTTTGCTTCTTGCGACTAAGCAGCCTGATAGGTGGTAGTTATTGCCTTGAGTTGTTAGTTCTAAATCACAAAACGAATTTTTTTGCTCTTTGGCACTGACAGTCCGTGCAGTTGTCGTGAATGAAATTGGTTGGTGTATTGGCACGAAGACACGGGTAGTCCCGTTCTCATTTGTTGATATTGATGCTTGCACACAGTTTTCATCAATGCTTAATGCGCTTGATGGTGCGCTGTAACACACGCCGAGAATATCCCATGGCCAGCCGACAGCACGCTCATAACCAGTGAAAATCGAATCATCAACCCATAGATCTCCTTTAATGTTTTTTAATCCGCTATTTTTAAATAGGGATGAAAGGTTATCTCTTGTTAGTGAAGGATCTCCAGAAAAGGTTAATTGAACACTATTGTGTTTTGTTTTATGCAAAGTCGTTTTAAATTGAAAGTTTTCCCCAAGAGCTAAACGAGAAGCAAGTGCTGTCGCTACTTTTAATGTACTGGCTGGGGGGAGAAGCTCATTTTCTTTTTGCTGAAACTCAATACTCTGATCGTGTAGAGATTCAACCACAATAGCAGCACGGCTCCCACTAGGAAGGAGTTGAATGCTTGATGGAATGCTGCTGGCAAAGGTTGAAAAAGAATAAAGCGAGAGAGATAAGATAAATAATCGAGATAAAGGCATGGTCAACTCGTGCTGAAAATAATAAGGACATTTTACAGGTTTGAGTCGGTTTGTATGCGGAAAGTGAATAAAAATAAGGGGGGATAGTAATAAAAAACGCCCACCGAAGTGAGCGTTTTATTTAAGTATTTATTAAGACTTTATTAGAAGTCGTAACGCATACCTAGAGCAACAGAATCTTCAGTCATTGCTTTATCAATACCTTTCTTAGCATCAGTATCAAGTAAATTGAAGTTGTATGATGCGTAAGTACGGAAGTTAGCATTGAAGTAGTAAGTTGCATCAAATGCTAGGTTATCCGCGCTTAGGTTGTTGTTACCACGAGTAGCGATAGAACCATCGTGGTCAGCGTTGTTGTACGTTGACGTAAATACAGTTTTACCCATAGTGTATGCAGCTGCAACTTCGTAACCAGTGTAGTCTTCGTTAGACACTTCACCTGTTGTGAAAGTACCTGCGAAGTAAAGGTCGCCCATAGCCATAGAACCAGCAAGCATTGCTTCGTTGCTGTCAGCTTGGTCTGCGTAACCGCCACCTAGTTTAAAGCCTGAATCACCAAATGCATAGATACCTGACAGTGCGTAACCGTCGTTAGATTCAGTATTTGCAGCAGCGTCATCAAAACGGTAGTTCACTTTAGCTGAGAAGTCACCAAATGTGCCTTTGTAGCCAAGGTTGTTATTTGTACGGTCAGCTACAGAGATTTTAGTTGCAGCAGAGTTACCGTGGTAAGCCATGATATCGGTAAAGTCAGTGATAACGCCTAGAGCACCATCGTTTTTACCGTAAGATACTTCACCGAAGTTACCGCCGATTCCAGCATATGCATAACGGTTTTCAAGGCCATCTGTACCTGAATCAGTTACAAGACCATCGTCATTAGTTGTGAATTCGCCTTCCCAGAAACCAACACCGTATAGACCGTCAGAAATTTGAGTAGTACCTTTAAAGTTTAAACGGATACGAGAGTTATCTGAAACGTCACCATCTTGAGCGAATAGACGCGCTTCAGCACGACCGCCCATTTCTAGAGTTTGGTCTGCGCCTTTGTAGATCTCTGCTGCGTTAACTGCACCAGTTGACATAATAGCGGCTACTGCAAGAGCCAATACGTTCTTGTTCATTATGTAATTTCCTATAAGGGTGGAGGAGAAATAAGTTTAGTATAATTCGTATCGTTTGTTGATAACTTATTACGTTTAAAAAAGAGTTATCAATAGATACCGTTGTTTCAATACCTATATTTTCAGGGTTAAACCAATAGAAAGGTTAGTAAAACAATCTAAAAACTCCAATTGAACACTGTTTTTAATGGTCATAGTGTGAGATGTGTCGTTATTTTTCAGTTGGTTACGTTTTTTTAATAAAGTTTTACTCATTTTTGTTTTTTGGTGGTTTTTATGTTTTTTTTTCTTTTAGTTCTAAAGTTAGTGTGACGTCTATCTCAAAATGTATGAATTTACCTATTTATTAATTGAGCTGTTTTCTTTTTTGAGACTGAGTTCTTAATTATATGAAACTCATTTAATTAAAACTTGTGCGTTTTAGTGTAAATAGATAGGTGATAAAATTTATTTCTTTGTTTACACTAAGAGCATCGAACATAAACAGAAAACACACTTAGGTCCCTTCCTTAATGAAAAGGGGATACCTTGAGTGGGATTTTTATTTGCTGAATTTTGGTTTCAGCTTTAGAGGTAGGAAATATGGACAAGGTACCAATGACAATACGTGGTGAGAAACTACTGCGTGATGAATTAGAAGTACTATTAAAGCGTCGCCCTGTGATTTCAAAAGCCATTGGTGAAGCTCGTGAACTTGGTGATTTAAAAGAAAATGCCGAGTATCATGCCGCCCGTGAAGACCAAGGTATTTGTGAAGCTCAAATTCGTGATATTGAATATAAGCTATCAGTTGCTCAGGTTATTGATGTAACAAAGATGACTAATACAGGAAAGGTTATTTTTGGTGCGACAGTGACTTTACTCGACGTTGATACTGAAGATAAAGTGAAATACCAAATTGTTGCAGATGATGAAGCAAACATAAAAGAGGGACGAATTTCGGTTAATTCCCCTATTGCTCGTGGTTTGATTGGTAAACTGGTTGAGGATGAAGTTAGTATCCGAACCCCTGGTGGAACGAAAGAGTTTGAAATTGACGCGGTAGAATATATTTAATCGCGCTTATATTAGTATAAAATAAAAGGCCGCCTAGCTATGAGCTATTGACGGCCTTTTTAATTTCTTTGCATATACTGTTTATGCTAAGTTATTATTTTCTAGGGATCTCAATTTTACGAGCTTCGCTAGCGCGGTATAACACAAGTGTTTTACCAATAACTTGAACTTTTTCTGCTTCTGTTTCACGAATGATTGCATCAACAATCAATTGCTTAGTATCACGATCTTCAGATGCGATTTTAACTTTAATTAATTCGTGATGATTAAGTGCAATCTCAATTTCAGCTACAACTGCTTCAGTTAGACCATTTGAACCCATCATTACAACGGGTTTTAAATAGTGAGCAAGGCCTTTAAGGTGTTGCTTTTGTTTTGTGCTTAGGTTCATATATACCCGATTTTTTCTATATTAAGGGTTGAAAACAGCCTATTCTAACGCCATCTATCCCTGAAGACTATTTTTTGTTTCAGTCTTCTAATTTAAATTAAGTATTTTTAGGTAATGCATGAGTAAGAATAAACTTTCAGCAAGCTCTGGCCGCTGGTTAAAAGAACATTTTGATGATAAATACGTTCTTGAAGCGCAAAAAAGAGGCTATCGCTCTCGTGCTATTTTTAAACTTGAAGAAATTCAAAATAAAGACAAGCTATTAAAGCCAGGAATGACGGTGGTTGACCTTGGTGCTGCTCCAGGTGGGTGGTCACAATATGCGGTTGAGCAAGTCGGTGATTCTGGTCAAGTAATCGCTTGTGATATTTTAGCTATGGACTCAATTGCGGGTGTGAGCTTTTTACAAGGGGATTTTAGAGAAGAAGCGGTACTAGACGCATTGCTTGAACGCATACAACCAGATATGGTAGATGTAGTAATGTCGGATATGGCACCAAATATGAGTGGTAACCCTGCGGTGGATCAACCAAGATCAATGTATCTTGTTGAGTTAGCGTTGGATATGTGCCGCCAAGTATTGGCTCCTAATGGCAGTTTCACGGTCAAAGTATTCCAAGGTGAAAGCTTTGATGCATACTTACAAGAAGTACGTAAGGTATTCAAAGTCGTTAAGATTAGAAAACCTGATTCATCACGAGCTCGCTCTCGTGAAGTGTATATTGTAGCCACTGGTTACAAAGGATAATTCTTACGTAGTAGCTACAGGATATAAACTGTAGTACTCTTTCATTCATCTATTTAGTTAACGCGGGGTTAACACCTTGAGTGACATGGCAAAAAATCTAATATTATGGCTGGTTATCGCGGTTGTTTTAATGTCGGTATTCCAAAGCTTTGGACCGAGCGACAGCTCTGGTCGTTCAGTTGATTACACCACTTTTGTTAAAGAAGTTGGTAATAGTCAAGTTCAAGAAGCAACCTTTAATAATCGTGAAATTAAAGTAACAAAGAGTGATGGTACTCGCTATGTGACATACATGCCGGTATACCAAGACCCTAAATTGCTTGATGACCTGATTAATCAAAATGTAATCGTTAAAGGCACACCACCTGAAGAGCAGAGCTTACTTGAGTCTATCTTTATTTCGTGGTTCCCAATGATTCTTCTTATTGGTGTTTGGATCTTCTTTATGCGTCAAATGCAAGGCGGCGGTGGCAAAGGGGCAATGTCCTTTGGCAAAAGCAAAGCTAAGATGATGACGGAAGAACAGATCAACACAACCTTTGATGATGTTGCTGGTTGTGATGAAGCAAAAGAAGACGTTAAAGAATTAGTTGATTATTTACGTGAACCAAGCCGATTCCAGAAACTAGGTGGTAAAATCCCAACAGGTGTTTTATTGGTTGGTCCTCCTGGTACTGGTAAAACGCTAATTGCAAAAGCAATTGCAGGTGAAGCGAAAGTACCGTTCTTCTCAATTTCAGGTTCTGATTTCGTTGAAATGTTTGTTGGTGTTGGTGCATCTCGTGTGCGTGACATGTTTGAACAAGCGAAAAAATCATCGCCTTGTATCATCTTTATCGATGAAATAGATGCCGTAGGCCGTCAGCGTGGCGCCGGTGTTGGTGGTGGTAATGATGAGCGTGAGCAAACATTGAACCAAATGCTGGTTGAAATGGATGGTTTTGAAGGTAACGAGGGTGTCATCGTTGTTGCTGCGACTAACCGTCCTGATGTACTTGATGCTGCACTATTACGTCCGGGTCGTTTTGACCGCCAAGTTGTTGTTGGTTTACCTGACATACGTGGCCGTGAGCAAATTCTTCAAGTACACATGCGTAAAGTACCATTAGGCAGTGGTGTTGAACCATCGCTAATCGCACGTGGTACACCAGGTTTCTCTGGTGCTGACTTAGCTAATTTAGTTAATGAAGCCGCATTATTTGCAGCTCGAACCAATAAACGTGTTGTGTCAATGGTTGAGTTTGAACTTGCTAAAGACAAAATAATGATGGGCGCAGAGCGCAAATCAATGGTAATGACGGAAGAGACTAAAACCTCAACGGCTTACCATGAAGCTGGTCATGCTATTGTTGGTCGTTTAGTGCCTGAACATGATCCTGTTTATAAAGTATCGATTATTCCACGTGGCCGTGCGCTAGGTGTAACAATGTATTTACCTGAACAAGATCGCGTAAGCATGAATCGCCAGCACTTAGAGTCTATGATTTCAAGTTTGTATGGTGGTCGATTGGCTGAAGAGCTAATTTACGGCGTTGATAAAGTATCTACTGGTGCTTCAAATGACATCGAAAGAGCCACTGATATTGCGCGTAAAATGGTAACTCAATGGGGCTTTTCAGAAGCACTAGGTCCATTGTTATACGCAGAAGATCAAGGTGACCCTTTCTCTGGCCACGGTGGTTCTCATCAATCAAAGCATGTTTCTCCTGAAACATTGAAACTTATTGATGCAGAAATTCGTACTATCATTGATCGTAACTATGCTCGTGCTAGACAGATCCTTGAAGATAATATGGATGTGCTGCATTCAATGAAAGATGCATTGATGACATTTGAAACCATTGATGCGGGTCAAATTGATGACTTGATGGAGCGTAAAACTGAAATTCGTGAGCCTCAAGGGTGGGGAGATGATAATCAAACCAAACCTGAAGAGAAAAGCGAAAAACCAGCTGAAGCAGACGTTGAGACTAAAACTGAAGAATCTAAAGTAGAAGAAAGTACAGAGGAAGAAAAGCCTCAAGTCACTGAAGAAACGAAAAAAGATTCCGATTCATCAGAAAAATAAGATGAGTTAATAAAAATAAACCCCGAGTTCTGCTCGGGGTTTTTGTATTTAAAAGGACTGATCATGAAATTGATAAGCAAAGAGAAGACGTTAATATTAGATCGCTCTCATGTAATGGGGATCCTTAATGTAACGCCTGATTCTTTTTCTGATGGTGGTAAATTTACTGATTTAGAGGCGGCTTTAAGACAAGCTGAAAAAATGGTAAATGCTGGTGTTAGTTTTATTGATATTGGTGGTGAGTCAACCAGACCAGGGGCACCTGAGGTTGGAATTCAGCAAGAATTGGATCGGGTTATTCCGATCATTGAAGCTATTCATCAGCGATTTGATACATGGATATCAATTGATACCAGTAAAGCGGTCGTAATGGATGAAGCTGTAAAGTTTGGTGCAGATTTAATTAATGATGTGCGGGCATTACAAGAGCCTAATGCGCTAGAGGTTGCGGCAAAAGCGAATGTACCAATTTGCTTGATGCATATGCAAGGTCAACCAAGAACGATGCAATCAAACCCTACTTATGAAAACGTATTTTCAGATGTTTCTCTTTTTTTAGAAGAAAGAATAGCGGCTTGCCAATCGATTGGTATCACAAAAGATAAATTAATTCTCGATCCTGGGTTTGGATTTGGGAAAAGCTTGGCGCATAATTACCAATTACTTACTGAATTAGAACGTTTCCATCAATTTGGGCTTCCTATATTGGCGGGAATGTCTCGTAAATCAATGATTTTTAAATTGCTGGATATTGAGCCCCAAGAGTCTATTTCTGGAAGCTTGGCGTGCGCGACCATTGCAGCAATGAAAGGCGCACAAATTATCCGAGTTCATGATTTTGAACAAACAATGGATATTGTGAAAATTTGCCAAGCAACATTGGAGCAAGCTTCTTAGTGAGAAGCATGCTCATTTAAAGAATAAATTATTAAAATTAAAACATGGAGTACAACATGGCTGAGCGTAAATATTTTGGAACAGATGGAGTTCGTGGATTAGTGGGGCAAGCGCCGATTACTCCTGATTTTGTTATGAAACTTGGTTGGGCTGCCGGAAAAGTATTGGCTAAACAAGGTACAAAGAAAGTTATTATCGGTAAAGACACGCGTATTTCAGGCTACATGTTGGAATCTGCATTAGAAGCGGGTTTAGCTGCCGCAGGCCTTAAAGCGAAGTTCACTGGCCCAATGCCAACCCCAGCAGTTGCGTATTTAACGCAAACTTTTCGTGCCGAAGCCGGTATCGTTATTTCGGCTTCTCATAATCCGTATTACGATAATGGCATTAAATTTTTCTCATCTGAAGGTACGAAATTACCGGATGATATCGAAATGGCGATTGAAGCTGAACTTGATAAACCAATGACGTGTGTTGAATCGGCATTATTAGGTAAAGCGTCACGTTTAAATGATGCGGCTGGTCGTTATATCGAGTTTTGTAAAAGTACATTTCCAAAAGAACTTAGCTTAGCTGGCGTTAAAATGGTTGTCGATTGTGCTCATGGGGCGACATACCATATTGCCCCTAATGTTTTTAAAGAGCTTGGTGCAGAGATTATTACGATTGGTTGTGAGCCTAATGGTACGAACATCAATCATGAAGTAGGGGCAACGGATGTTCGCGCCTTACAAGCAAAAGTACTTGAAGAAAAAGCCGACTTTGGTGTCGCTTTTGATGGTGATGGTGACCGCATCATTATGGTTGATGATCTTGGTAATAAAGTCGATGGTGACCAAATTGCCTATATTATTGCCCGTGATGCATTACGTCGTGGTGAGTTAAAGGGTGGTGTTGTAGGTACTCTAATGACCAATATGGGCATGGAAGTAGCTTTGCGTAATTTAGGTATACCTTTTGTTCGCTCTAACGTTGGTGACCGTTACGTCATGGAAAAATTATTGGAAAATAATTGGAAAATTGGCGCTGAAAATTCAGGTCATGTTATTTTATTAGACAAAGTAACGACGGGGGATGCAATTGTAGCGGCTCTGCAAGTTATAGCATCAATTGTTGGCAGTAAAATGTCATTGAAAGAACTTTGTAATGGCATGACGTTATTCCCGCAAGTTTTGGAAAATATCCGTTTTGTTGGTGATAATAATCCATTAGATACCGAGTTAGTTAAAGCAGCTCAGGCTGATGTAGAAACTAAACTTGGTGATAATGGTCGAGTTTTATTACGAAAATCAGGAACTGAACCATTAATTCGCGTTATGGTTGAAGGTGAAAATGCTGAGCTTGTGCAGCAATATGCTCTTCAAATTGTAGATGCAGTGAAAGAAAGCTGTTAATTTAAGCAATTAAATGAAATTGAACGTTTTTTGTTAATTTTAGCTTGTCATAGTAGCCTAGTTTGGTTAATATCCTCCGGCCTCTTAATTGAGAGCGCGCTGGTGTTGCCAATGGGCTACCGGTACATTAATTAGATACATAGGTGACGGAATGCATACGATTCTACTTGTGATTTATCTGATTGCCGCAGTCGGTGTAATTGGCCTAGTATTGGTACAACACGGTAAAGGCGCAGATATGGGAGCCTCATTTGGGGCTGGAGCATCAAATACAGTATTTGGCTCTGGTGGCTCTGGAAACTTTTTAACTCGAATGACTGCAATTTGTGCAACAGTATTTTTTATTATCAGTTTAGCATTAGGCAATATGTCTACGCACAAATCTGAAGGCTTTGATCTTAAATTAGATCAACAAGCAACAGAGCAAGTAACTGATAATGTGAGTGACGTTCCTGCTACTGAAAACAGCGACGTTCCTCTTTAAACGAATTTAGCCGAGATGGTGAAATTGGTAGACACGCTAGCATGAGGTGCTAGTGCCTTAGGGTATGAGGGTTCAAGTCCCTCTCTCGGCACCATATTTCAGACAAGAATCTGATTCTTGTAATAAAAGGATAAAGAAACTATACTTTCTTTGTTCTTTTCGGACGCGGGATGGAGCAGTTTGGTAGCTCGTCGGGCTCATAACCCGAAGGTCGTCGGTTCAAATCCGGCTCCCGCAACCAATTATCTAGTAAGAGTAATTGCTATTATTAGATAAGTCACGCAAGTGGCATTCAGGGTCCAGCAGTATTAAACCCCGCAATTATCGGGGTTTTTTGCTATCTGAAACAGACTGTTTTTTAAAAAATTGGGCCTTTTAGTGCCCTTTTTTTGTTTTCAGGGGATATCAATGACAGGATTAGAAAGACAACTAACAGAAATGCTTGAGGCTCCTGTTGGTGCTTTAGGTTATGAATTGGTCGGTTTAGAATTTATTCGTGCGGGTGAACATTCAACGTTACGTGTTTTTATCGATCATGAAAATGGCATATTTGTAGAAGACTGTGCGGAAGCTAGTCGTCAAATCAGTGCTGTAATGGATGTAGAAGATCCAATCACAGTAGCATATAACCTAGAGGTTTCGTCTCCAGGTCTTGAACGTCCACTGTTTAAAGCAGCACATTATCAACAATTTGTTGGTCACGAGGTCAGCCTTGTATTAAAGATGCCGATGAATAACCGTCGTAAATGGAAAGGAGACATTCTGGACATTAACGGTGAAATTGTTACGGTTACAGTTGATGGTAACAATGAAGAATTTGCGTTAAGCAACATTTCAAAGGCGAACTTAGTTCCTAAATTTTAAGGCTGAAGAGGCTAAAATGAACAAAGAAATCTTAGCTGTTGTAGAAGCAGTATCAAATGAAAAAGCTGTTCCTCGTGAACGAATTTTTGAAGCATTAGAAATCGCATTAGCAACAGCAACAAAGAAAAAATCTGCGCTGGAAATTGAAGTACGTGTAGCGATTGATCGCAAAACAGGTGCAGTTGAAACTTTCCGTCGTTGGGTTGCGGTTGCTCAAGTTGAGCACCCTACATTAGAAATTTCTATTGAAGCGGCACAATTTGAAGATGAAACAATCGAAATCGGTGGTTTTATTGAAGATGATATCGAATCAGTAACGTTTGACCGTATTACGACACAAACAGCGAAGCAAGTTATCGTACAAAAAGTACGTGAAGCTGAGCGTGCAATGATCGTTGAGCAGTTTATTGATAACGAAGGTGAGTTAATCACTGGTATCGTTAAAAAAGTAAACCGCGATGCAATTATCGTTGATCTAGGTAGCAACGCTGAAGCGGTTATTTTACGTGAAGATCAACTTCCACGTGAAAATTTCCGTCCAGGTGACCGTGTTCGTGGTCTGCTATATGCAGTTAAACCAGAAGCTCGCGGTTTCCAGTTATTCATGACTCGCTCAAAAGGTGTAATGTTAACTGAATTGTTCCGCGTTGAAGTGCCTGAAATCGGTGAAGAACTGATTGAAATTAAAGCCGCTGCTCGTGATCCAGGTTCTCGTGCTAAAATCGCTGTGAAAACAAACGATAAACGAATTGATCCTGTTGGTGCGTGTGTTGGTATGCGTGGCGCTCGTGTTCAAGCTGTATCAAATGATCTTGGTGGTGAACGTATTGATATCGTGCTTTGGGATGATAATCCTGCACAGTTTGTTATCAATTCTATGGCTCCAGCAGAAGTGGCTTCTATTATTGTAGATGAAGACAACAATACGATGGATATTGCTGTTGAAGCTGATAATCTAGCACAGGCAATTGGCCGTAGTGGTCAAAATGTACGTCTAGCGTCTCAACTAACTGGTTGGGAACTTAACGTAATGACGGTTGCTGACCTTAATAAGAAGCACCAAGAAGAAGCTCAAGGTTCTATTGATGCATTTGTTAAGCATTTAGACATTGATGCAGATTTTGCTCAACTATTAGTTGAAGAAGGTTTCACTACGCTTGAAGAGATCGCTTACGTACCAGTAAACGAACTATTAGAAGTGGAAGCTTTAGACGAAGAAACAGTGGATCTTCTTCGTACTCGCGCTAAAGAAGCATTAACAACTCTTGCACTAGCACAAGAAGAGTCTCTTGATGGTATTGAACCAGCAGAAGACTTACTTGCTCTTGAAGGTCTAGAGCGTGAATTGGCATTTAAATTTGCAGCTAAAGGTGTAATTACACTTGAAGATCTTGCAGACCAAGGTGTTGATGAGTTGTCTGATATTGAAGACTTAACAGAAGAACGTGCTGGTGAGTTAATCATGGCTGCACGTAATATTTGTTGGTTTAGCGACGAAGCATAATTATTTCAGCAAGGAGAAGCGGTATGACAAAGCTTACGGTAAAAGCACTTAGTGAAGACATTGGAACTCCAGTTGACCGCTTACTTCAGCAATTTTCAGATGCTGGTATTAATAAAAAAGATGGAGACTCTGTTTCTGAAGGTGAAAAGCAATCATTGCTTATTCATCTAAAAAAAGAGCATGGTAGCGCTGATGAAAGTGCTTCACCAACCCGTCTCACTCTTCAACGCAAAACTCGTAGCACGTTAAGTGTTGCTGGTTCTGGCGGTAAAAGTAAAGATGTGCAAGTAGAAGTGCGTAAAAAACGTACTTATGTAAAAGCGAGCACGCTTGAAGAAGAGAAAAAAACTGAGCAAATGAAAGTAGAGGCTGAAGACAAGGCCAAACGTGACGCAGAGGAAGCTGCCGTTCGCGAACTTGAACAAAAGGCTAAACGTGAAGCGGAAGAAAAAGCTAAACGTGAAGCAGAAGCAGAAGTCAAAGTAAAGCGTGACGCAGAACAAACAGCGAAACGCACTAAGACTGAAAAGGCTAAAAAAGAAATGACTACTAAAAATGATCAAGCAAAAACAGAAGCTGATGAATTGAAACTTCGTCAGGAAACAGAAGCGACTCGTAAAGCAGAAGCAGAAGCTGCAAAACTAGTTGAAGATGCACGTAAACTGGCTGAAGAAAACGAAGGCCGTTGGAAAGAAGAAGAACAAAAGAAAACAGCTGCTGAAAAAACGGCTGATTATCATGTAACAACGTCAACTCACGCTCGTGAAGCTGAAGATGCAGCTGACCGTAAAGATGAGCAACAGCCACGTCGTCGTAAGAAAAAAGCGAAAGCGGCACCAGTAGAACGCGGTGGTCGCAACCAACGTGGCGGACGTAACAGAAAACCTCAAGTTAACAAACCAACCTCTATGCAACATGGCTTTGATAAGTCAGCGACTGTTGCTAAGCAAGATGTTGCGATTGGTGAAACAATTGTTGTTTCTGAACTTGCAAACAAAATGTCAGTTAAAGCAACTGAAGTAATTAAAGTTATGATGAAGATGGGCGCTATGGCGACTATCAACCAAGTTATTGACCAAGAAACTGCAGCATTAGTTGCTGAAGAAATGGGTCATAAAGTGGTTCTTCGTAAAGAAAACGAATTAGAAGAAGCGGTACTGTCTGATCGTGATAACAGCGCAACGGTTGAAGGCCGTGCACCAGTTGTTACTATCATGGGTCACGTAGACCACGGTAAAACATCTACACTGGATTACATTCGTCGCGCACACGTTGCTGACGCTGAAGCTGGTGGTATCACACAACACATCGGTGCATACCACGTTGAAACTGACAACGGTATGATCACTTTCCTTGATACTCCTGGACACGCAGCCTTTACTGCAATGCGTGCTCGTGGTGCTCAAGCGACGGATATCGTTGTTCTTGTTGTTGCTGCAGATGATGGTGTTATGCCACAAACAATCGAAGCTATCCAACACGCAAAAGCGGCTGGTGTACCTCTGATTGTTGCTGTAAACAAAATCGATAAAGAAGGCGCTAACCCAGATAATGTTAAAAATGAGCTTGCTCAATATGACATTATTCCTGAGGAGTGGGGCGGTGAGAACATGTTTGTTCACATCTCTGCTAAGCAAGGCACTAACATTGAAGGTCTTCTAGAAGCTATCCTTCTTCAATCTGAAGTACTTGAATTAACTGCGGTTAAAGAAGGTATGGCATCAGGTGTTGTTGTTGAATCTCGTCTTGATAAAGGTCGTGGTCCAGTTGCTACTGTTCTTGTTCAATCAGGTACTTTACACAAGGGCGACATCGTTCTTTGTGGTCAAGAGTATGGCCGTGTTCGTGCTATGCGCGATGAAAACGGTAAAGACATTGACAGTGCTGGCCCATCAATTCCTGTTGAGATCCTTGGTCTTTCAGGCGTTCCTGCATCAGGTGATGAAGCGACTGTTGTTCGTGATGAGCGTAAAGCTCGTGAAGTTGCGAACTACCGTCAAGGTAAATTCCGTGATGTGAAACTTGCTCGTCAACAAAAAGCGAAACTAGAAAACATGTTTGCAAACATGGAAGCTGGTGAAGTTGCTGAATGTAACGTTGTACTTAAAGCGGACGTTCAAGGTTCTGTTGAAGCGATTGCTGATTCACTACGTAAACTATCAACTGACGAAGTTAAAGTTAACATCGTAGGTTCTGGTGTTGGTGGTATTACTGAAACTGATGCAACTCTTGCTGCGGCTTCAAATGCGATTCTTTTAGGCTTCAACGTACGTGCTGATACAAGTGCACGTCGTACAATCGAAAATGAAAACCTAGATCTTCGTTACTACTCAATCATTTACCAATTGATTGACGAAGTTAAACAAGCGATGGGCGGTATGCTTGCTCCTGAATTCCGTCAAGAAATCATTGGTCTTGCACAAGTACGTGAAGTATTCAAATCTCCTAAGATTGGTGCTGTTGCTGGTTGTATGGTTACTGAAGGTACGATTAAGCGTAATAACCCAATCCGTGTATTACGTGACAATATCGTAATTTACGAAGGTGAACTAGAATCACTACGTCGCTTTAAAGATGACATGCCAGAAGTTAAGAATGGCTACGAATGTGGTATCGGCGTTAAGAACTACAATGATGTTCGCGTTGGTGACCAAATCGAAGTATTCGAAATTGTTGAGATTCAACGTACTCTTGATTAATTGACTATAATTACACCTATTATTAAATAAAAATAATAGGGTAATCGGTTGTTAAATACACCATGGGGGGCTGGTAATTACCACGCCCCCCATCTTTCTAAGTGAGAAATGATATGTCAAAAGAATTTAGCCGCGCACAACGTGTGTCGCAACAGCTACAAAAAGAATTAGCCGTAATTCTACAACGTGAAGTTCGTGATTCACGTATTGGTATGGTGACTATTTCAGATGTTGAAGTATCTCGTGATCTTGCTTACGCAAAAGTATTCGTTACTTTTTTCTGTGTTGGTGAGCAAACACCTGAAACATGTCTAGCGGCATTGAAAGAACACGAAGTACCTGTTCGAATGATGCTTGGTAAACGTATTCGTCACCGTTTAACGCCTGAAGTACGTTTTACTTACGACAACACTTTAGTCGAAGGTATGCGCATGTCTAACCTAGTATCAGATGTTGTGAATACTGATAAGCGTAAAATGGCAGAATCAGGTCGTACTGAATCTGACGAAGGGGAAGAGTAATGGCTCGTCGTCGTAAGGGTCGTCCTATTGATGGTGTTATCTTAATTGATAAACCGGCAGGAATTACGTCGAACGATACATTGCAAAAAGTAAAACGCATCTACTTTGCAGAGAAAGCGGGCCATACTGGTGCGCTTGATCCTCTTGCTACAGGTATGCTGCCTCTTTGTTTTGGTGAAGCGACGAAGTTTTCTCAATTCTTACTAGATTCAGACAAGCGTTATCGTGTGGTTGCTAAATTAGGTGAACGCACAAATACATCTGACTCTGATGGTGAAGTGGTTGAAACTCGTGAAGTAAAAGTTGACCGTGGTCAGCTTGAGCGTTGCATTGCTAAGTTTCGTGGCACGACAGATCAAATTCCATCAATGTTTTCTGCGTTAAAGCATGAAGGTCGCCCTTTGTATGAATACGCACGTGAAGGCATTGAAGTTCCTCGTAAGTCTCGTAAAATTACGGTTTATTCTATTGAATTAATCCGTTTTGAAGGTCATGAAGTTGAAATGGAAGTGCATTGTTCAAAGGGCACTTACATTCGAACAATAACGGATGATCTTGGCGAAATGTTGGGTTGTGGTGCTCACGTAACGTATTTACGCCGCACTGGGGTGTCAAATTACCCATATGAAAATATGGTGACGATTGAACATCTTGAAGCATTATTAGAGAAAGCACATCGTGAAGAGATTTCACCTCGTGAATTACTTGATCCTCTATTAATGCCTATGGATTCTGCAGTACAAGATTTACCTGAAGTAAATATGATCACAGAATTAGCCGATCATGTTTTACATGGTCAGCCTGTTCAAGTATTTGGCGCTCCACAAGATGGCATTGTTCGCATGACATCTGGTGAAGAACGTTTATTTATTGGTATTGGTCATATTGATGATGATGGTCGAGTTGCACCAAAGCGTTTAGTTGTATTTAGAGGTGAAATCGAAGAAGACAAATAAGTCGCATTGAAGCAATATAATTAAGAAAGAGTAAAGGCCTTGGTGTTTTTACTCTTTTTTATTGCTTTATTATTGTTCATCCGTATAATTCGCTCTTCGCGTAGTGGCTGAATCAGAGATTGGCTGCTGCAAATATTAAACACTCTTACTCAGGAGAGATTTATGTCTCTGAATGCAGAAACTAAAGCAGCAATCGTTGCAGAATACGCACAATGTGAAAACGATACAGGTTCACCAGAAGTACAAGTTGCACTACTTACTGCTTCTATCAACCACCTTCAAGGTCACTTTGCTAATCACAAGCACGATCACCACAGCCGTCGTGGTCTATTACGTATGGTTTCAAGCCGTCGTAAGCTTCTTGATTACCTTAAAGGTAAAAACAGTACTCGTTACCAAGATCTAATCAAACGTCTAGGCCTACGTCGCTAATTTGCGATGTCTGTAAAGACAGTTTGAAAAAAGGAGCGTTTATCGCTCCTTTTTTTATGCCTGCAATTCCCATTTTTCAATTCTGAAACTCGCATATTGCCCTAATTGGGGTATACTGTGGCCGTTGAAATCGCAGTGTGCGTTTTGACAATATAATCTTATTCATCGTATTACAGTCACCGAAGTCGGCCACTAGGTCGCGACTATTACAAGTTATCTTTTATTAAGTAAATTTGTACTAGTCGCGACTGGTAATATGTTGAACCATCTACGTAAAGTGTTTTAGTTGCAGATAGAAATATATGTGTATTAAGACCAAAGGAAAAAAAATGTTCGAGAAACCAGTCGTAAAATCATTCCAGTACGGTAACCACACCGTAACACTAGAGACGGGCGTAATGGCACGTCAAGCAACTGCAGCAGTAATGGCAAGCATGGACGATACATCAGTATTCGTTTCTGTTGTTGCTAAGAAAGAAGCAGTAGCGGGTCAAGATTTCTTCCCACTAACAGTTAACTACCAAGAGCGTACTTACGCTGCTGGTAAAATCCCTGGTGGTTTCTTTAAGCGTGAAGGTCGTCCTTCTGAAGGAGAAACATTAACGGCTCGTCTAATTGACCGTCCAATTCGTCCACTTTTCCCAAGTGCGTTTAAAAACGAAGTTCAAGTTATCGCTACGGTTGTTTCTATCAACCCTGACGTAAACCCAGACATGATCACTATGATCGCAACGTCTGCGGCACTTTCTATTGCGGGTGTTCCATTTAATGGTCCTATCGGTGCTGCACGTGTTGGTCATATCAACGGTGAGCTTGTTCTTAACCCATCAAACACTGAGCTTGCAAACTCTAAACTAGACCTAGTAGTGTCTGGTACAGAAGCTGCTGTATTAATGGTTGAATCTGAAGCAGATAACCTATCTGAAGAAGAAATGCTTTCTGCTGTTGTATTTGGTCATGACCAACAACAAGTAGTAATCAAAGCAATCAACGAATTTGCTGCTGAAGTTGCAACTCCGTCTTGGAACTGGGAAGCACCTGTAGTAAACGCTGAGCTTAAAGCACAAGTTGCAGAACTTGCAGAAACTCGTCTTTCTGAAGCGTACCAAATTACTGAAAAAATGGCGCGTTACGAGCAAGTTGGCGCAATCAAAAGCGAAGCTGTTGCAGCACTTCTAGCTCAAAATGAAGCACTAGACGAACGTGAAATCCGCGGTATGCTTGGTGCTCTAGAGAAAAACGTAGTACGTAGCCGCATTATTGCTGGTCACCCACGTATCGATGGCCGTGAAAAAGACATGGTTCGTGCGCTAGATGTACGTACTGGTGTTCTTCCTCGTACTCACGGTTCAGCTCTATTCACTCGTGGTGAAACTCAAGCACTTGTTACTGCAACGCTTGGTACACAACGTGATGCTCAAATTATCGATAGCTTAATGGGTGAGAAGAAAGATCACTTCCTTCTACACTATAACTTCCCTCCATACTGTGTTGGTGAAACTGGTTTTGTTGGTTCACCTAAGCGTCGCGAAATCGGCCACGGTAAACTGGCTAAACGTGGTATCCAAGCGGTTATGCCTTCTGTTGAAGAATTCCCATACACAGTACGTGTAGTATCGGAAATCACTGAATCTAACGGTTCATCTTCAATGGCTTCTGTATGTGGTACATCTCTAGCGCTTATGGATGCTGGTGTTCCAATTAAAGCATCTGTTGCTGGTATCGCAATGGGTCTTGTTAAAGAAGGCGATGATTTCGTTGTTCTTTCTGACATCCTTGGCGACGAAGATCACCTAGGTGACATGGACTTTAAAGTTGCGGGTACTAATGCTGGTATTACTGCACTTCAAATGGACATTAAAATTGAAGGTATCACTAAAGAGATCATGCAGATCGCTCTAAACCAAGCACAAGGTGCGCGTAAGCACATCCTTTCTGTTATGGATGAAGCAATCTCAGGCGCTCGTGAAGATATCTCACAATTTGCACCTCGTATCCATACAATGAAAATCAGCTCAGATAAGATCAAAGATGTTATCGGTAAAGGTGGCGCTGTTATCCGTGCTCTAACTGAAGAGACTGGTACAACTATCGAAATCGAAGACGATGGTACTATCAAAATCGCTGCGACTGAAGGTGCTGCTGCACAAGAAGCTATCCGTCGTATCGAAGAGATTACTGCTGAAGTTGAAGTGGGTAAAATCTACCCAGGTAAAGTAATGCGTATCGTAGATTTCGGTGCGTTCGTTACGGTTCTTGGTCCTAAAGAAGGTTTAGTTCATATTTCTCAAATCGCTGAAGAGCGTATTGAGAAAGTTGCTGACCATCTACAAGTTGGTCAAGAAGTTCAAACTAAAGTACTAGAAATAGACCGTCAAGGCCGTATTCGTCTAAGTATTAAAGAAGCAACTGCAGAGCTAAACCCTGTTGCTGCAACTGAAGCAAAAGACGCAGAATAATCTGATTGATTACAGTCTTTTGATGTAAAGCGTGTTATAAAGGGAGCAGAGATGCTCCCTTTTTTTTTGCATTAGGGCGAGTAAAAATAGATTTATTATAGGAGATAATGAGTGAATTGGATTCGAATTACGCTAGTCAGTGCCGTCTTAATATTATCAGGATGTGCATCAACAAAGGATTCTTCAAGTTGGATGTACCCGCCAATGGCAGTGCCTTTACAACCGAGTATTCAGCAGGAGATTCAACTTTCTCGACTTAATCAATTATTATTACGCACTGATATTGACGACGTAACTCGTGCAAAAATGTTTTATGATCGTGGGTTAATAAATGACAGTTTAGGGCTACGTGATTTAGCGCGAGTGGACTTTACTCAGTCTTTAAATTTAAAACCAGATCAAAGTGATGTATTTAATATTTTGGGTGTTTACTACACGCAAAATACCGATTTTGATGGTGCTTATGAAGCCTTCGATTCTGCCTTAGAATTAGATCCATCGAATCAATTTGCAGAACGAAATTTAGCGATTGCCCTTTATTATGGTGAGCGTTATGACCAAGCTTATGAGATAGCAAAGAAACACTATAATGATGCACCAAGTGATCCGTACCGTGCTATTTGGTTATATTGGATTGGTTTAAATGTGGATGCGACAGCCGCAACAGAAGCATTTAAAATACAGTACCAAGAAAGAACAGATGAAGATTTTGGTTGGGATTTAGCGGGTGTTATTTTAAAAGAAACATCGGATGATGCTTTCTTTCAAAAAATCTTAACGACGACTCGAAATAATACCGCACTTGCTCAGAAACTAACAGAAGGGTATTTTTACCTTGGTAAGCGTTATCAGTATGAAGGGGACTACCCTAATGCGATAGCATTATACAAGTTAGCGATGTCAAATAATGTGTATGAATTTGTAGAACATCGTTACTCTTTCATTGAACTGGGTAATATCTTTAAAACGCTGCGTGAATTACAAGAACAAAAACAGAAAGAACAGCAAGCGTTAGAAGTGAAAGAAAAGCAGAATAGCCCAGAGCAAGACAGTGTAGAAAAAGAAGAATTAAAGAAAGAAGCGACCACTAAATAATATAGATTATTTAGTGGTTCATAATATAAAAGGCCCTTATTTTAAAAGATAAGGGCTTTTTATTTATAGCGAAAACTCACTGCTACATTTGAACAGCAAGCCCAGCAATATTATGCCAATAACCATTGCAATGACGGGAATCGTTTAGTTGATACTTTTCAATTCCTTTTTCGTTGAGTTTGAATTTATTTATTTCATCGAACGTATCTACGCTCAATGGACTCAATCTGACGACATCAACGAGATCAATCATGCTTGGTAGATCATTAATTAAGTTATAGCAATAACCTGATTGAGTTTGGATGCCATTAAGAGTGAAGACTTCTTGACCTTCTTGACTATTTACAGTGATACCGTTTGGGTATTTGATACAACAGGTTTCACATTCATCTTTTGGTTTGTTCTCGGCTCTTGCGGTGAAGCATCGAGCAGAATAGGCCAAAGGAAGATAACCATAACTGAACACTTCGGTTTCAAACTTTCCTTTAATACCTAACTCATCACATTGTATTAGCACATTGTTGAGCCATTCACGTGAAAGCTCTACAGGCATACACCAACGAGTCATACCTTGCTTTAAGAATAAGTTCAATGTTTGGGCGTTATAGCAGTTAACCGCAGGGCCAACAACAAATGGAACCTTACTTTCTGAGGCAAGTTGAATTGCTGATACATCATTAGCTTCAATAATAAAATCGCCATTATCAATGTACTTTTTCATCGCATTGACTTCGCTTGGCGCTTCTAAAAGAGCCATCGTTGACAGCACAACTTGTTTTCCTGAACTTGATAGATCCTTGGCTATTGAAAACCAGTCTTTAGGTTTTATTTCTCTTCGTTTAGAGCAAACACTTTCACCTAAATAGATAATATCAGCTTGGCTATTTGAAGCCTGTTGATAAAATTGTTCTACATTATCTTTAGACCAAAAATACAGCAGTGGACCAAGTGCATATTTCATTATTTTCTCCTACTGCCATTTCTTATGGTAAGCACCAAGGGTAGTTTGTGTGCCTTCTGATACATTCGCTAATGTTGCATCCCATTGAGGTTCAACAGAATAACCTTCAGGATTTGCTTTATAGCGATCAATCGCTGCACGCCATGTACGAGTTACTTGTTCCACATAAGCAGGGCTGCGTTGGCGACCTTCAATTTTTACTGACGCGACGTTGGCTGCAAATAACTCAGGAACCAAAGATAGGGTATTTAAACTGGTTGGCTCCTCTAATGCGTGAAATGTTTTTCCTTGGACATCAAAGCGGCCTTTACACAACGTAGGATAGCCAGCGTTTTCACCCTCACCATAACGATCGATCAGAATATTATTCAATCGTGATTCTAATCCGTTTTCTGTTTCTTGCCAGCGAACGTATTTTGCAGGGGAGCAAGCACCCACGGTATTTGGTGATTCACCGGTCATATAAGAAGAGAGATAACAACGCCCTTCAGACATTATGCATAAACTACCAAAAGCAAAAACTTCAAGATCTACGTCTGAGGTTAAGTTACGTGATAATTGCTTCACTTGATGAATCGATAATACGCGGGGTAAGACAACGCGTTTAATATTGAAATTCTTTTTATAGAAATCGATGGCAGCAACGTTTGTTGCAGAGGCTTGAACAGATAAATGCAGCTCTAATTCTGGGTAAGTATTAGCTGCATATTCTAAAACACCAATGTCTGAAATGATAAGTGCATCAATGCCCATTGCGGCTGCATTATCTACCGCTTTTGTCCAGCGATTGAAGCCGTCTGGGTGCGCAAAAGTATTTAGCGCGACATGAATATGCTTATTATTATCGTGAACATATTGCACTGCTTTCTCAAGCTTTTTACCTGTGAAATTTAAACCAGCAAAATGGCGTGCGTTTGTATCGTCTTTAAAGCCGATATAAACAGCATCAGCGCCACAATCAATGGCGGTTTTTAATGCAGGTAAATTACCAGCTGGGCAGAGGAGTTCCATGAGAATACCTAGTTACAAAAATCTGATGCTCTATGATAGAGATAAGAAAAATAAGGAACTTGATGTAAGGCAGGTTTTTTGTTGTTTTGTCCTTAAAATAAAGACTTGGTGATGGAATGGACTAAGTGTCGTAATTTGTTGTTTAACTTGGAAGTCGGGGGCAGTAATACCTAGAAAGTGGTGGTTTCTCTCTAGGTATCAAGTTGAGATATTTGCTAGGATGATGCGCGTTTGTTCTGTACTAATAGCGCTTCAATCTCTTGTTTTGGCTGAGGCTTATAGAAATGGAAGCCTTGTATCGAATCACAATTTAAACTGGACAGTAGCATTGCTTGTTGTCTTGTTTCTACTCCCTCAGCAACAATGTCCATATTTAAGTTTTTTCCGAGATTAATCACGTTTTCAATAATAGTAATTTGTTTTGGTAGTGTATCAATTTCACTAATGAAACCACGGTCGATTTTTAATTCATCGACAGGGAATCTTGCTAAATAAGCAAGGGAAGAATAGCCCGTTCCAAAATCATCTATCGACAATGTAAATCCCAGTTTTTTAATGGCATCGAGCATCTGAATCGCATGTTCACCATCACTCATTACGGCACTTTCGGTTAATTCCAAGGTAATGCAATTAGGGTCGACTTGGGTCGTTTTTAGTAATCTTTCCATATACTCAATGAGTTGTGGATTACCAAATTGTGCTGGAGATAAATTGATAGCAATACGACCGGGTAAAATACCTTGGTTACCCCATTCTTTTACCGTTTGGAAAACCTCACGCATAACCACTTTGCCGAGAGTTTCTATTAAACCTGAGCGTTCTGCGACAGGAATAAATCGAGCGGGGCTAATGTAACCTTCAACCGGATGTTTCCAACGAACGAGGGCTTCTGCGCCATTAATTCTGAAATCACGGGCACTGACTTTGGGTTGGTACCAGACTTCGAGTCCATTATTTTGCAGTGCTTTTTGTAATTCGATTTCTAACCATAAACGCATTCTTGCTTCTTTATTCATTTGATCATGGAATTTGATCAAACGATTGCGACCACGATCTTTTGCTTCGTACATCGCAGTATCTGCATTTTGTAACAAACTACGTGCATCTGTTCCATCTACAGGGTATTGAACACTGCCAATAGAGCAAGCTAATCGTTTTGAAAAGTGTACTAAATCAAAAGGTTGGTTTATTAAGTTAATGATTTTTTCAGCAAGTTGGTCAAGGATTTGATTATGTTCTGGTTTCGGAAAGATAATGCCAAATTCATCGCCGCCTAAATGCCCAACTACGGCGTGTTTTGGTAGCAGTTTTTGTAAGCGAGTCGATATCTCTTTTAGTACTCGATCACCAATGTGGTGGCCTAAAGAGTCATTAATGTTTTTAAAATTATCAATATCAAGATAGAGCATGAAAAATGGAATGTCTTCTTTGATCATTTTCTCAATAACATGAGTAAAACCGTGGCGGTTATAAATCCCAGTTAAAAGATCAACTTGAGGTGAGCAAATGGCTACATTTTTTTCTGTTGGTTTTTTATTTTTAAGGATAACCAGATGAGCGGTACTACCCAGAACATGCGTCTTTTCTACACTTAAACTTAATTCAGCACGAGTTGCACAGTTAGCAGAGCTTCGAACAACGAGTTGTTGCTCAGAAGGAAGAGCAGTAATTAATTCAGATAACGATTTCGTTTTTGACGGTGAACTGAATAATTGTTCAATGCTTTCACCAATAAACTCTGATGGTTTATTAAACCCTAATATTGTGGCTGATGCGGTATTGGCAGAAACGATGATGTCGCCTTCTAATAAGAAAACCGCATCAGTGAGAAGCTCGGTTAACTTACGATATTTTGACTCACTCTCTTCTAACGAATTAAGTAAGAGTTGTCGTTCTGATGTATCGACGGCATGGAATACAATATAAGTATTACCGTCTTGCTCTATTGGAAATAAACTAAAATGAAGACTGGTTTCAAAGCGATGATCATTTAAGGTGATTTCAGCTTCTATTTTTTCGCCATTGAATGCTCGGTCATAGTAGGATTTTAATGAAGAATAGAAATGCTCACCCAAAATTTCAGGATCAGTTCGACCACAGAGTGATTCTCGATTTAATCCACTTATCTCACTATATCGGTTATTCACCGTAACGTATTTATGGTCTGAATCCAGAATGGCAAACAAGAAGGGGCTATTGTCTGTTAGTAAAGGAAGCCAATGTTGTATTTGAGCAAGAGACATAGTGGTTACCGCTTTAGTAAATAAGACAAATTACGACCAGATTCATTGGTATTTTAGCTATTAATAATTTGGACGATAAAATATACATTGAATGAAACCCTATTATCCACCTCTATTCGCAATAAGTGGTTTTTTTGATGCGAAACAGGTTAGAACTCAATCAATCAATTTATACTGACCTACAGTTATCGACCAAATGTGATGGAAATTGAGAGTGTTTAATAAAATTCGTTCAACGTTAGTAGAAAATGCGGCCTCTGTCTTAAAAGTACCGGCGAAGGTTGTACCAGTATCGGTGCAGAAGAAGATCTTACTCGAAGGTTTGAAACAAGTCTTTCATGAAGCGCTTGAAGACGGTGATTTTGAGTTTCTTGAAGATAAATGGTTGAAAGTTTCGATTCTTGATCTCGAATTGCAGTGGTTTATCAGTTATCAAGATGAAAAACTGATAGTCTCGGACAAAATAGAAGTTGATGATGTGAGCTTTAGCGGTGAATTAAATGATCTTATTTTAATTGCTGGCCGTAAAGAAGATCCAGATACTCTATTTTTTCAACGTCGCCTAAAAATTGAAGGTGATACAGAGCTTGGTCTTGAAGTGAAAAACTTAATGGACAGTGTTGATCTTGATTCACTGCCTAAACCTTTAAACCAAGCATTAATGACTTTGGCAAATTTTGTACAACAAGGTTTGCAAAAGATTGAAGTAAAAGAGAGCCTTAATGCTTATTAGAACTGAAGCACCCGCTGATATTCTTACTATTGATCTATTAGTAAAATCAGTTTTTGATACTACTGCTGAAGCTAAACTTGTGATGTCTTTACGTGAAAACAGTCACTTAACCTTATCATTGGTTGCTTGTAATGATGATGGAGAGTTGATTGGTCACTGTTTATTTAGCCCTGTGACGATTAATGGGGAAGACATCGCTTGGCAAGGATTAGCGCCACTGTGTGTTAAAAAAGAATATCAAAAGCAAGGTGTTGCGACGGCAATGATGAAAGAAGCGTTTGAAACACTAACAGAACTTGGTTATCCGGTGTGTGTCGTTTTAGGCGATCCGGCTTATTACCAGCGTTTTGGTTTTGAAGCGGCTGAAAAATATAACATGTCATGCCAATGGGAAGTGCCAGAAGGTGCCTTTATGGTAAAAGCGTGTGATGCTGAGTTTTTAACAGGTCGTTCAGGCTTAATTGAATATTGCCCTGAATTTAACGATTTGTAGAAAGTAGATGCTCTCTATTTATGTTAAAAATAACATAGAGAGCATTCATGGTTTATGAAATACTAACTAAGAAACCTAGGGTGAGTACTGATAATAAAGAGAATAAGCCAGAGCTTAAAATAAGCTGTTTCTTCATATTCATATGTTAACCTCTTGTATTTCTATTGTGAATACTAATGGTATTATCAGTTTCGTGAATATTCAAGGCGTGAAAGTTTTAAAAGTGATTAACGTCATGTTTGGTATCATTATTTACGTTCCCACAGAGCTACATTTTCCTTTCTTATACTACGCCAGTTAAATTTTCTTAGCTTAAAACAATTAATTGTGGTCTTTTTTGATTAATGCGATAGGTTTTATTTTATCTGTTTCAGTTTTTAAATTAATTACGTTTTCACCAATTAGAATCCATTCATCGTTACCTTTTGCATATGCTGTGTTTACCGCTATGGTATTAAGTAAAATGACAAATATAACGATGGCTATTGCCGAGCAAATCCCTGCGGTCGTCAGCAATTGTTTCTTCATAATGATAGACCTTGTATAAAAATAGAGCGGCACATTATCCAATTGTAGTTTATTGAAAGTCAGGTAAAGGTAAAAATGATGAGGTGTTTACTTTTTAAGACGCTTCAAGTGGCATCAGCTCTAGAATGTTGTTAAAATTCTTTGCCTCAAAGCTAAGGGTAAATTGACATGCCAAAACAAGCGTTACAGTTTTTGAATGAGATGGATATTTCTGTTTGGCAGATCCGCCACGTTGAATATTTTCCTACATTAGAAACAAGCACTATTTCATTACCTGAAACGTGTCAGTTACTTTTTATTGCTGAATCAATTCCTACAGAGCGTGATGCTTATTTATTTGGCAAAGTACTTGCGAGTATGAAGCTGAAACCTGAACAGGCGTTATTTCTTTCTTCCGAGTCGTTAGAGTATGTGGCGGAACACCATTTAAATTGGTGTTGGTTCTCTGGTGTGCCTGTTACTGAATTGGAAGGGGTTCAGATACTGAATTCTCCTCTTTTATCTGAAATGCATACAAATACTCAATTACGACGCGACCTATGGCGACAAATTTGTTCTTATGACAATTAATATTCAATTGATAACCGAATCCCATTTAGATGATATTTGGCGTATTGAGCAAACCGCTCATTCACACTCTTGGGCTGAATCTATGATCCGCGATCTAGAAAGTCGCTGTGCTCAACACCGAGTGATGTTGGTCGAGGGAAAGGTCGTCGGGTATTTTTATGCTCAGAATGTCGTTGGAGAAGTTACATTACTTAATGTTGCTGTTGATCCTGCGTATCAAGGGAAAGGGTTTGGTCGTAAATTAACTGAATTTTTTATTGATATGTGCATGGAACAAAAAGCAGAGTCTGCATGGCTAGAAGTACGTGAAAGTAATGCAAAAGCCATTTCATTGTATGAATCTGAAGGCTTTAATGAAGTAACGCGTCGTCATGATTATTACCCAACATCGAATGGTAAAGAAGACGCGATTATCATGAGTTACATATTCTTTTAATGCCTATTATCTAATCGCGAAGGTTATTTTAATTCGATGCTTTAGATAATGAACGTCTTTGAGTATAATCTCGATTAATTACATCCTTTCTGAAATCTTACAGGATTATCAACGCTTATGTCTTTTTTACAAGAAGTGGGTAAACGTAGAACGTTTGCCATCATTTCTCACCCGGATGCGGGTAAAACAACCATTACTGAAAAAGTATTATTATTCGGAAACGCGATTCAAAAAGCGGGAACGGTAAAAGGTCGTGGTTCAAACCAGCACGCAAAATCAGACTGGATGGAAAT
The DNA here is from genome assembly GCF_001691055.1 of Aliivibrio logei. NCBI lineage: Bacteria > Pseudomonadati > Pseudomonadota > Gammaproteobacteria > Vibrionales > Vibrionaceae > Aliivibrio > Aliivibrio logei. Next base: position 181,679 of record NZ_MAJU01000013.1, read on the forward strand.
GGAAAAAGAACGTGGTATTTCTGTTACTACGTCAGTAATGCAATTTCCATTTAACGGTTGCCTTGTTAACCTTCTTGATACTCCTGGGCACGAAGACTTCTCTGAAGATACCTACCGTACATTAACGGCGGTTGATTCATGTCTAATGGTTATCGATGCCGCGAAAGGTGTCGAAGATCGTACTCGTAAATTGATGGAAGTAACGCGTTTACGTGATACACCAATCGTAACGTTCATGAACAAAATGGACCGTGAAGTACGAGACCCAATGGAAGTGCTTGATGAAGTAGAAAGTGAGCTAGGTATGGCTTGTGCTCCTATTTCATGGCCGATTGGTTGTGGTAAAGAATTTAAAGGTGTTTATCACATTCACCGTGATGAAACGATCTTGTATCAATCTGGCCATGGCCATGAGATCCAAGAAGTGCGTACGATCAAAGGCCTTGATAACCCAGAGCTTGATGTTGCAATTGGTAATGAACTTGCGCTCAGTGTTCGAGAAGAGTTAGAGCTGGTTATTGGTGCTGCTCATGAATTTGATTTAGAGCTTTTCCTTAAAGGAGAGCTAACGCCAGTCTACTTTGGTACGGCACTAGGTAACTTCGGTGTTGATCATATGCTTGAAGGCTTGACGGAATGGGCTCCTGCGCCACAAACCCGTGAAGCGACAGAGCGTCCAGTTGAAGCGACAGAAGAAAAATTCTCTGGCTTTGTGTTTAAAATCCAAGCAAACATGGATCCTAAACACCGTGACCGTATTGCCTTTATGCGAATCGTGTCAGGTACTTATACTCAAGGCATGAAAATGAACCACGTTCGTACAGGTAAAAACATCAGTATTTCTGATGCGGTAACCTTTATGGCAGGTGACCGTGCTCGTGCTGAAGTGGCCTATGCGGGTGATATTATTGGCTTGCATAACCACGGTACGATTCAAATTGGTGATACCTTTACTCAAGGTGAAAATTTGAAATTCTCAGGGATCCCTAACTTTGCCCCTGAACTGTTCCGTCGTATTCGTCTTCGTGATCCACTAAAGCAAAAACAATTGCTGAAAGGACTTGTGCAATTATCTGAAGAAGGTGCTGTACAGGTTTTCCGTCCATTACAAAACAATGATCTGATCGTTGGTGCGGTTGGTGTTCTTCAGTTTGATGTGGTTGTTTCTCGTTTGAAATCTGAATATAACGTAGAAGCTATTTATGAAGGCATCAGTGTTGCAACCGCTCGTTGGGTTGAATGTTCTGATGGCAAAATGCTAGATGAATTCCAGCGTAAGAATCAAACTAACCTAGCATTAGATGGTGGCAATAACTTAACGTATATCGCCCCAACGATGGTTAATTTGAATTTAGCGATAGAACGCTTTCCTGATGTTCAATTTAGAGCAACGCGTGAACACTAATTTATTAAAGTGAATATAATTAAACGGAGCCTATGTAGGCTCCGTTTTTGTATCTATAGTATTGGTGTTTAAAGGGAGATGGTGATTATGATTTGGAAGACAATAAAGCAGTGGGTTGAAAAATATGACGCTTGGTGCCTCTCATTAGGGTTAACACCAGAAAATAAACGCAGTTGTGTGCCTTATAAAAAAGAAGAGATAAGCAATGACAACAAAACTGATTGATTCGCACTGTCATTTTGATTTTCCGCCTTTTAAAGACAATGAACTTTTTTATTTAGAAAAGGCACGCTCTGTTGGTGTGAAAAAGCTGATCATTCCTAGTGTTAATTCAAGCAATTGGGAGACGGTAGAACGACTCTCTCATCAATATCCCGAACTTTATTATGCATTAGGTATTCACCCTCAATTTTTAACTGAGAACGATGAAGATGATGTGAAAAAGTTAGAGGTATTATTGGCGAATAAGGCGAATAAGGCGAATAAATGCGTCGCTATTGGTGAGTGTGGATTGGATTTTTGGAATCAAGAGTACGATAAAAAGCATCAAATGAACGTATTTAAAATGCAATGTAAGTTAGCTGTAAAGTACGAATTACCTTTGATTATCCACAGCCGTAAAAGTCATGATGTGGTATTGAAGATATTACGAGAGATAAAACCATTGAAAGGTGGGGTGATCCACGGTTTTAGTGGTAGTACGCAACAAGCTGAAGCATTTATTAAACTCGGTTTTTTCATCGGTGTAGGGGGAGTGATTAGTTATGAGCGTTCGATGAAAACAAAAAGAACAATTTCTGAGCTTCCTTTAGAGTGGTTGATGTTAGAAACTGACGCGCCAGATATGCCATTATCTGGATTTCAAGGGACGCCTAATAGCCCAGATAAAGTCTCTAATATCCTAGAATGTTTAATTTTGATACGAAAAGAACCGAGGGAAACGATTGCGAATGCTGTTTACAGAAATGCCAATCATTTGTTTGGGATTTGAGTTATTAGTCATTGCTTTAGATGTAATTGATGAATCTTTAGATATTCGTTAGTGATAAAGATCACACTAATGAATGAATGTACGATGTACGTTAGCAGAATATGTGACAGCGGCATTACTTTCTTGGTGGTTCAATGAGTATAATCGCCCCCGCTAATTTGAAACACGCCAACAATCAATTTTAGGGAAACTTTTAACTATGAGCCTGTTAATGAGCTTGGTTGGGATAGTAGCGCTGCTTGCATTTGCAGTACTAATATCTGATAACCGTAAAGCAATCAATCTACGTACTGTCGGTGGCGCTTTTGCCATTCAATTTATTCTAGGTGCATTCATACTATACGTACCTGTGGGTCGTGATGTACTGTTAGGTGCATCTGAAGCGGTTGCGAATGTAATCAACTACGGTAACACGGGTATCGAATTCTTATTCGGTGGCTTAGTATCGAATAAAATGTTTGAAGTATTTGGTGGCGGCGGTTTCGTATTCGCACTGCGTGTACTTCCTGTAATCGTGTTCTTTGCATCATTGACTGCGGTACTTTATTACCTTGGTATCATGCAAGTTGTGATTAACTTCTTAGGTGGTGCTCTTCAAAAAGCACTGGGTACTTCTCGTGCGGAATCTCTTTCTGCTACAGCGAATATTTTCGTTGGTCAAACAGAAGCGCCTCTAGTTGTTCGTCCATTCATTCCAAAAATGACTCAATCAGAATTGTTTGCAGTAATGTGTGGTGGTCTAGCTTCTGTTGCTGGTGGTGTTCTTGCTGGTTATGCGTCTATGGGCGTGCCTCTAGAGTACCTAATCGCGGCGTCATTCATGGCAGCTCCTGGTGGTCTTCTATTTGCTAAAATTCTTAAACCAGAAACAGAAACACCGGTTGATCAATTTGATGCACTTGATAACAAAGGCGATGACAAACCAGCTAACGTAATCGATGCAGCAGCAGCAGGCGCTGCAACAGGTATGCAACTTGCGTTAAACGTAGGTGCAATGCTTCTTGCATTCATCGGTCTAATCGCTCTAATCAACGGTATCCTAGGTGGTGTTGGTGGTTGGTTCGGTATGCCAGAAATTACGCTAGAACTTATTCTTGGTTACGTATTTGCTCCAGTTGCTTTCCTAATCGGTGTGCCGTGGGAAGAAGCGACAGTTGCAGGTTCGTTCTTAGGTCAAAAATTAGTAGTTAACGAATTCGTTGCTTACTTAAACTTTGCACCTTACCTAAAAGACGTTGCTGATGGCGGCATGTTAGTTGCTCAAACTGGCGTTGAAATGTCTGAGAAAACGAAAGCAATCATTTCATTCGCACTATGTGGTTTTGCTAACCTTTCTTCTGTAGCAATCCTACTTGGTGGTTTAGGTAGCCTTGCTCCTGAACGTCGTCATGACATCGCTAAGATGGGCATGAAAGCCGTTGCTGCTGGTACATTATCTAACTTAATGTCAGCAACAATTGCAGGTCTATTCTTATCTATCTAATATTATAGAGACAGAAACGACTGATAAAAACCCGCAACGTGTTGCGGGTTTTTTTATGCCTGTCTATTTTTAATATCAATGATCATGGGCTTATTATTATTGATCAAACTTCGTAAAAATGAGGATTATAGAGTAACTACTTATCCGTGTTTTTGTCTTACTCCTAAATGATTTCCCTGTGTAATAAAGAGAACATCTAATTAATTGTATTGGCATAATATTTAAAGTAAAAAGAGTGAGATGCAAACCGATTGCGTTGCCTATCATCGCCAGTCATCATTCATTAGCTTGTTATAATACTGCTCATAATAAAGATTCATATTTAAATGAGCTATGATTAAAAAACACAATAAAACATGGGAGCTCACTATGTTGAATGAAGTATTACTGTCGGTTTTTGCCGGTTTAATTGTTGGCGTTGTATTTTCAGCCATTAAATTACCTATTCCAGCACCACCCGTCCTCTCCGGAGTCATGGGAATTGTTGGGGTTTACCTTGGTGCTGTCGGGTATCAATGGATTATCGAGCGTTTCTTTTCATAATCGCTGTGTTTTCACAGGGAGACACGCTTTCACTAGTTGGCACAATAAAGTGTTGATACTATAAGCAAGTATTTCAACGGTACCTCATGAAGAGGTGCTATTTCAGTACCAAGTACTGGCGGCAAAAAGGATATTGATTGGGCGTCGTTTTACAGCTCAATTCTTCAAGGAATCAAGTCCGCTCATACGCTGTTTATGTAGAACGAAAGTTCAGACAGCAATACAGTATTATGCTTAGGCATATAACAGCACTATCAAAGAATATTATTCTATCGGAGATAACAATGAGCGATTTAAAAGCAGCTGCACTACGTGCATTAAAGTTGATGGATTTAACCACACTAAACGATAACGACACAGATGAAGCCGTTATTGCGTTGTGTAAAAATGCGAAGACAGCCGTAGGCAATACAGCAGCAGTCTGTATCTATCCTCGTTTTGTACCTATTGCTAAAAAAACGCTACGTGAACAGGGGACTCCTGATGTTCGCATTGCAACGGTAACTAACTTCCCTCACGGTAATGATGATATTGCTATTGCGGTGGCTGAAACGAAAGCTGCGGTTGCTTATGGCGCAGACGAAGTCGATGTTGTCTTCCCATACCGTGCATTGATTGCTGGTAATGAAACTGTTGGTTTTGAACTGGTTAAGCAATGTAAAGAAGCGTGTGGCGATATTCTGCTTAAAGTGATCATTGAAACTGGCGAGCTAAAAGAAGAAGCACTTATTAAGAAAGCGTCTCAAATTTGTATTGAAGCAGGTGCTAACTTCATTAAAACCTCTACTGGTAAAGTGCCAGTGAACGCAACACCAGAATATGCACGCATGATGTTAGAAGTTATTCGTGATATGGGCGTAGCAAAAACCGTGGGTTTCAAACCTGCTGGCGGCGTTCGTACTGCTGAAGATGCACAAGCATACCTAGCAATGGCTGATGATATTCTAGGTGGCGATTGGGCTGATAACATGCACTACCGTTTTGGTGCGTCAAGCCTACTGACTAATCTTTTAAATACATTAGAAGTGACAGCAGAAACAGCAGACCCATCTGCATACTAGTTTCCTGTTACTCGATTTATATCGATAAATAAATCGACTTAGGTGAGGCATTACCGCTTCACCTACCTCAACCCTACCTATATTAATTTACCCAACCAAGATTGGGGAGGCACTAATGTATCTACCACAAGAGATTATTCGTAGAAAACGCGACAATAAAGTACTAACAACAGAAGAAATTAACTTTTTTATTCAAGGTGTTGCAAAAAATACCGTGTCTGAAGGTCAAATTGCAGCATTTGCAATGGCGGTCTATTTTAATGAAATGACGATGCCTGAACGTATCGCATTAACGTGTGCAATGCGTGATTCAGGAATGGTAATTGATTGGAGCCACATGAACTTCGATGGCCCAATTGTTGATAAACATTCAACCGGTGGTGTTGGTGATGTAACCTCATTAATGCTTGGTCCTATGGTGGCGGCATGTGGTGGTTATGTTCCTATGATCTCTGGTCGTGGTTTAGGTCATACTGGCGGCACGTTAGATAAATTGGAATCCATTGCTGGCTACAATATTATGCCAAACAATGATCTTTTTGGAAAAGTAACCAAAGAAGCTGGCGTAGCTATCATTGGTCAAACGGGTGATTTAGCACCGGCAGATAAGCGTGTTTATGCCACTCGTGATGTAACGGCAACCGTTGATAATATTTCATTGATTACGGCATCTATTCTTTCTAAGAAATTAGCCGCAGGTTTAGATTCATTAGTGATGGATGTAAAAGCCGGTTCAGGTGCATTTATGCCGACTTATGAGGCATCAGAAGAGCTGGCTAAATCTATCGTAGCTGTTGCTAATGGCGCGGGCACGAAGACGACCGCATTACTGACGGACATGAATCAAGTATTAGCCTCTACTGCAGGTAATGCATTAGAAGTTCGTGAAGCTATTCGTTTCCTAACTGGCGAATACCGTAATCCTCGTTTATATGAAGTTACGATGGCGCTATGTGCTGAAATGCTTGTGATTGCGAACTTAGCAAAAGACGAACAAGAAGCACGTATTAAATTGCAAGCAGTGTTAGACAACGGCAAAGCCGCAGAATGTTTTGGTAAAATGGTGTTTGGTCTTGGTGGACCAAATGACATTATCGAAAATTACGATAACCATTTAGAAACCGCGCAAATCATTAAACCTGTATTTGCAGACAAATCCGGCTTTGTTAATACGATGGATACACGTGATTTAGGCATGGCAGTCGTGGGTATGGGGGGCGGTCGTCGTGTTGCTAGCGATACTATTGATTATGCGGTCGGGTTAAGTGATATGATTCGTTTAGGTCAAACCGTTGATAGCAATCAACCATTAGCGATGATCCATGCTCGTAATGAAGATCAATGGCAGCAGGCTGCAGATGCAGTTAAAGCCGCTATCGTGATCAGCGAAGAACAACCAGAAGCGACACCGGAAGTTTATCGTAAAGTTCGCTCACAAGATGTGTAAGGAAGAAACCATGAAACGTGCAATTATTTTAGTTCTTGATTCATTTGGTATTGGTGCAGCAGGTGATGCTGAAAAATTTGGTGATGTGGGTTCAGATACAATGGGTCACATTGCAGAACAGTGTGACAAAGGACTTGCCGATAATGGAAACCGTAAAGGGCCATTAACGCTTCCAAATCTATCAAAGCTGGGTTTAGCAATGGCAGGTAAAGAGTCTACGGGCAAATTAGCCGCAGGTTTAGACGCTGATGCTGAGATTATTGGTGCCTATGGTCATGCCGCTGAATTGTCTTCAGGTAAAGATACACCTTCTGGTCACTGGGAAATTGCAGGCGTACCTGTCTTATTTGATTGGGGTTACTTTAGCGATAAAGAAAATAGTTTCCCTAAAGAGCTAACCGACCGAATTCTTGCTCGTGCCAACCTTTCTGGTTACCTAGGTAATTGCCATGCATCAGGCACACAAGTACTAGATGATTTAGGTGAAGAACACATGAAGACAGGCATGCCGATCTTCTACACCTCTGCTGATTCGGTATTCCAAATTGCGTGTCATGAAGAAACGTTTGGCTTAGATAATTTATTAACACTTTGCCAAATCGCACGTGAAGAACTTGAAGATTATAATATTGGCCGAGTGATAGCACGTCCATTTATTGGTGCAGGTAAAGGTCAATTTGAACGTACGGGTAACCGCCGCGATCTTTCTCTGGAACCGCCAGCAATTACCGTATTACAAAAACTGGTAGAAGAGAAAAACGGTCACGTACATTCTATTGGTAAAATCTCTGATATTTATGCTGGTTGTGGTATTACACAAAAAACCAAAGCAACAGGCATTCCAGCATTGTTTGATGCAACCAAAGAGGCAATTACGGCGGCGAGTGATAACACCATCGTATTTACTAACTTTGTGGATTTTGATTCAGCGTATGGTCACCGTCGTGACGTTGCAGGTTATGCGGCGGCACTAGAGTATTTTGATGGAAGACTTCCAGAGATCATGGAAATGCTACAAGAAGACGATATTCTAATCCTAACGGCTGATCATGGTTGTGATCCTACATGGCCTGGTACCGATCATACTCGTGAACATATTCCCGTTCTTGTTTATGGACACAAAGTACCTGCGGGTTCATTGGGGCTTCGTGATACCTTTGCCGATATAGGGCAGACCTTAGCAGAGTATTTTGAAATCTCTGATATGGAATATGGAAAATCATTCCTATAAAAATAATAAGCAGTAGAGCCCTCTCTACTGCTTTTTTCTAGTTTAAGTTTAAAAAGAAAGGGTGAAAATTATGGCAACTCCACATATTAATGCTGAAATGGGTGACTTTGCAGACGTTGTTTTAATGCCTGGAGACCCAATCCGAGCAAAATACATTGCAGAAACATTCTTAGACGATGTTGTTCAAGTGTGCGATGTTCGAAATATGTTTGGCTACACTGGAACCTATAAAGGTCGTAAAATCTCAGTGATGGGGCATGGCATGGGGATCCCATCATGTTCAATTTATATGACTGAGCTTGTTAAAGATTTTGGCGTTAAAAAAGTGATTCGTGTAGGCAGTTGTGGTGCAGTAAACGAAGACATTAAAGTTCGTGATGTTGTAATTGGTATGGGCGCATGTACGGATTCTAAAGTGAACCGTATTCGTTTTAAAGATCACGACTTTGCAGCAATTGCTGATTACGAAATGGTACGTAATGCTGAGCTTGCAGCACAGGCACGTGGTATTAAGGTCAAAGTCGGCAATCTTTTCTCTGCTGAGCTATTCTATACGCCAGATCCAAGCATGTTTGACCTAATGGATAAATACGGCATCGTAGGCGTAGAGATGGAAGCGGCTGGTATGTACGGTGTTGCTGCAGAATACGGTGCAAAAGCATTAGCTATCTGTACTGTGTCTGATCACATCAAAACCGGTGAGCAAACGACATCTGATGAACGAGCGACAACATTTGATGAAATGATGCTGATTGCGTTAGATTCAGTATTGCTTGGCGACAAATAATGTCACATTATTTGTAGTGAAAAAAAGGCGGTGTTATTTATTAACATCGCCTTTTTATTATTTATCTGTGAAATAAACAGAACGTATTAAGACTTACCGCCAAAAAGTGTAGTAACAGGCTTGCTAGAATCTTCACGTTTTTTAAGTATTGCCATAATAAACATACCTGAAACAAGACTTATAATAAGCATACCAAACATCAATCGGTCACTTTTACGGTAGTGGTGGTTCGCAAAACCAGTCAACGTTGACTTTTCAAAGGTTATACGTAAAAAACCCAATACCCGATCGTCTTTTACTATTGGTTCGATTAATTGTTGTCGACCGATGCCATCAATCGATAATGGTGTATTAATGCCCGTAATTTGTGATGCGGTTAACGCATTGCTGCTTTTACTTAGTACACCACCTTCCGCGTCGTAAATCGTAGCATCAAACACAAGGTTTTCTTTTGCCAGATTATTCGTTAGTTGCAGCAAGGCTTCGTGATCGTCTTTTTTGATGCTATCGACAGCAAACAATGCTGCTTGTCTTGTCATGGTTCGACTAAGATCTTGTAACTGCTTATTTTGAATGATCTGATTATTATCACTGATCACCGTACTATTAATTAAAATAAAGTAACTGAATGCGATCAGAGAGAGCAGCATCAGGCTTTTAATTATGAGATTTTGAGAAAGCATCATCCGCACCAAATAAAATAATAGTCGAGAATTATACGCAATTTATACAAAAATAGCAGTTTATGTCGCTTCAGACTTGCTCTATCTAATTTCAATCGGTATTTTTGATAGAGGATTAGTAAGGATACAAATCATGGACGCGATAACCCCATTTGCAATAAAGAAACACACAACACTGGTAAACCGTTTTTCAACCTCGGTAACGGCCTCTCAATTAGAGGTTAAGTCAGTGGGCTGGATCATTTACGGTTCACACCTTTCTCCCCTTCACACTAAAGACATCGATTTTTTTGTTGGAATGACAACAAAGGTCATTCGAACATGGAAAGTGGGTGACTATGAAGTCGCTGCTATCGCTGGTGAAATGACACCAGAACACAAAATCATCGTTGATGAACTTGGTTTAGATTACGCTGAAATAAAAGACATCCCAGATTTATCTAACCCGGGAATTATCCTTTTTGATATGGATTCAACAGCCATTGAAATTGAATGCATTGATGAAATAGCGAAATTGGCAGGGGTTGGTGAGCAAGTATCTGAAGTGACAGAGCGAGCGATGCTAGGTGAACTTGATTTTAAAGAAAGCTTAATTCAACGAGTGAGTACTCTTGAAGGAGCAAGTGAATCGATTCTGGCTCAAGTCAAAGAAACCCTTCCTTTTATGCCTGAGATGAGAGAATTGGTAATGACAATGCAGAACTATGGTTGGAAAGTCGCTATAGCATCTGGTGGATTTACTTACTTTTCAGATTACCTTAAAGAAGAGTTGAATTTAGTTCACGCTCAATCAAACCAGTTAGAAATCATTGACGGTAAATTAACGGGTAAGGTTTTAGGTGATATTGTTAGCGCAGAAACCAAAGCCGATATTCTTATTGAACTGGCAGATAAGTACGACATTGAAATGAGTAATACTGTTGCGGTTGGTGATGGAGCTAATGACTTAGTCATGATGTCAGCAGCAGGTCTGGGCATTGCTTATCATGCAAAACCTAAAGTACAAGAGCAAGCACAGGCAGCGGTTCGATACGCAGATTTAGGTGGCGTTGCTTGTATCCTTTCAGCTTCGCTACTAATGAATAATAAGCTGAGTTGGTAAGTTTAATATAGTGGAATAATAAAAATGGACTCCGATTTGAGTCCATTTTTTGTATTCGCTCTAATTGATAGGTGTGTATTTATCGATTTATACACCGATTAGCATTTAAAATAGTGATCACTGTCACTTTCTGAATGGAGCCTGAATGAAACTTACATTTGTGTCAGAGGAATGTCATAGCAATAGTCATTAAATTGACGCTTATTGGTTGAGTGAATAGTATACACCTTGTTCGCAGTGAACAGATATTAATCAACTAAAGGCTTATTATGTTAACTAACTTATTTGTAAAAACTCAACTAGCTCTTCAATCTTTTAAAAATGATGAACGTGGCGTTACTGCAATTGAATATGCAATCATTGGTGTTTGCATGTCAGCAATCGTATTAGCGGTATTTAACGGAACGTTATCTGATGCCCTATTTGGTGCGATGGAAACTATTTCTGATAATATTACATCAGCAGGAACTGCAACGCCTCCTCAAGGGTAATTATATTAATCATGATTAATATTAAGTTATTAATGGTTGGTTTAATGTTAATGACTAATTTTTATATTATTTTTCATGACATTAAGAATCGAGAAATATCTAACAATATAATTATCTCTATTACTATAGTTGGTTTATTTTCTATTTATATTAAAGGTGATATTAGTTATTTGATCTCACCTTTAATTATTCTATCAATTGGTTTTATTTTATTTCGATTTAATATTATAGCGGGTGGGGATATTAAATTATTTACTGCCACCTCATTAATGATAGATCAAAAATATTTATTATTAGTAACTTGTATTATTTTATGTATTGGTGGGCTGCAAGCTTATTGCCAATATAGTATGTATAAGTTAACTAATAATAAAAATTGGATAGATAGAGGTATTCCTTATGGTGTTGCTATCTCTATAGGTAGTCTATTCGGTATTCTTGCGTCAATGTAGGTGAAAAATGAAATCAAAAATAATATTGGTTTTAGCAGTTGTTGCTATATCGATTGGGTTATATGGTATGTCACAGACATCAGACGTAGCTCTTTCTACACCTGAAGTGATTACCGAATTAGACGCACTTCCCGAGACAACAATTGTCGTCTGGGTAGCAAAGAAAGACATTAATTTTGGGTCACAATTAAAAAGAGTCGATATTAAAATTCAGAGAATAAGCCAAACTCAAGCAGATCGCTTTGGCATTATCCGTGATACTAAATTTAATTTTAATAAGAAATTAGTCATTAAACAAGATATCGTACAGGGCGATATTGTTACCGAGGATATGGTGCTGACTCCGGGGCAAGAAGGGTATTTAAACCTAGTTATCCGCGATGGTAAGGTTCCTTTTAATTTAAGTGTTGATAATGATTCGATTCTTGGTGGTGCAATATCAATAGGAGATGTCGTTGATATTGCCTCAATATCATCATCAGAACAAAACCTTTCAAATAATGACACCATTTCAAATGTGAAGAATTTAAAAATGGCACCATTATTAACTCAAATAATGGTTCTTGATATTATTCAAAAAGAAAAGTCGATTAGATTAAACAGTAAGTCAACGAAAATAGTAACGATGTTAGTGCTGGAAGTGACCAACCGTGAATTGGCTAAATTAGTAATAGCACAACGCATCGCTGAATTAGAAGTTCACAAATCGATTGGTGCAGAGTTTGCTCATGAGCTTCATGCAGATTCTAGCGATGTTATTAATATGCCTGAATCTAAAAAAATAAAACCAAACAATTCCATTCAAGAGTTTAGAGGTTAATAACATGCAACGTCGAATTCTTATTTTATTAATGTTCCTATTTGGAACGTTATCTACCTCTTTATTCGCAAAAGACACTGAAAACCTATCGGTAGGTGACGCTAAAAGTATTACGACCATGACCGAAATTACATCGGTATTTATTTCTGATCCTAAAATCGCCGATTATAAAATTATAGATAAATATAAAGTGGTTTTATTTGGTAGAGACGTCGGGGATACCGTATTTATTGCTTTCGATGTTCAAGGTCGTGAATTAGTAAATAAAAAAATCATAGTCAGTCGTAATTATTCAGGTATTGAGCAGCAAGTTAAATTGAGATTTCCCACTTCTGATGTTGATATTTATGCTATTGGTACTAATGCGGTTGTTAGTGGTGTGGTTTTGAATGAAGAAGACCGAGATCAAATTTATGAAATGGTTGGAACATTACTGTTTGAAGATAATTCAGAGAGTAATGCTCAAGATGATAGAACAGACTTAACCTACATGGATAAACTCAATTTTGAAGGTGTAGTTAATCAAATTGAAGTCGCTAGAACGAAGCAAGTAAACGTAAAATTAACCATCGCTGAAGTTTCGCATTCTTTTATGCAAGATTTTGGGATTAAAGTCGGCAGTAATGGGCAAGCAGGGATCTTTGTTGATCAATTAGTTCACTTTAGCGCGAGTGACATCGTTTCTGTTATTACGGCAGTAGGAACCGATTCTGTAGGACAAATTCTGGCGGAACCTAATCTATCAGTGATTTCAGGTGAAGATGCCAGCTTTCTTGTCGGTGGTGAATTACCAGTCGTTACCGTCATTGATGGGGCGACGAACGTTCAATATAAAGAGTTTGGTGTAAAGCTGGATTTGACCGCGAAAGTTGAGCGTGATGACAAAATCAAATTGGCTTTAGCACCAAGTGTGAGTTCTCTTGATACTCAATATGCAAACGATACTTACAATTTACCATCACTTAAAACCCGAAGTGCAAGAACGACCGTCGAGTTAGGGGATGGACAAAGTTTTGTTTTAGGTGGGTTGCTAAACAGTGAAGAAAAAGAATCGCTTACACGTATTCCATTTATTGGCGACATTCCTATTCTAGGGGCTTTATTTCGTCACACGGGCACCGAACGCAATAGAACAGAGCTTATTATTGTTGCAACTGTAAATCTTGTTCAACCAGTTAAAGCAAATCAAATCCAATTACCGACAATGCAAAAAACCAGTACTTTACGACGTTTTCTAGGGATGGGAAGTGATTATAAAAGAGCGGAAGATAAATGGGCAAGTGAAGTACTCAATGCAGGCGGGTTTAGAAAATGAGCAGATTATACGTAATTGCAGTCCTTCTTTTTTTATCAGGGTGTGCTGATCATATTAATGAAAAACAAGGGACTCGTATTAATGTCATCCCTGTGGTCTATTCGCTTTCAATTAACAGCAGTGATAACGACATTATTAAAGAACAAATAAGCGTTTTCATTCAAAAATATGACATTAAAAATAAAAATGGTCATTGGGAATTATTGATAGCATCCAATGAGATACCAATTCAAGAAGGTAAATATCAGCAGTTTTTAAATAAATTCGGTTATACCTTGAATCAAATCAAAACCGTAGAGAGAAAGGGAGAATCTCATTTTTCTGTGACGATCGCATTTGCTACCCAACGTATTGAGTATGAAATTTGTGATTATGAGCAAATAGACTATTACGGTTCAACTAAGATTGGTTGCTATACAGAAAATAACCGCTGGCATTCGATGGTTAATCCTGAAAATGCAATGTAAAGAAATAGCGTAAGTTAAATTTATTGGAGCGGTTATGTTTGATTTAGTAGAACGGTTAAGTACAAATAAAAATAATGAACATAAGCTAAGTAACAAGCTTGAAACGATATTGTTTTATCAAACTGAAGAGTGTCGTTCATTGATCAATGAATCGTTTCGATTTGATGGCAGAGATGAGCCTAAAAGCGTAAAAAATCGAGATGAAGAATTACGTCAAATTGATTTGTTAAATTCACCAGATGTGGTGTTCATTGAATTAAATGCAAGTAAAGATGTTGTTCAAGATGCGCAGCGTATTGTGCATTTATTACCGAGTCATGTGTCTGTTGTCGTGATAGGTTCTGAAGATGCAATTTCAACCATTCGTTTATTAAAAGACATGGGGTTCTATTACCTTTTCTGGCCGGTAAGCAAACAAGAATGCTGTGATTTTATGCTAAATGTGTTTGATAACCATGACCAAAATAAAGGGTTAATGGCGAATAGAAAAGCAAAGCGTGTTGCAATATTAGGCGTAAAAGGTGGCGTTGGTACTTCCCTTATTTGCAGTGAAATATCTCGTTCATTATCTTTTGATAAAGGAGTTTCAACCTTACTTGTCGATCACCATTATCATGGTGGAAATCTTGATATTTTTATGGGGTTGAAACAATACCAAAAAAGAATCGTACAGAAAGGCACGTTATTAACCAATATTGATGGTACTTACGCTCTTGGTCTTATTCGAAAAATTACGCCAATGCTCTCTATGTTAGCGATTGATTCTGAAGAATTAAATGCTCAAGAATTAAAAGAATATACCTTAGCGGTACAAGATCAAGTATTGAATAACTCAAGTGTGATGATTGAAGATCATGCTCAGCTTATTCGTAATAAAGATGACATTGATCGATTATTACAGCGAGTTGATGTTCTGGTTTTTGTTTTTGATGCCACAGTTTCGGCGTTGCGTGATTACAACCGTTTCAATCAATTAGTTAAAAAGAATAATCTAGATAATGAAACCCGTGTCATTTCTGTTTTAAATGCGTCAAGACCTGTTAATAGTGGTTCTGTATCTCTGGATGAAATAGAAAAATACAGTGGACAAAGACCAACGATAATCATTCCTTACGATGATAAAGCACCACAGCACATTCTTGAAGGCGGACAAATTATAAAAACTAAGTCTCCAATGGGGTTACCTCTAATGAATCTTGTTTCTTTAATCCTAGGGGAAGAGCAGAAACAACAGAAACGGTCTATCTTCCGGTTCTTTAAGGTTAAAAGGGAATAACGAATGAATAATAAAACGTTATATATCCAGCTAAGAACACAAATATTTAATGCATTAGAACCGGAAGCACTCAATAAATTAACTAAGCAAGAATTAACACAACAACTGCTTAATGCCGTTGAATTATTGATAGATAGAGAGCAATTGCCTGTCTCTCTTATCATGAAAAATGAATTTGTTGAAAGCTTGGTAAATGAACTGGTTGGTTTAGGCCCATTACAGAATTTAATGGATGATGAAAGCATTACCGACATCATGATTAATGGGCATGAAAATGTGTTTATTGAACGTGATGGATTAGTGGAAAAAGTAAAAGTTAATTTTATTAATGAACAACAACTTATTGATATAGCAAAACGAATTGCAAGTCGTGTTGGGCGTAGAGTTGATGAATCGACACCAACCTGTGATGCTCGTTTAGCGGATGGAAGTCGAGTTAATATTGTTATTCCGCCAATAGCAATTGATGGCACCACGATTTCAATTCGTAAGTTCAAGAAGCAGAGTATTGTTTTTTCTGACTTAGTTGAATTTGGCGCAATGAGTAAAGAAATGGCTCAATTGTTGATGGTCGCTTCTCGCTGTCGTTTAAATATATTGATCTCTGGTGGGACGGGTTCTGGTAAAACGACTATGTTAAATGCGCTCTCTCAGTTTATTTCAGATGGAGAACGCATTGTCACTATTGAAGATGCGGCAGAGTTAAGATTACAAAAGCCCCACGTGGTTCGATTAGAGACGAGAACATCAGGCATTGAAGGGACTGGCATGGTTTCGCAGCGTGATCTTGTGATTAATTCGTTACGTATGCGTCCAGATCGAATTATTGTTGGTGAGTGTCGCGGTGGAGAAGCCTTTGAGATGCTTCAAGCCATGAATACTGGACATGATGGTTCAATGTCCACATTACATGCTAACTCTCCAAGAGATGCGTTAGCTCGAGTTGAAGCTATGGTTATGATGGCAACCAATAATTTACCTTTAGAAGCAGTCAGACGAACGATTGTTAGTGCAGTGGATTTAGTTGTGCAAATTAGTCGTTTACATGATGGGACTCGTAAAGTTATGAGTATTTCTGAAGTTGTGGGTTTAGAGGGAAATAACGTTGTTCTTGAAGAGATTTTTGCGTTTAAACCAAATCGAACACAAAGCGAAGATGGAAAAGTGAAAGGTAATTTTTTTACCTCGGGGTTAATGCAACGCTCAGTGCTAATGGAAAAGGCGCGGTTTTTTGGGATGGAAGACAAAATACAGTCAGCATTTAGAACTCCTTATTCAGAGGTAGAGTGATGTCTTGGATAGTCATTGGCATAGGTTTAATTTTGTTGATGTTTGCTTTGAGTGATAAGCCTGTAAAAAAAAGCCAGTACTTAGAAAAACTGAATACGACCCAATTTGTTGATAATTTAAATAGCACAGATCAAGCAATTAACCTTGCTTCATTGACTGAGCGTACTACCCAACAAAAAATAGAACAAGTATGGCGTAATATCGCTCGTCAACTAGGCCAAGGCGCTCGGCTTAAGTTAAGTTTTTTTATTGGTGTTTTTGCGATAAGTGGCTATCTGATTAATCGGTCAATGTTACATTCCTCGGCGGTTACGGTTGTTTTTATTTCTATTCTAGTAGGGTTGATTTGGGGGTATTTTTGGCTTCAAGAGCGAGAGAAAAAACAGTTTAATGAGAGCTTTCCTGACGCATTGAACATGTTAGCAAGTGCCGTATCTGCGGGAGAAAGTATTACTCACTCCATCGCTTTTGTGGGAAAAACGCTAGAAGGTGAAGTGGGAAATGAATTTAAAGTAATGGGTGAGCGTTTACAGTTAGGAGAAACACCTGATGATGTGTTTCGAAAATCTTGCATTCGCTTTCCTTATCCAGCGTTTCAATTTTTTGTTATTACATTACGAGCAAACATGAATCGTGGTGGGCAGTTAAAAGACGTAGTCTCACGATTAAATAGGTTGATGTTTGATGCTCGTTCAGTTGAAAGAAAAAAATACGCGCTGACTTCTGAAGCTCGGATCTCAGCAAAGATCGTATGTGCTACGCCTTTTTTCTTTTTGTTTATTCTTCAGTATCTAAGCCCTGAAAATTATGAGTTTGTCATGTTTCATGCGGAAGGAAAGCCGATTCTATATTACGTGATCATTAGTGAATCGATAGGCATGCTCATTATTTGGGCCTTACTTAAAGGAACAAAATAATGACTGAATTGAATCGTTTTTTATTCATTACGCTAGTGTCATTTGGTTTCATGCTTATTTTTTATTTGGTAATTATAAAAATATTGCGAACAAAGCAACTAGAGATCTTAATTAACCGTAATGAAAAAACGGATAAAAATGACTTTAGTTACTGGCTTAGAAACAAAGCGTCAGAGTTGAACCCTAACCAAGAAGAAATTAGACGAAAATTACGCCAAGCCGGTTTTTCAAATACCGATTATGTTCATCTTATTATGCCAATTAAATACAGTGTATTAGCTTCGGGTGAGTTGATATTAAGTATCGCCTATTACACTTCATTATTGTCAGGTACAACTTGGATTGTTGGTGCGGCAGTATGGGGGATGTTGGTCATTATTGTTCCTGATATGTACTTGCAATCAAAGATTAAAGCTCGAGTGCATCGAATCTCAACCCAAATGCCTTATCTGTTGGATTTAATGGCGGTATGCGTACAGACAGGGATGACGATTGAGGCGTCATTAAGCTATTTAGCAAAAGAAATGAGCGGCTTTGATAAGGATTTAACTCAAGTATTAACCAAAATGAATGAACGCTCTCGTATGGTTGGTTTAGAGAAAGCGCTTGATGAAATGTACATCGAAATACCGTCCAATGAAATGCGTAGCTTTGTGATGACATTAACGCAAAGCATGCATTATGGCTCATCGATTTATAGTGTATTAACCACATTGGCTTCTGATATTAGAGAGGTACAAATGCTGGGATTGGAAGAGCGAATAGGGAAGTTGGCTGCAAAAATGTCAGTACCATTGATCGTGTTTATCATGATCCCTATTGTTATTTTAATTGCTGCACCTGGTGTAATGAGGTTGATGCTAAATGCTTAAAAAAATAATGCTAATGACTGCGGTTATTTTATTGTTGTCTGCGTGCAGTTCCCGCCAATACAGTGAAGGTTCACTGACAAAATCGAAGATAGATATTTATGAGCAGACGAATAATTACGTTGCTCTCTCAGATTTATATAAAGCGGAATTAAAAAAAGACGATTCAGAAGAGACTCGAGAAGCGTTAGCTGCTGTATTAATTAAATTAGAAGATCCAAGCAGTGCTCTGTTTTATTTAACGCCTAACATAGAGAGTGGGGCCTGTTACCTAACTTATTTTCTTCAAGCTTCAGCGCTGGGAGATTTAGGTAAATACCCTCAAGCGATAAGTGCGGGGTTGTTGTCTTTGGATGATAATCCAGACAATGCAGAGGCTGAAAACTTATTAGGTATTTTATATGGACATGAATATCAATATGGGAAATCTCGTCGATATTTTGAAAAAGCCCAATTGCACTTCTATGACAGTAATACTATCGCGAATAATTTAGCCGTATTAGATATTGCTGAGGGGAATTATAAGCAAGCGGCACAACGTTTGTTGCCCGTTTATCGAAGTGGCCAAGCAAACAAACAGGTCATGGCTAACTTAATATTAAGCATGGCAAAAGAACAGAATATTGAATTTATCGAAGCCGTTTTATCTGATAAACATACAAAAAAAGAGATTGAACGCATTTATCAATCCTTACAGAGTTTTAATGCATTAACTCGTGAACCCAAGACAAGTGTATAGGCTAATAGCATGAGAATAAAACAAAAGGGCTCGGCGTCTATTGAGTTTGTTATCGGGTTTATGGCGTTTTGGTTTATGTGTATGGCGTGGGTTGAAATGAGCTATATGTCTTATATATCAGCAGTTAATGACCTTGCAATCTCTGAAATTTCAAGAAGTGCTAAAAAAGGTAATGGTCAATATTTGAATATTGTCGATGATGTCTTACATCGTGAAAATAGTATTTGGAATATAGCCGTCTCTGCCGATAATTTTAAAATATCTATTCATTATCTTCCTTCTATTGAAGCGCTTGAAGCTGTCAAAAAAGGATGCCAAATCCCTGAAGGTAAACGGATAAGAGAGTGTGGAGAAGAGGTTAACAACGCATTAGCTATTTATAGGATTGATTATAATTTCCATCCTATATTTTCTTATGCTTTCAGTCGTTCAGCCAATTTAAGTCGTGAAATGATAGTGGTACAAGAATATGAACGTTCGAAATTTGAAGTCTAAACAGCGCGGTATCTTTAGTATTGAATTTGCCATTGTTGGTGTTTTTTTTAGCCTACTTTTGGTGTTTAGTGGCGATGTCATTATTAAATTATCAGTTAAAGGAAAGTTAGATCGCCTTTCTTATTCTTTAGTTAATGTTTTAAAAGAGCGCACTGAATTATATGGAATGGATTACCAACTAACAAAAAAAGAAGTGGATAGCTTAAATACAATTGCTAAAAACTCACTGTCGAGAACCTTTGGTGCATTTGAGGCTAATCGATATGGGATGTTAGTTGAGGAGCTTAGTTTTTCAGAAATAGATGTGCCCAATCCTATCGTTAGTGAACAAAGAGGAGCAGAGACGTGTCATGTTGGAGAGTCTATCGCTAATTTAAAGCAATTAACGGTGTTGAGTGTGAGAGGGAGAATAATGCCTTTGTATCGAGTTGCCCTTTGTTATGAAACCGATAATTGGTTTGGACGCTTGGGTGAAAAGAGTTACACCACGGTGATGTCTGACTCTATTGTTATTGGTCGATAATTATGAAACTTAAAAAGCAACAATCGGGTCACGCCGCCATATTATTTGTTATGTGTATTCCTATTTTGTTTGGAGTGTTTACTCTGGCATCAGACGGAGCAAGAGCACTTCAATCGAAAGCGAGATTAGAAGATGCTGCCGAAGCTGCAGTGCTGGCTGTTTCTGCCTATGGTGAAGAAGATCCTGTATCAATTCAAACGGGAAAAGATTATGTTCGCCATTATATGCCAGATATGGAAAGCCTCGTTGAAATTAAGGTTGAGAAAGTAGAGTGTTCAGAAATACCTGAATGTACCGCTGACGATAATGATAGACCGTTTGTAGAATATCGAGTTTCTGGTAGAACAAAACATGAATCATGGTTCCCAGGTAATGATAAAACGGTTGGTTTTGGTGACCATTTTGATGTCACTGGATCATCAAAAGCTCGTAAATTTCAAAGCAGTCAGCCAATGGATATTACCTTTATTCTCGATTTTTCGGGTTCTATGAATTATGACTGGAAAGGACATGCCCCATCGGATATGCCTGAAGAGTCTCCAAACATTCCGGGTCGTTTTTCTCCTCCCTCACGATTGAGTGATTTAAAAGAGGTAGTGCAAATGGTCACTGATGAATTGCAAGCGTATAACAACACGACGACAGGTCCTAAGCATCGTGTCGCAATGACGGGATATAACCGTAGAACCGTAAACAAAGCGAACTCAGGGAAGTTTATCGTTCGGGACCAAAGAATAATAAAGAAAAAAGGCGAATATGATAAAGATGATGTGGTCGATTTTACTAAAACAATAAAACAGCAATTTAAACCCAAAGGTGAAGCGGGGCGAATTCCTAATGGGGATGAGCTTGCAGAGTTTAATGACATTAACTACAGCAGTGATTTTGTTGCGTTTAATAATCAAGTGAAAACATTTGAAGCTTATGGCGGGACGGC
Organism: Aliivibrio logei; assembly: GCF_001691055.1. Classification (NCBI taxonomy): domain Bacteria; kingdom Pseudomonadati; phylum Pseudomonadota; class Gammaproteobacteria; order Vibrionales; family Vibrionaceae; genus Aliivibrio; species Aliivibrio logei. Next base: position 203,003 of record NZ_MAJU01000013.1, read on the forward strand.
GTCGTTACAAGGGATTTTACGAGCAAGTCAGATTATGTCTTATCATTTAACCAAAGATGGTGAAGAGGCTAATCCTAAACAACTGGTTATTATTTTGTCTGATGGTGAAGATTTTGGTCATTATTTAGGACAGGCGCAAAAACTGGTAAACAAAGGGATGTGTACAAATTTGACGAATGCTATCGAGGGTGGACCTGTTTCTGCTGATGACAATAGTGCAGATAAAATTGAATTCTCCGCAGGCAATAGTCATGGTTTACCGACAAATACAGGTGAAGATCCTAGTGTGAGAATTGCGATGATCGGCTTTGGTGATGGGTACGATATTCATGATAATACGGGGTTGTTGAATTGTGTTGGTGAAGAAAATGCGTTTAGTGCCAAAAACAAAGATGAAATATTAAATCTGATCATGTCATTGGTTTCAGAAGAAGTCGGGCATTTAGCTCAATAACATCGAGAGTAAATTATGAAAAAACTATGTGTGCTATTGGCTTTATTTTCAGTCAATACTTTTGCAACAGAGAATAACATTAGTAGTAAAGAATTTAACCAAGCATTAAATTACTATTGCGGTACCGGTGAAATTGAATTTCAAGAGCAAGTGATGGTAGGAAAAGGTAAGCAAATTCTATTTCACCAAGGCCCATTTATGCAAGTTACTGCCAGTTTGAATTCAGAGGTGCTAAAACGAACATTTAATAATGAATTAAAGAAAACAGATGTAGCCCCTCAGTGTCGCGAATATTTACTGACTTACGCTGAAATGAAAGAAGACAAACTCAATCAAAAATTATTGGCGAGAGTATTATTTAATTTTGACCAATATACATTAACCACACGCTCTCAATACATATTAAATCAAGTCTCCGAGCAATTAGAAATACAAGATGAAGTCATTTTATTAAATGGTCATACTGATAATAAAGGGAAAGAGAGTTACAACATTGATTTAGGATTAGCTCGTTCTGAAAGCGTAAAAGCCTTTTTAATTGAGCAAGGAGTATCTCAAGAAACGGTAGAAGCTTACTCTTTTGGTGAGAAGAATGCAGTTGATGATAATGGCAATGCAGAAGGGCGATATCATAATCGTCGAGTGGATTTAGAGAAAAAAGAAATGGACAAGTAAGTATATATGGCGATGATATCTATCATCGCCACTATTTGTGTAAACTTGAGAGTATTTTTCTATGTCGGCGCATAGAGCAAGTGCCAATTGAGTACCTGAATTTAACTTATTTACTTTAACGTCGTGCCGAAATAAATCTGTTTTCCGTTCATAAGTTATCATTTTTATATTTGGTGAGGTAAAAATATTTCCAGTCGAGAACCAAGTTCTTGCTCTATAAACCAAATGTCTCCATTATAGCTATTGATTATCTCTTCACAAACGGCAAGACCTATCCCTGTTCCAGGATGAAGTTCGTCGGCTCTGACTCCTCGCAAGAATACGGATTCGATTTTATCTTTAGGGAGTGTGGCACCATCATTTTCGATATAAACATTAACGCCTTCCCCTCGTTCAACCACGGACAAAATAATGTAGTTGCTTGAAAATCGGTAGCTGTTTTCAAGAATGTTTCCCAATATTTCCATTAAATCGTTGTAGTTAATTGGTAATGTTTGTTCTGCTGAGTAGTTATGAATAAATTCGATATTACGATCTTTATGTATTTTGTTGAACATTTTAGTGAGTTTTGCTGCGATCGGGGCTAATAGCGTGTTGTGTTTACTAATACCTCTCGACCCCATTAATGCTCTTTTTAATTGGTGCTGAATAACATTATCCATATCATGGAGTTGTTCCATGATCTCGTGAATTGGTGGTTTCTGTTGATACAACAAAGCATCACAAGTCGCCACTCGAGTTTTGAGGCTATGTGCTAAATCGTCCATGGCTTTTTTGTATTTATCTGATTGTTGTTGTTGTTGTTCTAGTAACCTGTTTATCGTTTTTGCTATAGGCTCTAATTCTGCGGGGTAAGTATAAAGCAATTGGTTTTGATTATTGTTTTTTATTGCCTTGAGTTCATTATGCAGTTTATCTAAAGGATAAAATGAACGCTTGTAACCCCAGAGGACCCCAAAAATAGCAATAAGGATTAAAATTGAATAAGCAATAGCAAGTTGAAGTTTTAGAGTAGAGAGCTTGTCTATTTTATCTTCCATTCGGCTTAATAAAATGACACGCTGTATTGGTAACCCTTCAAGATTATGTATAGTGAGAGAGTGAGAAATGAAGGCTGCGCCACTTTGCTTCTGAACTAGAATTGGCTTGTTTTCATCTTTAGGTAAATCAGTACAAATATTTTCAACATGACTTGGCGGACCTTTTTTCATACTATCCCAAAGTAAGTTATCGTTAATATCACAAATAACAATGGTTATATCATCGGAGTCTGAGTTGTAATATTTATTTTTTCTCCCTTCTTCTAAGGGGGTGATATAGCCTGATGACACCATTTCATTAAAAATAGAGGGGAAGTTGTTTGTTATGTTAAGTGTATATTCTGTAATTAAGCTTGAACGCGCAGTTTGGTATCTTAAATAACCGTTTAGCGCTAGAAAACCAATAACCACCGCTAAAAAGCTAAATAAAATTCGTCGTCTAAATTGATTTTGTACTAAACGCTTCATTTTTTATTTCGCTTTTATTTGAAATTGATAACCTTGACCTCGAACCGTAGAAATAAGATCTTTGTGGCCAACGAGAGCAAATTTTTTCCTTAAGCGTGAAATAATAACTTCGATATTATTTAATTGTGCTTGATCACCTTCTTGATAGAGAGCATCGACAAACTCTTGTTTGGAAATAACTTTAATGCTGTTTTTAATTAAATATTCGGCTATGTCATATTCGAATGAGGTTAATACTACTGGCGTATTATCAACAAGAATCGTTTTAGCTTTTGTATCGAGTAAAATATTATCAGCAGTAATCGTTGATTGGCTAAAGCCTGCTGAGCGTCTAACTAGGGCGTGAAGTCTTGCTATTAATTCTTCTGATTGAAATGGTTTTACAAGATAGTCATCTGCTCCGGCTTCCAATCCTTCCACCTTATCTTGCCAATTTCCTCTCGCCGTTAATATTAATACTGGGGTGTGGATTTTTTTACGACGAATTTGTTTTATGAGTGTCATTCCATCAAAGTCGGGTAACCCTAAGTCAATGATCATGACATCAATGAGTTCTTTCTTTTGAACCGTTTGCAAGAAGGAGGAGGCGGTTTTATCGGAATAGACAATGTGTCCAAGATCCTTCAAATAAGTGGATAGATGATGGTTTAGGATTTCATTGTCTTCGACAAGTGCAATTTGCATAATATACCGACTTATTATCCGAGTGTTGATGTTAATTAATAACACTTATCACTTTGTTTATAAATAATAAAACCTATAAATTGATAGGTTTTATTAAATTTAATGCAATGTTTATTTACCCTAACTCTAATCGAATAAGTACTTCATCGGTAATATCGGTAATTTCACCACAGCCGACAATACTTGATAATTCATCTTCAAGCGCTCTTGCGTAATGGATAGCAGATTGTGCTAATTGACTGAGTTCAATTTCAGATGTGCTTGATAATGGGTTTTTAACCGCTGTTGTTGTTACTCGTATCGCTAAAAACTCACCGTGTTCTTTTGCCTTTTTGATAAAGGTTAAGCGATCGTTATAAGATTCAAACTCTTGAAGTAATCGAGTAAATACCGATTTTATTTTCCCTTCGCGTATTACCACGGCAATATAAATTTCGTGGTGGTGTGATCGTGTATTTGCAGGAGTTCTTAATGGTTCTGCTAATAATCGTTGTACTCGCGATTTGAAAATCGGTTCTAAATTTACGCTGTTCTCTGAGCCCAGTTGTTGCCAAATTTTATTAATTCGGTTCAATGGGAAGTTAACCCCCATACAGCGAGGCTTAACGCTATGATTGTCTTTTTCTATGAAAAATGGAGCCGTAGTTAATTTAGTTAGCAGCAATTGATGCATTATTTTCAACATATCCATTGATGGTAGTTGTTCATAATCCATTGGTAATCGTTCAATGTTGTGTTGAATTAAACGACCTAAAAACAGTTTGCTTTTTTGAGTCTGTAAGCTGTCTTCAATTTGTAATTGGATATGTTGTCCGTTCGACGCTACTTTTAACACATGATAGGTGATACGACTTAATGGCGTGTTTCTGTCCATCATTTGTAAATCATTAAACGTTATTTTTACATCGGATTTTTTCGTCAATTGTGCCGGTTTATCTAATGTGATAGACAGCCCTTTTATCGATATATCCTGTGTTCTTCCAGATAATTCACCAAGTGTTGGATGAGATAATGTAATTAACGTTTCATAGTTGAATCTAGGTTCTGAACGACGAGGCGCTGAATCATAATACAACGCATGAGCCTGACATATCGGGGCTATCGGATGACGATAAGCGTTTAGTGTCTTTGGTTCTAAAGTTGGTTTGTCCGTTAACAGATAATCTTTTTGAGTTTCAGGGAGACTGATCTCGGTAAGAATACCCATATGGGTCAAGCTTGATAAAATGGCTTCCATCTCAGGAGCAACAGACAGCAGACGCTCTTTGTCCCCTTTTGCTAATTCAAATAGAGAAAGGCGGATAACTTTCCAACTTTTACGCTTTGCACCAATATGCCAAAACAGTTGTCTTTCTTGTTGAGTTCCCTCTGAAGACATCATGGAATAGAAGAGTTCTCTTTCTTCATGATCATGTTTAAAGCTGTAAAAATGCGTATTGCTGGCCTTTAAGCCTGGTTTTGTTAAAAACTCCATGCGCTCAGGTTTAAACAAATGATTTATTACTGGCTGATTTTTTTCATCATGCCAATGTTTCCACAAACCTTCATTATGATCGGTGATCACGGCATATTTTAATTGCTCTTTGGCAAAGAAAAGAGGGATGTTTGTCGTGTGCTTTAAAAAGCAATGTTCATAACCTTGAGTCCTTACTCGTACTATCTGATCTCTTTGATCATGCTGATTTCGTCGTTTGTTTTTATTTAATTTGACGTCAATAGCATGAGCAATTACATCGTGGTTTGATTCCATTTTTAAGCGTAACCAACGATAGCTGTCATTTTCTTCGCTGTCGTGAATACCTAAAATACGATAAGGAAAATCGCCATTTAGTTCTTTTATACCAGTGTCTTTAGCTAGATTAGGAAAGCTGACTTGTATGATTTGGCCTAAGCCGTATTCAAAAGCCGTTGGTACTTTTATTCGGGCACCAGAAGAGGATAAGTCACTGCTAGTACCATGAATGTGATTGCCATTAGGTAATAATACGGTGACTTGTGTCGACATGCGTAAGCGGTTTTCGCTGCGTGTTAAGTAATGACCAAATCGAATTAATTTAGCATCAAAAATATTTTTGTTTTCTTGCTGTAAAGAAGAGGGGTTACTGTCTTTATTTTTATGGAGCACGCGAAAGTTATTGCGAGTATTTGTCAGTGCTTCCCATACGCCTTCCGTGTAGCTGCCGTATCGCTCAATACTTTTGTGATAAGTATTGATTGCAACATCATCAAGAAAATGTGTGTAGCCATCTAAGCTGTATTGGTGGCATTGCCCTTTGACTCGCCCGCGTAAATCGATGCTCTTTTTACAAGGCGTCATAATACGCTTCAATTCAATTTTGACGATTAAATGAATTGATGGGTGTTCATGTGACATGACTTGTGAACACACGGAGTCAAAATCTGGTGCGTCAAAGACAGGAATGAGTTGTTCTACGTAGCTTTGATATTCTTCTTGATGCATGATTTCTGGTACAGTAATAAGAATCTAATGGGTTTATCGGCACAATTGATAAAATATTTAATGGCATACGTTAAATATTCATTTCCCATACCTTCAAATACAGTGATTCGGTGATATATGGCAAAAGCAAAACGTGCCTACGTTTGTAACGATTGTGGGGCAGACTTCCCTCGTTGGCAAGGACAGTGTAGTGCTTGTGGGGCGTGGAACACGATTACAGAGGTTCGATTAGCGGCTTCTCCTCAAGTGGCTAGGAACGAACGATTGGTCGGATACTCAGGTTCTGCTACGGATTCTAAAGTTCAAACGCTATCAAGTATTGATCTTCAAGAGGTCCCTCGTTTTAGTAGCAGCTTTAAAGAGTTTGATCGGGTACTTGGTGGTGGGATTGTTCCTGGTGCGGCTATCTTAATCGGTGGTAATCCGGGGGCTGGTAAGTCCACACTGCTGTTGCAAACCATGTGTCGTTTAGCCAGTGAAATGCCAACGTTGTATGTAACGGGGGAAGAATCATTACAACAAGTCGCCATGCGAGCATCTCGTCTTGGGCTGCCAAAAGATAATTTGAAAATGTTGTCTGAAACCAGCATTGATAAAATTTGTCAGATCGCAGACAAAGAAAAACCTAAAATAATGGTTATTGACTCGATTCAAGTGATGCATGTCGATGATGTTCAATCGTCTCCAGGCAGTGTTGCTCAAGTTAGAGAATCAGCAACAACACTTACTCGTTATGCAAAACAAAATAATGTGTCTATATTTCTTGTGGGGCATGTAACTAAAGATGGTTCGCTTGCAGGACCAAAAGTACTGGAGCATATTATTGATTGTTCTGTATTGCTTGATGGAAGCGCAGACAGTCGATTTAGAACATTGCGTTGTAATAAAAACCGTTTTGGTGCCGTAAATGAATTGGGCGTATTTGCAATGACGGGGCAAGGATTGAAAGAAGTAAATAATCCGTCTGCGATTTTTCTATCCCGTGGCGAAGAGGAAACGTCAGGCAGCTCTGTTATGGTTGTTTGGGAAGGGACACGTCCGTTGTTGGTTGAAATTCAAGCATTAGTCGATTACTCCCAACTATCGAATCCACGTCGAGTTTCTGTTGGGCTAGATCAAAACCGTTTGTCGATGTTACTTGCTGTACTTCATAAACATGGAGGTCTGCAAATGGCGGATCAGGATGTCTTTGTCAATGTGGTTGGTGGCGTAAAAGTTGCAGAAACCAGTGCCGATTTAGCATTGATAATGGCGCTATTATCTAGCTTTAAAGATCGTCCATTACCAAAAGATGTCGTTGTTTTTGGTGAGGTAGGGCTTGCCGGTGAAATCCGTCCAGTTCCTAGTGGTCAAGAGCGTCTTATGGAAGCGTATAAACATGGATTTAAACGCGCGATTGTTCCTGCCGCTAATATGCCGAAAGGGGGGATTGAAGGCATGCAAATTCATGGTGTGAAAAAATTATCAGAGGCAATTGATGCTTTTGATGAACTATAATCAATAATTATTATGAATTTGCACTATTCTTTGCATTTGAAATTGTGTAAATTCGTCTATAACTTGCTAAAGCAGAAAGTAATCGGTGTCGATTGGGGCTAAATTCTATCCAAAAATAGAACAAAGCATATACCAATTGACAGTTTATGTTATACTCTGCGCGCATTTTCTATCCTATTAATAGAGTAAAACAATGACTGATTTATCTAAATACAGAAACATTGGTATTTTCGCGCACGTTGATGCGGGCAAAACTACCACAACTGAGCGTATCCTAAAACTTACTGGTCAGATCCACAAAACTGGTGAAGTACATGATGGCGAATCTACGACTGACTTCATGGAACAGGAAGCTGAGCGCGGAATTACTATCCAGTCAGCAGCTGTAAGTTGTTTCTGGAAAGATCACCGTTTTAACGTTATCGATACTCCTGGACACGTTGACTTCACAGTTGAAGTTTACCGTTCTCTAAAAGTACTTGACGGTGGTATCGGTGTATTCTGTGGTTCTGGTGGTGTTGAACCTCAATCAGAAACTAACTGGCGTTACGCGAACGAATCAGAAGTTGCACGTATTATCTTCGTTAACAAACTAGACCGTATGGGTGCTGATTTCTTCCGTGTTATTAAGCAAACAGAAACAGTACTAGGTGCTAACCCACTAATCATGGTTCTACCTATTGGTATCGAAGATGATTTCGTTGGTGTTGTTGACCTTCTAACTCGCAAAGCTTTCGTTTGGGATGACACTGGTCTTCCTGAAAACTACGAAATCACTGATATCCCAGCGGATATGGTTGATCAAGTAGAAGAATACCGTGAGATGCTAGTTGAAACTGCTGTAGAGCAAGACGACGACCTAATGGAAGCTTACATGGAAGGCGAAGAGCCAACTATTGAGCAACTAAAAATGTGTATCCGTAAGGGTACTCGCACAATGGATTTCTTCCCAGCTTACTGTGGTTCTGCGTTTAAGAACAAAGGTATGCAACTAATCCTTGATGCTGTTGTTGATTACCTACCTTCTCCAACAGAAGTTGATCCTCAACCTCTAATGGATGAGAACGGCGAAGAAAATGGCGAGCACGCTATTGTTTCTGTTGATGAAACATTCAAAGCGCTAGCATTCAAAATCATGGATGACCGTTTTGGTGCCCTAACTTTCGTTCGTATTTACTCTGGTAAATTGAACAAAGGCGACACAATTCTTAACTCATTTACAGGTAAAACTGAGCGTGTTGGCCGTATGGTTGAGATGCAAGCGAATGATCGTAACGAATTAACTTACGCACAAGCTGGTGACATCATCGCTATCGTGGGTATGAAAAACGTGCAAACTGGTCACACTCTTTGTGATCCTAAGCACGAAGTAACACTTGAGCCAATGGTTTTCCCTGTACCAGTAATCTCAATCGCAGTAACGCCTAAAGATAAAGGCAGTACTGAGAAAATGGGTATTGCTATCGGTAAAATGGTTGCAGAAGATCCATCTTTCCAAGTTGAAACTGACGAAGAAACTGGCGAAACAATCCTTAAAGGTATGGGTGAACTTCACCTAGACATTAAAGTTGATATCCTTCGTCGTACATACGGTGTAGACCTTTCTGTTGGTCAACCTCAAGTTGCTTACCGTGAAACTATTACTCAACTTGTTGAAGATAGCTACACGCATAAGAAACAATCTGGTGGTTCTGGTCAGTTCGGTAAGATCGACTACATCATGAAACCAGGCGAAGTTGGTTCAGGCTTCTCATTCAAGTCTTCTGTAGTGGGCGGTAACGTTCCTAAAGAATTCTGGCCTGCAATCGAGAAAGGCTTCAAAGGCATGATGGATACTGGTGTTCTTGCTGGTTTCCCTGTTCTTGATGTTGAAATCGAACTTCTTGACGGTGGCTTCCACGCAGTCGATTCATCTGCAGTAGCATTTGAAATCGCAGCGAAAGGCGCATTCCGTCAATCTATGCCTAAAGCTGGTGCACAACTTCTAGAACCAATCATGGCTGTAGATGTGTTCACTCCAGATGATCACGTTGGTGATGTAATCGGTGACCTTAACCGTCGTCGTGGCATGATCAAAGACCAAATGGCTGGCGTAACTGGTGTTCGTGTTAAAGCTGACATTCCTCTTTCAGAAATGTTTGGTTACATCGGTTCTCTACGTACAATGACTTCTGGTCGTGGTCAGTTCTCTATGGAGTTCTCACATTACGCACCTTGTCCAATGAACGTTGCTGAGCAAGTAATCGTTGCAGTTAAAGAAGCTAACGCTAAGAAGTAATTCTGGCTAACGCTCTTTAATTAAAAAAGCCCCGTAAGTGAAAACTTACGGGGCTTTTTATTTTTAAGCGATTAAATAATGTAGATACAGAGACACTCTCTATCGTCTATTTATTTTGATGCTCTTTCTTTATGGCGTTGAAGTTTTAAGTACACATTTTCAACACGAACTCGTGCCCATTCTGTTTTACGTAAAAACTTTAAGCTGGATTTAATTGTTGGATCTGATTTAAAACAATTGATGTTTATCATGTAGCTTAATTCTTCCCACCCATAGTGCTCAACTAATTCAGTTAAGATCCCTTGCAGGGTTACACCGTGAAGCGGGTTATTTTGCTGTGTCATAATATCGCCATTTTTCTTGAGTTAATGTAAGTATAACATTCTGGCTAGAGTAGTCATAAAAAATGGGAGCACTTAGGCTCCCACTTGTCTTTTTATTATGTGATTTATTGAATTAACGTTTAAATGAAACTATCTCTGCTTTATCTAAAGTAATTGTAGTCGTTGCTGGTTGAGTTTCTGAAATAATCTTACCTTGACGGATAGAGTAACGAACAGGAACTTGACGACGAAGTGCATCAAAACCATTTTCAGCAGGAAGAATAATTAAATTACCTGGCTTACCTACATCAATACCATAATTTTCTTGAATATTTAGTGTTCTTGCCGATTTGTAGCTAATAAGATCAAGGCCTTGATTGATTTGCTCATAGCCCATAATCTGGCATACATGCAGTCCCATGTGCAGCACTTGAAGCATGTTAGCCGTGCCTAATGGATACCAAGGGTCAAAGATATCATCATGACCAAAACAAACGTTAATATCGCTTGCAAGCATCTCTTTAACGCGTGTGATGCCACGGCGTTTAGGGTAATCATCAAATCGACCTTGTAAGTGAATATTTACTAATGGGTTAGCAACAAAGTTGATGCCTGACATTTTTAATAGTCGGAATAAACGCGAAGCATAAGCCCCATTATAAGAATGCATGGCTGTAGTATGGCTGGCCGTTACTTTTTCGCCCATATTAAATTTATGAGCTAATGCGGCTAGGGTTTCGATAAAGCGAGATTGTTCATCATCAATTTCATCGCAATGCACATCAATCAGACGATCGTATTTTTGCGCTAATTCGAAAACATAATGAAGTGATTCAACGCCATACTCACGAGTAAATTCAAAGTGAGGGATAGCACCAATAACGTCGGCACCCAGTTGAACCGCTTCTTCTAATAACGCTTTCCCATTAGGGTAAGAAAGAATGCCTTCTTGAGGAAAAGCGACGATTTGGATATCAATCCATTCTTTCATCTCTTCTTTTACTTCAAGCATTGCTTTTAGTGCAATCAGTGTTGGGTCAGATACATCAACATGCGTACGAACATGTTGAATACCGTTAGCTATTTGCCATTTTAATGTCTGTTTCGCACGGCTTTTAACATCGTCAACAGTGAGAAGTTTCTTGCGCTCAGACCAACGTTCTATACCTTCAAAAAGGGTACCCGAGATATTCCAACTTGGTTCGCCTGCGGTTTGAGTCGTATCCAAATGAACATGGGGCTCACAGAAAGGGGCATTCGCTAATCCACCTTCAGCATCTAAAATATCCCCTGAAAAAGACAGTTCTTCATGGTTGTTAGCAATGGCTGTAAATTGACCATCTTGAATCAAGATTTGGAATAAACCTTCTTGATCTCGTAGTGCGATATTTTTAATTAATAAATCAGTCATGATAATTCTTCTATGCTATTTCTGTTTTAGACGCTGGTTCTTTATTTAAAATTGGGTTCAGCAATAAGTAACCTAATGCGCCACCTAATACGGCGTTCAAAGGAACTATTCCAGGTAGGAATTTACCTGCTGCAACACCAATAACGACGGCTATGATACCTGCCCAGTTAATGGTTTTAAACTTAGCATTATTAAAATCATGGTAGCGTTTACGGTTACGGAAGAAATCCGCAATAATTACCCCACCAATTGGTGGAATGGCTAATGATAAGAAAGTTAACCATCCAACAAAGTTGTTATATAACCATAAGGCACAAATGGTACCGATTAAACCATTCAACATTGAGACATATTTACTTGGTAATCCGGTGATATTTGAGAAACCAAGGCCTGATGCGTAAAGGGCGTTATCGTTTGTCGTCCAGATATTTAATCCTAAAACAATGATGGCAGGGATCAACAGTCCTTGTGCGATCATGACTTCAGATATATCTGATTGGCCAGTAACGGATGCGCCTGCGGCACCAAAGATAAACATAAGGGAGTTACCAATAAAGAAAGCAATCATTGTAATCGCAACGGCCCCCATTGGTTTTTTTCCAAATCGAACAAAATCAGCAGTTAATGTGCCTGCACTAATAAAAGAACCGACGACCATGGCGAGTGCGATAGAGAAGTCCATCGGTTCGGTTGGTTGAATTTTTTGTAATTCGCTAATACCACCGACGCTATCGACAGCGGTTAACACTGAGTAACCACCAAGTATTGAAATAGCAGGAACAGCAATCATTGAAAGAATCATCAAAGCTGAAATACCAAAATAGACAGTCACTGTCATTAATAGACCTGAAATTACAATCAGGGTGTTTGTATCAATACCTGTGGCTTTTTGTACTGGGATGGCAAACATGGCAACACCAACGCCAAACCAACCGACTTGGGTACCGCCAAGGAGTAAAGAAGGGAGCCAAGAACCTTTAGAACCAAATGAGAATCGAGCGAGGAGATGAGTAGAAAGGCCAGTAGAAGCCCCAATGTAACCAAGAAAAGAAGTGTATATACCGAGAATTAAATTACCAATAAGAACGGCGAGGAAAAAATCATTAAAAGAGAGTCCAGTACCAAGGGCTCCACCTGTCCACATGCTTGCCGAGAAAAAAGTAAGGCCTAGCATTACTAGGGTTAGGGATACTATGCCTTTTCTGGCCGTCTTAGGTACTGGTCCTAAGCTAAAATCATTGTCATGCGACATGTTAGATCCTCGTCGATGTTAAGTTAATTTTGATCGTAATTTTGATAAACGGACGGGAGTCTAAAGAAAATAATAGTAATGTCAATAAGGTAAATGCTTATAAATACATGTACATGTTGTTATCTATTTGATTTTAAATTACTTTTCTGTTGTTTTGTAATTATTTATTTTAACAGCTAAACGGTTGCGTAATGCAGTTTGTTGTATAAATGACAAGTTGGTTAATAAAAAACAGGGTAATGGATGGATTTTATATAAATGAGTAGGTTTTAGGATTAATCAGACGAAAATGTATCGACTATGTAATGGTTTTTTATTGAATCACGTTATTTTTTCAATAAAAAGGCCTAAAACTTTCTGTTATAAAGCGTTTAGGCCCGATTTGATGTTAGGTTGCTATTTTTATCAATTAACTGTCTGTTTTTAACGTTATTCCCAGATGATTTTTTTGTCTTTTGGCCATTGAGATGCAAAGTCGTGATATTTTTTTTCTAAAATATGGCGTTTTATCTTCAATGTCGGGGTTAATATTCCATTTTCAATCGTCCATGGTTCTTTAACCATTAGTATACCTTTGAGCTTTTCATGAGACTCTAAGCCACTATTAATTGTTTCTAAGTTTTTAAGGGCTGTTCGTTCATATCTCTTTTGATCAAAGTTAGGATAGGTATGAGGAATAGCTAAGAGAATAGGGCCAGTTAATCCCGATCCAATTAGGCACATCATTTCTAGATTACTTAAATCAAAAATACGTTTTTCAATGGGTACAGGAGCAACGAATTTCCCTTTTGCGGTTTTAAAGGTGTCTTTTTTACGACCTTGAATAGTAAGAAAACCTTCTGAATCAATTGAACCAATATCGCCAGTATGCAACCAGCCGTCTTTATTAAAACTTTCAGCAGTCGCTCCATCATTTTTGTAGTAACCGGCGAACATTCCGTCCCCTCTGACCAGTATTTCTTCGTCTTGGGCTATTTTTAATTCGACGCCAGGGCCAGCAGCTCCAACGGTACCTACTTTATCTGAGCGATAAGGGTGATTAAGAGTACTGTAGGCAAAGGTTTCAGTCATGCCCCACGCTTCGGTAATATTCAATCCAATACTTTCATACCATTTAAGTAATCCGGCAGAGACGGGAGCGGAACCACAACCAAGCACTCTGGCTTTATCTAACCCTAATCCGTCGGCTAATTTACGTTTTATGATGCCATTAATGAATGGAATTTTAAGTAAAATATTGAGTTTTTTCTGAGGTAATTTATCTTGGATTCGTTGTTGAAAGACAGTCCATAATCTCGGTACTGAAATAAATAATGTCGGTCGATGCATTTTTACGTCGTCGATAAACGTATCTAAAGATTCAGGGAAAGCGGTCTGTATTCCGCCAAAGAATGCTGATCCTAAGATATAAACGCGCTCAGTAATATGAGCGAGAGGAAGGTATGAAAAAAGACGATCATCGGGTTTCATACCTATATGGTTAATGAGATGTTTTGCTGAGGTACTAAAACCACCATAAGTCAGCATTGCACCTTTAGGCAGGCCGGAAGTGCCCGAAGTATAAACAATCGACATGAGTGTATTGTCATGATGACTTGGCCTAGACGATGAAGGTTGATGTTGTTGAACAATATCTTCAAATTGAAGTTGGCATTTCGATGCGGAATCATAATTAAAAGCGATCGTTGAAAGATAATCTAATTTTTCAATTATCTGTGTAGTCGCATCACTATTATCAAGTTTTCCTACGATTAATACTTTACTGTCACTGTGTGTTAAGCAGTGTTCAATTGTCTCTAATCCTGCAGTCGGAAAAATAGGAACGCTGACAAAATCCCCGAGCATTAACGCAAGGTCAGTAATAAACCATTCCGCACAATTTTTCGAAATCAACGCAACACGATCTTTAGGGTTAAGCCCTAAATCTTGTAATGCAGAGACTAAGCGAAGCGCTTTATCGACGACTTCTGCAAAAGTGTAATCTACAAATTCTCTATTTATGACTTGTCGTAAGAAAATTGAATTTGGTTTTTCTTCGGCCCATTGAAGTATTGCTTCATGTGGAAGCGATGGATTTTGTTTGTGATCGAATACTGACTGACTCATAGCGACATCCTAAATTAAGAGTTGTTATTTATCGTTATTGTTAATTTAATGTTAAGTAAAAGATCTTTCGAGTAAATAGTCAAATTTGGTTTGAAATAATGAGAGGTGATTTTTTAATATGCTAATAATTAAGATAGGAAAAGAGAAAACGAAAGACAAAAAAACAGAGAAAAAAGGCCGCAATGTAATAATTACGGCCTTTTAATTTTTTAGGGGGTTATAAGAGTGCTTTTAAACGATAAAGCGCTTCTAATGCCTGACGAGGAGATAAGTCATCAGGGTTTACTTTTGCTAATGCTTCTTCTACTTCACTAGGCTCTGGAATTAGAGAGAGCTGATGCTCTTGTTTTATTTGGGTGCTGGTTAGCGATTGATTTTTTGGTTGACCATTTTCAAGTTGTTGAAGCTTTTGCTTCGCTTTTTTTATTACGGCTTTTGGTACACCAGCAAGCGATGCGACAGCTAAACCGTATGATTTGTTCGCGGCGCCTTCTTGTACAGCATGCATGAAGGCAATTTCATCACCATGCTCAACGGCATCTAAATGTACATTTGCTAAACCACTAAATAAATTTGGCAGTTCAGTTAACTCGAAGTAATGGGTCGCAAATAATGTCATTGCATTAATTTTTGTTGCTAACCATTCTGCACTTGCCCATGCAAGGGATAAACCATCGTAGGTGCTTGTACCACGGCCAATTTCATCCATAAGCACTAAACTGTGTTGTGTCGCGTTATGTAAGATGTTTGCGGTTTCTGTCATTTCGACCATGAAAGTAGAACGACCAGACGCTAAATCATCAGAAGCACCAATACGAGTAAATATTCGATCTAATAAACCAATATGTGCAGAATCGGCAGGCACATAACACCCAACATGAGCCATTAGCGCAATGAGTGCCGTTTGACGCATGTAGGTGGATTTACCACCCATATTTGGTCCTGTAATGATTAACATTTTACGATCATTATTAAGGTTTATAGGGTTTGCAATGAAAGGGTCACTCATTACTTGTTCTACTACTGGATGGCGACCGCCTTCAATCTTCATTCCAATGTCTGATGATAAGGTTGGACGACAGTAGTTAAGAGTATCAGCACGTTCTGCAAGATTACTGAGTACATCTAATTCAGAAATCGCGTTAGCCATTAATTGGAGTTGTTCTAAATGAGGCAGAAGTTGATCGAACAATTCTTCCCATAATTTTTTCTCTATCGCTAAAGCTTTAGATTTTGAGCTTAGCACTTTATCTTCATGGGCTTTAAGCTCTGGAATGATGTAGCGCTCAGCATTTTTCAATGTTTGACGGCGAACATAATGTGCAGGGGCTTTATGGCTTTGCCCTTTACTGATCTGAATATAAAAACCATGAACGTTATTATAACCAACTTTCAACGTATCAATGTCGTGACGTTCACGCTCTTCTTGCTCTAATTTACTTAAGAATAGAGCGGCGCCATTAGCAAGATCTCGCCATTGATCTAATTCTTCATTATAACCGTCAGCCAATACACCACCGTCACGAATAACAACGGGTGGATTCTCTTTAACTGCTCGTTCCAATAATTCACAAATAGAATCGATAGGTTGGGCAAGAGACGCAAGTTCTAATAAATGCGTTTGTTCAAATGCCTGAGTACTTTGTGCTAGTTCAGGTAATTGCTGTAATGCATTGCGTAAACGAGCAAGATCTCTTGGACGAGCCGAACGTAAGGCTAATCGCGCTAGAATGCGTTCTACATCGCCAATTTGCTTTAATTGAGGAGAGAGTTCGGCATATAACCCATTGCTTTTTAGCTCTCCGATCGCATCAAGACGCTGATTGAGAACATCATGGGTTCTTATCGGTTGATGTAACCAGCGTTTTAATAAACGACTACCCATTGCGGTTGAAGTATGATCAAGAACTTCTGATAACGTGTGGTTGAACCCACCCGCTAAGTTTTGCGTTATTTCTAAGTTACGACGAGTTGCCGCATCTAAGATCACCGAATCGTCTTGGCGATCCATTACGATAGAGCGAATATGTGGCAAGGTAGTGCGTTGGGTATCTTTAACGTATTGAATTAAACAACCTGCGGCACATAAACCAAATTCTGCATTTTCAACACCAAAACCAACAAGATCACGAGTACCAAATTGTTGGTTTAGTTGTTGCTTTGCGGTGTCTAATTCAAATTCCCATACTGGACGACGGCGATTACCATTACGTTTTTCAAGCAGATGAACAGGTTCAAAGTCTTCACTAAATAGCAATTCTGTCGGTGAAGTTCGTTGTAGCTCAGCGAGCATTGATTCTTCGGTTGACGGTTCAGAAACTTTAAATCGACCCGAGGTGATGTCTAATGTTGCGTAACCAAATTGGCCTTTATGATGATAAATCGCTGCGATTAGGTTATCAAAACGCTCAGGAAGAAGTGCCTCATCGGTCACTGTTCCTGGGGTCACAATACGCACGACTTTTCGTTCTACTGGGCCTTTACTTGTCGCGGGGTCACCTATTTGTTCACAAATCGCAACTGACTCACCTTGTTGAACCAGTTTAGCTAAGTATCCTTCAACCGCGTGATAAGGAAGACCTGCCATTGGGATTGGTTCACCTGCGGAAGACCCACGTTTAGTTAAAGATATCTCAAGTAATTGAGACGCTCGTTTGGCATCATCATAGAAAAGCTCGTAGAAATCTCCCATGCGATAGAACAGTAGAATGTCAGGATTCTCAGACTTTAAACGTAAGTACTGTTGCATCATGGGTGTGTGTTTTTCAGTTGATTTTATTGCCACAACGAGACCTAATAATTGAAGATAAATATTTGCTGCTAGAATACGTGAATCAAGACAGCAATCAAAGATAGAATAGATAAAATTCGAATCAAGATGGAAAGAATTTAAATGGATATGATAAAAAATGCGCAACTCGCACAAAAAGTGGGAGAGTTATTAATGCAACAAGGAAAAATGATGGCGTGTTCAGAATCTTGTACTGGCGGAGGTGTTGCATTTTGTGCTACTGAAAATGCAGGCAGTTCAGCATGGTTTGAACGAGGTTTTGTGACGTACAGTAATAAAGCAAAACAAGATTCTCTTGGGGTGAACTTAGAGACTATTGGTCGTTTTGGCGCAGTGAGTGAAGAAGTCGTAAAGGAAATGGCTTTTGGCACACTAGCACACAGTGAAGCAGATATATCGGTGTCGATCAGTGGCATTGCAGGTCCAGGGGGAGCGACAGAAGGGAAACCGACTGGTACGGTTTGTTTTGGCTTTGCTGACACCACTAAGTGGCATGTAGAAACAACGGTCTATTTTACTGGTGATCGTACAGAAGTAAGACAATCTGCGATTGAATATGCATTTCTCACATTAAAGAAAAGGCTATTAGAAGCGAATTAATTCAAGTGGTTAGGATTAATTTTAGATGCCACGTTATCAAAATTAAATAAAAAATGAATCAAAGCTATAGACACTGTATGAATAGACAGTATACTACTGGTCATTAACTGATTTAGTGATCTAGAATTCTGGAGAATCAAATGGACGATAACAAGAAAAAAGCACTGGCCGCAGCATTAGGTCAAATTGAAAAACAATTTGGTAAAGGTTCAATCATGAAGTTGGGCGATAACCGCACAATGGATGTTGAAACTGTGTCTACTGGTTCTTTATCTCTTGATATTGCCCTAGGTGCTGGCGGTTTACCAATGGGACGTATCGTAGAAATTTACGGCCCTGAATCATCAGGTAAAACAACACTAACTTTAGAAGCAATTGCTCAAGCACAAAAAGCAGGAAAAACCTGTGCATTCATCGATGCGGAGCACGCACTAGACCCTATTTACGCACAAAAACTTGGCGTTGATATTGACCAATTATTATGTTCTCAACCTGATACTGGTGAGCAAGCATTAGAAATTGTTGATGCACTAGCTCGTTCTGGCGCTGTTGACGTGATTGTTGTCGATTCTGTGGCAGCTCTAACACCTAAAGCTGAAATTGAAGGCGAAATGGGCGATAGCCACATGGGTCTTCAAGCTCGTATGCTATCGCAAGCAATGCGTAAGTTAACGGGTAATCTAAAACAGTCGAACTGTATGTGTATCTTCATTAACCAAATTCGTATGAAAATTGGAGTAATGTTTGGTAACCCAGAAACAACAACGGGTGGTAATGCATTGAAGTTCTATGCTTCTGTTCGTCTTGATATTCGTCGTACTGGCGCAGTAAAAGATGGCGATGAAGTTGTTGGTAATGAGACTCGCATTAAAGTTGTTAAGAATAAAATTGCAGCGCCATTTAAACAAGCTGAAACTCAAATTCTATACGGTAAAGGGTTTAACCGTGAAGGCGAACTGATTGATTTAGGTGTTAAACATAAATTAGTCGATAAAGCAGGCGCTTGGTATAGCTACAATGGCGATAAGATCGGTCAAGGTAAAGCAAACGCATCTAAATTTATGCGCGAAAATCCAGAAATTGGCGCAGAGCTTGATAAGAAATTACGTGAAATGCTATTAACTCCAGCCGAAGATAAACCAGAAGTTGTTGAGAAAATAGAAGAAGAAAACGAAGAGTTTTAATTTTTCTGATTCTTGTTGAAATGAAAGAAAGCCAAACCTTTGTGTTTGGCTTTTTTACGTCTATGAAAAGAGACGGCTTCACTCAAAAATAGAATTATTTCTGTTTCCTTATTTGTTCGCTGTCGTTATCTGTATTTCATTTTCATTTGCGTATACAATATCCGAAATTCTGTCTTAAAAACACTGCTTGGCTTCAATGAGTACAAGAGTGAGTTAACTACGATTCAATCAGGAATATCCACATGTATATGAGCACTGACGAAGTCCGCCGTGCATTCCTTGCTTTTTTTGAAAGCAAAGGGCACCAAATTGTTGAGAGTTCTTCTCTAGTTCCAGCGAATGATCCAACTCTTTTATTTACGAATGCCGGTATGAACCAGTTTAAGGATTGTTTCCTTGGTTCTGAAAAGCGAAGCTATACTCGTGCAACTACCGCTCAGCGTTGTGTTCGTGCCGGTGGTAAACATAACGATTTAGAAAATGTTGGTTTTACTGCTCGCCACCATACTTTCTTTGAAATGCTTGGTAACTTCAGCTTTGGTGATTACTTTAAGCAAGATGCAATTAAGTATGCATGGGAATTCCTAACTGAGCGTTTAGAGCTTCCTGCGGATCGTCTGTTAGTGACAATCTACGAAACTGATGATGAAGCGTTTGAGATCTGGAATAAAGAAATGGGTATTCCAGCTGATCGTATCGTTCGTATTGGTGATAACAAAGGCGCACCTTATGCATCAGATAACTTCTGGCAAATGGGTGATACGGGTCCTTGCGGTCCTTGTACTGAGATTTTTTACGATCACGGTGAACATATTTGGGGTGGCCGTCCAGGTACACCTGAAGAAGATGGCGACCGTTTCATTGAAATCTGGAACAACGTTTTCATGCAATTCAATCGCCTAGCTGATGGCACAATGGAACCACTTCCAAAACCATCAGTAGATACAGGGATGGGTATTGAGCGTATCGCTGCAATTATGCAAGGTGTACATTCAAACTATGAAATTGATATCTTCCAAACACTAATTAAAGAAACGGCAAAAGTTGTTGGTTATGATGATCTTTCAAACCAATCTTTACGTGTAGTTGCAGACCACATCCGTTCTTGTTCTTATTTAATCGTTGATGGTGTTATGCCGTCAAACGAAGGTCGTGGCTATGTATTACGTCGTATTATTCGTCGTGCAGTACGTCACGGTAACAAGTTAGGTGCTAAAGGTTCTTACTTTTATAAGTTAGTTGGACCATTAGCTGAAATCATGGGTACGGCTGGTGAAGAGCTTAAGAAGCAACAAGCACTAGTAGAAAAAGTACTTAAGATTGAAGAAGAGAACTTCGGCCGTACGCTTGAGCGTGGCATGGTTATTTTAAACGAAGCGCTAGATAATCTAGAAGGCACCGTTCTTGACGGCGAAACCGTATTTAAACTTTATGATACTTACGGTTTCCCTGCTGACTTAACGAACGATGTTGCTCGTGAGCGTGAATTAACTATCGATGAAGATGGTTTTGAAAAAGCGATGAACGAACAACGCCAACGTGCTCGTGAAGCGGGTCAATTTGGTACTGATTATAATGCGGTTATCAAAGTTGAATCTGAAACGGTATTCCACGGTTATGATTTTACGGAAGCTAAAGCAACCGTATTAGAAATTTTCCGTGAAGGCGAAGCGGTTGAAATGCTTTCTGCTGGCGATGATGCGATTCTAATCTTAGATGTAACACCGTTCTATGCTGAATCCGGTGGTCAATCTGGTGATGCGGGTATTATTACCGTAGAAGCGGGTAAATTTGTTGTTACTGATACTCAAAAAGTAGGTAATGCGATTGGTCACCACGGTAAACTAGTGGAAGGTGTATTATCTACGGCTGATAGCGCAATGGCTCAAGTGGATGAAGAGCGTCGTACTGCGATTACTTTAAACCACTCGGCAACCCATTTATTACATGCAGCACTTCGTCAAGTACTGGGTGAGCATGTAACGCAAAAAGGGTCATTAGTTAAAGCCGAAAGTTTACGTTTTGACTTCTCTAACCTTGAAGGGGTTAAACCGGAAGAACTTCGACTTGTTGAGCGTATTGTTAACCAACAAGTACGTTTAAATCATGCAATTGAAACTGACCTTATGGACGTTGATGCGGCGAAAGAAAAAGGCGCAATGGCTCTGTTTGGTGAGAAGTATGATGATGAAGTTCGTGTACTGTCAATGGGTGAGTTTTCAACTGAGCTATGTGGTGGTATTCACGCATCAAGTACGGGTGATATAGGTCTGTTTAAAATCACGTCTGAAGGTGGCATCGCCGCAGGTATTCGTCGTATTGAAGCAGTAACTGGTGAAGCAGCATTAGATGCAATTGAATCTCAGCAGAAACTAGCGGATAAAAAGCTTCATGATGCGAGTTCAAAAACGAAGTTACTTGAAAAAGAAATCCAACAACTGAAAGATAAATTGGCTTCTCAAGCAAGTTCAGACTTAATCAGTCAAGTACAAGACATATCAGGCGTTAAAGTGTTGATCACTCAATTGGATGGTGCTGATAATAAAGCCCTTCGTGGTATGGTTGATGAACTTAAAAACCAAATTGGCAGTGGTGTTATCATGATTGGTAATGTCAGTGACGATAAAGTGGGTTTAATTGCGGGTGTGACTAAAGACCTTATTGGCCAAGTTAAAGCGGGCGAGTTAGTGAATATGGTTGCACAGCAAGTGGGTGGTAAAGGCGGCGGCCGTCCTGATATGGCTCAAGCGGGCGGTACCGATGCAAAAGCATTACCTGCAGCGTTAGCGACGGTTGAAGCTTGGTTAACTGAGCGTCTTTCATAGGGCGTATCAGTGGCATTAATCGTACAAAAGTATGGTGGAACATCAGTTGGGTCCGTTGAACGGATCCAACTTGTTTCTGACCGTATAATTTTAACGAAACAGCAAGGACACCAAGTGGTTGTTGCTGTTTCTGCTATGGCAGGAGAAACGAATCGTTTGCTAAATTTAGCGCATCAAATCAATGAGGTTCCAGAACCTCGTGAATTAGATATGTTACTTTCTGCAGGTGAACAAGTTTCTATTGCTCTTTTAGCTATATCTTTGAATCAAAAAGGCATCAAAGCGATTTCTCTGACTGCAGATCAAGCAGGAATTAAAACCAATGATGTATTTAACGATGCAACTATCGAACATATTGAAACCAGTAAACTGACCGAATGGCTTGATAAGGGTTATGTTGTCATTGTTGCTGGCTTTCAAGGTAGAGATAGTGTCGGAAATATTACAACACTCGGAAGAGGTGGATCTGATACAACGGCTGTTGCTTTAGCTGCCGCATTGAAAGCGGATGAATGTCAGATCTTTACTGATGTAGACGGTGTGTATTCTTCAGATCCCCGTTATGTATCGAATACTCGTAAATTAAAAGAAGTTTCTTTTAGTGATATGCACGCATTAGCAAAGTCTGGTGCGAAAGTATTACAGGAACATTCAGTATCTCATGCATGGAGATCTTCAGTATCATTAAGAGTTCTTTCTTCTTTTGATAATGGTGAAGGAACGCTTATTTGTGAGAAGCCTAATGACTATTTTCCAGTTACTGGGTTAGCACTAAAGCAAGACTTATACCTTGCCGAATGCACTGACATAAATGAAGAGGATAGAATTCTTCTTGCTAAAGAGTATCGAGTGT
Source organism: Aliivibrio logei (assembly GCF_001691055.1). Taxonomy (NCBI): domain Bacteria; kingdom Pseudomonadati; phylum Pseudomonadota; class Gammaproteobacteria; order Vibrionales; family Vibrionaceae; genus Aliivibrio; species Aliivibrio logei. The sequence goes on from NZ_MAJU01000013.1 coordinate 225,905, forward strand.
TAACTAATACTGACGATTGTTTTCAAATTGTTGTGCCAAAAGCAACTTTTTTACAATTGAAACTGGTATTTAATACAAAAATACGCAATATTAGTAGCTTATCAATTCTGACGTTAGTCGGAGATAATGTTGAAGGGATGGCAGACTCTGCTTGCAATCAACTAATGGTTAATAGTGTTGATATCTATCAATGTTATACAGAACCAAAAAGTGTGTCGGTTATCGTTATTCAAGCTGATTTACAACAAGCGGCCGAAATTTTACATAAAACGTTTGTTATTACAGAGCAATCACAAGATAATAACGTTCTGATCGCTGTTTCTTGAGCAGAGACGTTTGTGAACATAAGCGATAACGGACAATACATACATTTATTATAATACTGAGATAACTCAAGGAGCATTCGAATGCTAATTTTGACTCGCCGTGTAGGTGAAACGCTAATGATTGGTGACGAAGTAACAGTTACTGTACTTGGCGTTAAAGGCAACCAAGTACGTATCGGTGTTAACGCGCCTAAAGAAGTATCTGTACACCGTGAAGAGATTTACATGCGTATTCAAGCAGAAAAGGGAACTACTCCTGCTGCTGCACCAGGTAACTTTTAATATCGCATGAAAATAGGCTAACATTGTTGGCCTTATTTATTTTTAGTCAGCTGTTAATTTGACTGGAATAAATAGAAAATGAGAGGCACAAAACTCGTATCTCGGTTTATTTTTATCCATTTTGGTTATTTCATAGACTGTTGAACGAATTACCTTGTTTTTTACTAAGAAAGTCATTGACATATTTTTGGTAAAAAGTAATATGTGCCTCCTCAAGACGGTGAGGTGGCCGAGAGGCTGAAGGCGCTCCCCTGCTAAGGGAGTATGCGGTTTATAGCCGCATCGAGGGTTCGAATCCCTCCTTCACCGCCATCATTGATTTATGTTGATTATTTATAATCAGCATAATAAAAAAGAATTATTGTGCGCTAGTAG
>NZ_MAJU01000014.1:0-10844 GCF_001691055.1 Aliivibrio logei
GCTTATATCACTAAAATTATTTTATTTAAAATGAATGTTAATTAATATTTAACATAAAATATTATATTGATTTTTTAATGTCAATTAAGATTATTAATTGTATAGAAAGAAATAAGTTATTAATTAGTTTAAGAACTCACATGCTTTACATAAAACTTCAATAAATAAAATATATCGTTATGATAATATTTTTTTTCTTTACTAGCTTGGGTTAACTAAGTTAATTTAAAAAAAAAGAGGTTTGTAGTATGTATGAATTTAAATTTAAATATCAGCCAGTCGTGGATCTAGATGGTGATGTAATATTTTTTGAAGCTTTAATTAGAATTTATAGAGATGATCAGGTGGTGCCTTTCTTATCGTTTTATGAGGAAGTAGTTGATTGGGAATGCTTTGATTTATTTGTTATAGACTCTGTTGTTAGTGAAATGAAAAAATTGGATAGACCTCATATTGTATCTATCAACATAACGCCTAATACAATAATTTCCCCTAGATTTTTGTCTTATATTAAGTCGATACCTGAGGATTTAATAGATAGCATTATTATAGAAATCACTGAGTATCACGCTTATCCAGACTTCGATACAATAAGGAGTTCTATGATTGAGATGAAAAATATTGGACTTAGGTTTGCGCTTGATGACTTTGGTTGCATATATTCTTGTGATGAAGCTCTATATAAACTCCCTTTTGATTTAGTTAAATTAAGTGGGTTTTATATTGAAAATATTGAAACAGACAAAAACAAACAAGAATTGTTAAAGATAATAATAAATAAAATGCATAAAATATATAAATTAAATATTGTTTTTGAAAAGATAGAGAGTAACAGTGAGTTATTAACTATAAAGAAAATCATGAAGAAAATAAAATTTTCAAATTGTCTTTTCCAAGGGTTTAGTATCGAGGCTCCTTACTCTCTGACAAAAAGTAAGTTTAAATTAAATTTATCGTATCGATAAATTTAATTTACTTCCTTGTTTGTATATAAGCCTATAGCATATAAGCTACTAAGTGATAGTAATCACAATATTTAAATTTTATCTTTAAGATTAGAAGGCATAATTAATGCAGATTGTATGTAAAACTTGTATTTTTTTGTTCTCATTTTTGGTTTTATCAAGTCTAGTTAATGCCGAGGAATTAAAAAATAAATTAGATTTATCATATGTTAGTGATGACAGTATGTTATTTCCTGAAAACCCATCAATTGTATCTTTTGGTATAGGGTCACACAGAATCAAAGGAGGGAGTGCAAACGGAGCTTATATATCTGGTATTAAATCCATAGAAAATAGTGATTTTGGAATATATGGAAGAGGTGAATTAATTGTTGATGAGTATAAGACTGGGCATTTTTGGTCTTGGAACATGGCGTTAGGCGTTGGTTATTATGTATCTGAAGATTTTGTTCCAATAATGACTGTTGGGAAATGTTTCTCTAATTACTCAACATGTTATTTTAATTTAAGACACCCTACTGCTAATGATGATGATATTGATGCTCTTTATTATGGAGCAGGGGCTTACTTTAAAGATTATATTGGCGGTGGAACTTGGGAGGTAATGGCTGACTGGAGTCCGTACAAAAATTATAACGGCATGTCGATATATATCGGATATGGATTTAAATTTTAATTGGTATATATTATGAAATCTATAACATTAATCTCTATTTTTTTACTTCTTTCGTTTAATGTAAGTGCTGCGATTGAATTAGATTTACGTTTAAATATAAAAGAACCTATTTACACTGAAGATATTAACGTTTTATTTATTGAATCAATAGAAAATTCTTATAAAGTGAATGGCCAAAAGTATGTAATTGAATCAGAAAACCACCTATTTAACGCAGCGAAATATTATTATATTCCTAGTGCATCTGTATCATCTCAAGTAAAACAGAAGTTTGATAGACCCGGGCATCCATCTCCTTTTACCGAGTTCACATTAGATTTATCTGCAAGAATGAAGCTTTGGAGTAATACTACAGATGAACAAAAAGACGCAGCGTATTATAGTCTATTATCATCGAAAGAAAAATATAATGAAAATGTAAATGATGTATATGGTCGTATCAATCAAAATTTAATGAAGATAGAAACGTCTAGAGAGTTTTTAGTTAAGTCTCGTGAATATCGAAAACGTATGGATATTTTACTTAAAAAAATGGAAGTATCAGCAGGTGCTGGTATTTTGAAAAAATCAGATCGAATTTTTGCTGAAGTAACGGTTAAAAAGTTTGATGAATCAGTATTAAATGTATTATCACAGATTGAGTTATATAAAAGCCAAATTGATAACATTACACCAAGGCGTTTGTATAAAGATGATTATGGGTTAAGTAAATCGTATATGTCTTCGATGATGCATATCGAACCTGCGTTTTTTAACATTGATAATGTCATGGCTAAAAATTTTTCTATATTATCAAGAAAATCAGAGTTAATGTCAGAGAAGAAAACTGCGCAATCTAACAATGAGTATTTTAAAGTAGAATTAATAACATTACATGATATTAAAGAACATGAAAAATCAAGTTCAAAAAATGATCAAAATCAAGCGGTGTATGGATATACATATGATAATAATGGGGATTCATTCATAGGAATTCAATTTTCTTTCACAGGTTTAGATTATGGAAACTACCAATCTCAAATGAGTGAATATGAATTATATAAAAAGAAAATGATTGAGTTTGATGAGTTTATTCATGGAATAAATATTGATTTGATTACACTTAAGCAACAGTATGCACTAATTACTCAGCGTATAGATAACGTAAATAATCAAATTTTTTTAACAACCGATGTTATTAAGAATCAAATGAAAGAAATGATGGTAGATGAATCTAGTGTGCTAGATATTTTTAGAAATATTTCATCTTTGTCCGATTTAGAAATGAGTCAACTTTCAACTCAAAATGAACTAATAGATACAGTTAATAGAGTTTATGTCTTAAATTCAGTACTGCCAGGGAATTATGTTATTAACTAAATGGTTTAAAAAAATAGTTATTATACTTTTATTATCGATAATATTCTATTCTATAACAATAGTTAAATTTGATGTGATATCAGAAGGAGAAGGTGTACTATCAATTAATGATAGTAATGTGAATATATTATCACCGTCATCAGGTATTATAAAAGATATATATATAACTCGTGGAGATACAGTTAGTAATGGTACGCATCTATTAACTATAGGAAACATAGAAGATGGACATAAGAGGGAGTTATTAGATTATAATAGCGATTTTTATTCAGAGAGAGTAAGTAAGTTATCATTAGAATTAATAAATTTAAAAGAAACGTTTAAGGATGGCAAACCCCTTAGTAAAGATATAGACTCTTCAACGCTATTGAAAGTTAAAAATAAATATCGTATATATTTATTGAAAAAAAACGAGCTAGAAGATAAGGAAAGAAATTTCATTGTTAGAAATGAAAATTTTAAAAATCAGGAAACTCTTCTTCAGAATAAAAGTGATCTTATTAGAGAGTCTCTTGGAGATACAGTAAGATATTTAGATTCAAAACTAGAAGTAGAAAAGATAAAACTACAAGCATTAGAAAGTAAATTATTACTAGATGAAGCTAAAAGTCTTGTTGAGGCTGCATATCAAGATTTTGTACAATTAACATTAGATTTGGTTGGACAAACAGAAGATGAATTAAGAAAGTCTCGAGAACTTCTTACTGTTAATTTGTCTGAATTTAATACAGTAAAAGATAGGATACAATCAACAGCGATTAATTCTAATATCGATGGAACTGTTTTGTCCTTGAAAGTAGGTCTAGCAAAAGGAGTTTATATTGAGAGAAATGCTGAAATTCTGACTTTAAAAAGGAATGATGATGGAGTTTATGTTGATGCTAAATTTGATTCAAAATTTAGACCATATTTAGGTATTGGTGAAATAGCAAAAGTGAAAATTGATGCTCCAGGTATACGGGATTTCTTTTATGGAAAAATTAATGATATAAGTGTTGATTCTTTTGTTTATGATGAATATTCAAAAGAAGGAAAACGATACTATAACGTTAAGATTTCTTTTAACGACAACAAAGAAGTAATAAAAAAACTAAATGGATTATTAGGCTTGAAAACAACTGTATATATAGTTAATGATACGATGACATTTTTCGAATATATATTATCAGTATTTAATAAAAATTTGGATTTTTCTGTATGGTAGGGTTTATTGGAGCTCTTTCTTCAGCTTTATGTATATTGATTCTTGTTTTCATAACATTAATTGTTGGATATATAGATTCATTATTACCTGAGGCATCTTTTTTTAGGGTTAATGAAGCGACGTATAGATATCCAATTTCTAGTTATTATGTTACAGATGATGTACTTAAAGAGTTAGATGCCATATTAATTAATATTAATGAAGATAAAAAATTCAAAATAAATTCAATAAATGTAGGTTGTAGTTTTGGGTTTGATATTGGAGAGTCTTCAGCTAATAATATAATGGTTTATAATACAATTAAAATTAACACTGGAAAAATTCCAATTGATGCTACCATGAATAAAGATCCCATTGTGGATAAAAATAAATTAAATTATTGTTATGTAGATTTTAATGGTGTTGATTATGGGAGATGAGAATGATGATGTTATGGCTCCAATGGTTGATGCTTTAACTGGAGCTATGGCAGCAATACTGCTGGTGACTATATTTTTAATGTTGAATACAATATCTTCCGTATCAGACTCAGTTAAGGAGTATGGAAAAAATGCATTGTATAAAAATGAAGAATTGATAAATGATGTTTTTAAAAGAGAGCCTCCGACGTTAATATTAAAAGAAAATAGAGTTTATTTTTTTAAATCATATAAGTTGTCAGAAAAACAGATTTCTTTAATAAAAGAAGAATTTAAAAATAAACAACCAAATAAATTGATTATATATTCTAACAATGAAGAGGATATTGTAACCTATAACACGTTATTATTTATACAAGCTACAGGGTTAAGTAAAAATCTAGAAAATTTAAATATAATTTATTTACCGTCTAGAAATGGTAATATTACAGAGTTTGTTTGGGAGTAAGTTTTAATGAAGTATATTGGTTATATTCTTTTCTTTTCTATCTTTATATTTGTTGGTTATGTTGATAATGCAAGAGAATTTTTCTTGCAATCAGTAAGCTTAGCACCAGAAATAACGTACCTAGTTGTGTTCTTTTATTGTTATATTATTTTATTAGCTATTTTATTGGGTTTATTTCCACAGTTAGTTGAAGACCGTACCGCTGTATTTGATAGCCATTTAAAAATGGCATGTTCTGTTATGGTATCTCTAGGTTTAGTTGGTACGTTTGTGGGATTAGTTGATATGATTTCAGGGATTGGGACCGCACTATCTGGTGGTGAGACTGATTTTGCTAAAAAAATGGAGAGCTTACTTGGGGCTATATCTTCTTCACTAGGAGCAATGTCATTTGCATTTATGACGTCTATTCTAGGTGTAGGAATTTCAGCTTACTCTTTAGTCGCTGGGAATTTCGTATCTACTGCATTTGAAGAAAGAAAGAAAAAACAGAATAATAGAATGTCATTTGAAAATACAAATGAAGATGCTTATTTATTGCATAAAAAAAATAGTGAACGTATTTTTGAGCGTCTGGAATATATTGAAGAAAAAATAATTAATATAAAGTTGGATATTAATGAAACTGAAAGTGCCCCATATGCTTTATTTAATGAAATGATTAAGCAAAATGAACAGTTACTTAACTACATTAAAGATATTAATAGTCAACAAATAAAATCAAATAATGCATTAGAAAATATATTAATTGAACAAGTAAATCAGAGTGAAAATTCTAATAACTTATTGGATGTGATTAAATTAAATATAACTCATTTAGATGATATATCTAAATCCACACGTTATGCCTTAAGAGGGATTGATGAATTTCAACATAAGATTAAAAAATTATTTTATTAGACGTAATATTATTTTGGCTTTGAATAATTAAAAATTAATTTTATTAAAGTGTATTGCTTAATTGATAGTGTTCTATTTGCACTAATTTAAAGTAATAATAACTAGATATCACTCAAAAGCCACATTGTTAACATTAATAATGTGGCTTTTTATTGTTTAAATTTAGGATCTTATATGAGTAAAGTTCAGATAAATAGCGTTAATGACATTTCGATTACTGGTTTTGATATTATAGTTAAACTTCCTAATGGAGAAGTTAAAACTATTAAAAACGGTGTCACATCTCTTTTAAAAGGTGAACTTAATATATCAACACCTAATGGAAAAATTCTACCTAGAGGTGATATATTAAATAAAGTCAATCTTGAAAGTAATGCAGCTGTTTTAATCCCAGCATTGATTCATTCACAGCAAAATGAGAATAACGAAGTTAAAAATGCTGTGAAAGAAAGTATTGAACAAAATCAAGACGAGTTAAAAAAATTACAAGAACAATTGAAAGAGTTAGCTGAATTAAAGGAAAAATTAGAAGAAAAAACGAAGCAAGAAGAAGTGGAGGCTTCTGATGAAAGTAATGCTGAAGCCTTACTGATTGAAGAGCTTTTAAATCAAGCGAATCAGGCTGTAATTGCTTTATCAGGACTTAATAGTAATGAAGGAGAAGCATTAGCTGCTGACGCGAATGATAATACGAGTAAGAAAAGCTCAAATGAGCAAGACCCCCTTATAAGCAGTAGTTCTTCTTCTGGAAGTTCTCAACCAGTACCCTCTAATGAAGGTGAAACCGAAGAAAAAACAGACCTTTTTGTTGATGTAAAGCTATCGAGTCGAAGTGATAGTGGGGCTAAAGGCGATTTTATTACTAATATAAATAAGCCAACTTTTGAAGGAAAGACATTACCAGGAGCAACGATTAGCATTTCTGTTGATGGGGCTATCTATGAGTCTGTTGCTGATACTAATGGTAACGCAATCATCACATTAGCTGATGAATTGAAAGATGGTGAATATAATTTAATAATTAAAGCTCGTGATGATGCAGGTAATGAAGTTTCGATTAATCAGCTATTCATTATTGATACTATAGGACCTGAAGTATCGTTTACTTTGGATTCGGATAGTGGTACATCTGATTCTGATGGGCTTACAAATATAAATGCCCCTACATTTACAGGTAAAATTAGTGGTGACCCTAAATCGGTTTCTATTTCTGTTGGTGATATTAGTTATGTTTTGCCTGCAAAAAATGGAGAATGGTCGTTTACTTTCCCTGTGGAATTAACTGATGGTGAATATGAGTTTTCAATATCTGCTATTGATGAAGCAGGGAATGAAACTATCGTAAAACAAAAAGTTACGATTGATACTGTTAATGATTTTTCTGTCACAATTACAGACATTACTGATTCTGGAGAAAAAGGCGATTGGATTACAAATATAGAGCAACCAATCTTTCGTTTTGAACATGAAATTGGATCTACTATTCAGTTGATTTTAAATGGTGTGTCATATGATGTTGATGTTAGTTCTTCATCTCCAACTATCTTTCAACTTCCAAATGACTTGCCAGAGGGTATTCATAATATCACGTTCATATCAATCGATGCTGCGGGTAATAAATTAGAAATAAAACAAGTATTAACGATTGATTTAACCCCTCCAAACTTTTCATGGGGTGGGTTATCAGAAGAATCAAATACAGGTGACTCTTCTGATAATATTACGTCTGAAACTGAACCGACTTTTATTGGTCGAGGTGAGATTGGGGCAAATGTTTTTGTCGAAATCGACGGGGTTACTTATTCAGCTAAAGTTGGGGATAATGGACGTTGGTCTGTATCGGTAACTAATAAATTACTTGATGAGACCTATTCTATTTCAGCATATGCAATAGATATTGCAGGTAATCGCTCAGATATCATTAATTCTCAAATTATTATTGATACTATTGGGCCTCAAATTACGGGCGGTTTAGACTCGATTAGTGATAGCGGTCAGTTTAACAATGATGGCATTACTAATGCTGAAAGTATTGTTTTTAAAGGGAATACTGAACCAAATGTAAAGGTTACCTTATCTATTGTAGCATTGAATATTTCGCGTGTCGTGAACTCAGGTAATGATGGGAATTGGCAGTTTAATGTTGATGGTTTAGATGAAGGAACATATACATATTCTATTACAGCGGTTGATGCTGCTGGAAATGAGAGTGTTAATGCAGCTCAAGGTACCGTCGTTATTGATAGGACAATTGAAAATTTTTCTGCTCGTGTTAGTGAAGATTCAGACTCTGGCATTAATAATGATAGTCTTACCAATATTAAAACGCCGACGTTAACAGGTACTGGTGAGCCAGGGTCAAAAATTACGGTTAATGTTAAAAATTCTGATGGTATTATTGGTAATGTCTATGGTCCAGTAACCGTAAATCAAAATGGCTTGTGGTCTTATACAATTCCAGAAGAATTGAATGATGGTAAATATACTATTAATTTTTCCGTTGTAGATGTTGCTGGAAATATAGCATCAATAGACCTACCTATAGAAATTGACACTCAAATCACGTTAACTGCTGAGTTAGATGCTCTTTCTGATTCTGGTGATAATACAGATAATATTACTAATGTAGGCCAACCTGAATTTAAAGGGATATCTGATGCTGGGGCAACAATTCATTTAAATTTAACTCATTCTGAATCAGGCAGACAAATTGAATTAACTTCATTAGCATTAGCTAATGGGATGTGGTCTATTTCTATTCCAAAAGCACTAGCGTTAACAGAGCAAGGTGAATGGACTTGGGTTATTAGTGCAATAGATATTGCTGGAAATAAAGCTACACCAGTTAGTAATTCATTTATATTTGATAATATTTCTCCAGATGTTCAAATTAGTCTTAATTCAGATACTGGATTTGAGAGTTCGCATACAAATGATAATACTTTAAACTTTTTAATTCTTACTGAACCAAATACAAAAGTATCACTTTCTATTTTTAAAGTTGAAAACGGTATTATAAATACAACACCAGCCTATGAAACGATTGTTCCTGTGATTGTAGGCGTTAATGGACGACTTACTTATGATGTAAGTGAATTAATAGATGGTGAATATGCGTATAAGGTATTAGCAACAGATGTTGCAGGAAATCTGACAGAAACAGATTATGTATTTGTTACTATTGATACATCGGCTCCAAATTTAGGCATAATTACTCTAACTGATAGCTCGGATTCTAATGAAGTTGGTGATAATGTAACTAATAAGTCAGAATTGAGTTTTAAAGGCAATGGTACTGAAGTAGGAAGTATTATTCACATTTCAGTTACTAATAAGGTTACAGGTATAGCTGTTAGTTTGTCGCCTTCGACTTACAATGTGTCGTCGACTAACTGGGTTTATCAATTGCCAGTGGCTCTTGATGATGGCTTATATGATATTACTTTTAAAGCTGAAGATTCTGCAGGAAATTATTCACCAAATATTTCATTAGATATAACAATTGATACTATCGCCCCTCAAATTGGAGATGTAGTACTTGCGAGTAGCTCTGATACAGGCATTATTGATAATGATTTTATTACTAATGAAGATAGCCCTACTTTTATAGGTTCCGCAGAATATGGAGTAACGATTACTCTTTCTATTTATCGTGGTAATACGTTTATAAAGTCTAATACTACAAAAGTAGAGAATAAAGATGGTACATGGTCTTTAAATATAGCAGATCTACCTGATGGTCAATATCGTTGGGCTGTGTCAGCTAAGGATCTAGCGGGTAACGAAAGCCGTCTTGATAGTCAAGAGCAGTCGATAACGATAGATACCATTTATCAGGGAGCAACAGGTAAGTTGGAGGATGATTCTAACTCAGGAAATAAACTTGATAACGTTACAAATGAACAAAATGTCAAGTTAACAGGACAGGGTGAAGTTGGTTCTAGCGTTAATATTAAAGCTTTAACAGGACCTGATGGAACTACAATTGATACTTCTGGTGTGGCAACAACAACGGTTAATAGTTTAGGTGTTTGGGAATTATTATTGCCTACTTTTGCAATGAATGACGGTAGCTATAGTTGGACTGTCGAGCTTGAAGATATTGCTGGTAACCGTACTGAAGTTTCTGGTGTTATAGTACTGGATACGGAGACAACTATTGATGGGATTCTTGAATCGGATTCTGGATTATCCAATGTTGACGGTATTACTAATGATAATACTCCTACATTTTCTGGAAATGGTGAACCCGGAGGAACAGTTAGAGTTGTTATCTTTAATTCAAATGCTCAAGAAATTTCAGGCATACCAACTAGAGTCGTAGGCCGTGATGGTACATGGCGAGTGACTGTTCCAACTTCATTACAAATGGAAGGTGAATATACTTGGCATGCTGAAATAACCGATATTGCAGGAAATAAAAAATCAACTGAAGATAAAATCTTTATTTTGGATGAATCGGCCCCAATTATACTCAGTGCGGGGATTATTCTCGATAATGATGTTGGTTTTGATAGTGATCCGATTAGAACTAACAATGACCGGCCAATGTTTCAAGGACAAACATCAGAAGCAAATGGTTCTGTTGTTGTTCACTTGTATGCTGTAAACAATGGTGTTGTTAGTGGTTCTCCTACTTATTCTTCAGAGCCTGTTACTGCTAGTTCACAAGGTAATTTTATCATTGATATATCTGATGCTCTCAACGAAGGTGAATATCGTTGGGTGGTAGAAGTTACTGATATTGCAGGTAATAAAGGACAAAGTGAATTAGAAACCATTATCATCGATAAAACAGCACCGACGTTGAGTAATGTCGCTTTATCAGACGACAGTGACACCAGTTTAGTGGCTGGCAGTAATCACTCTAATG
>NZ_MAJU01000015.1:0-12698 GCF_001691055.1 Aliivibrio logei
CGCCTAAGAAATTAACGGATCAATCGCTGAACTGAACCAAAAAACTGCGTTCTTAGAGTTCGTGTAACGCCTGCATAACACGTTTGCTACGATACAGACTTAACTGAATTTTACTGCCTTAATCACTGAAACTAAAGGCAAACTGACAACGCCGAGTGTAGCAAATCGTGTTGATGCATTTGTTATATGCGCCTTAAATTGTTAGAGCTTTTATTGCTCGTTCGACACCAAGCCGTGGACTGCTAATGACTGGAATAGAGACGTTAACATTCTTTTGAACCTCAGACATTGAAGCCTGAGCTAATACGATTAAGTCATACTTTCTCTCATTAGAGGTAATTACGGCACTGATTTGGGCATAATATTGATCCATTTTGCCAGCTAGAAAGCAATCCCATGCATTTTCAACACGGCACAAAGTAAGCTTAGATTTTGAGTTGTGTTTGGCTAGCGACTTCAGCAACAGTTCACGAGTTGGTTCTAAAGTACTTTCTAATGCCGCAAGAACTAAAATATTATTGCCATTTTCAACAGCAAAGTCAGCCATTGCCTGATCGACTCGTTGAACTTTACAACCATTTAAGTTATCTATTTCTTCAGCAATGCCACCAATCGATGAACAAGTGATCACAATGACTTTGCTGACTAAACTCAAAGCTTCCAACTGCGCTATAAGGTTAGATTTTAATATCGAATCAACACCAAACTGCTGAGCATGAGTTAACAATGATTCATCAACAATATGATTTATAAGTAAATTAGGCGAAAGTTCAGTAACTAATGAACCAAATTTTTCAATATGAACCTGACCTGTATGTATAAAAGAAATATCGTATTTCACTTTTTTCATCCTTGAAGCATATAACGCCTGCATAACACGTTTGCTACCATGCAGATTAAGCTCAAATTTACCACTTAATACGGTAAACTCAAAGAAACCTAGAATGCCGAATGTAGCAAATCGTGTTGATGCGATTGTTAAATGAACTCTTACTGAAAACCACGGTCATTGAGAACAAATTGGCGTAACTCGCGCTCTTCCCTCATGACATAAAGAATATATACAATATCATCGTTGGTTACTTTGTAAAAAATACGGCATGGCGGTAATACAATTTCACGATAATCTAAATGAGGAAGCTCAGGAACACTACGGCCTGATAATGGAAAATCCTCTAAACGCTCAACACGATGGAAAACTGATTGAACTAACGCCTTAGCCGCTAAAATATTATTAATAGCGATATATTCTGCAATTTCCTCCAAATCTAATAATGCTGATTCAGTCCAATTAATTACAGCCATTTATTCATCTTCTCTTTTGCGACTTCATGAGAAACTACACGATTATCTGAAATTGCTTTTTCACCGCGAGCAATACCTTCAAGAATAGCAATACGTTTTTGCATAAACTCATAATCATCAACATCTAACAAATAAGCCGACGGTTGGCCGTGCTCTGTAATTAACACTGGTTCTTTTGAAGCATGAAGCTCAGAAAGAATCTTGGTTGCTTGACGTTTTAATGTAGTAACTAGCTCAACTTTCATATTCAGTTTCCATTATTGAAAGAACAAAGTATCACTATTGTATCACTTAATTAGCCATTGAGACAGTTCATTTAACATTTAATTATACCAACTAGATTCGTAATATCTCTACTATCTATCTCAATACAATCAAGTCATCATATTCTACTTTAAAACCAATATCATAGCTGCCATCGCATCATAAAACGTGATAGAAATAGCAGAATCTAATTCGCATATCCTGATTAAAACCCTATTCGCATGTAACTGATTAATTTAATATTTCCAGTAAAATCATAAGTCAGCTATAAATATGCGAAACTACATGGCAAGTTATTATCAAGTAACTACACTACCTTCACTATTTATCAAAAATCAGAGATTATGGACATTCCATTAAACCTCAATCCCACCTCACAACGCTTTATTGATCAACTTCGTATTTTCATTCGCACTCGTGGTTTAGCTTACAATACAGAAAAGCATTATATTTATTGGATAAGCAGTTTTATTCGCTTTAAAAACTACACCTCTAAAGAAGAAATTGAAGCCTTTGACATTCCAAGTTACCTTGAGCATCTCGTCATAAAACAAAACGTATCGCCTAATACACAGAAAACAGCCCTTAATGCGCTTGTCTTTTTATGTCGAGAATTTTTACAGCAATCCGTTGATAGTTTAGATTTTAAACGCTCAAAAAAGGCCACAAAACTGCCAACTGTGTTTACGCATAAAGAAGCCATGGATGTTATTAACAATCTAAATCACCCAGTTAAGCTCATTGCACAACTGATGTATGGCAGTGGATTGAGGATCAATGAAGCGCTTCGACTTCGAGTTAATGATATTGACCTAGATAAAAAGATAATCACGATTAAAAACGGCAAAGGGAATAAAGATCGCACCTCAATATTGCCTGAAAGTGTTGTCGACGCGATAAAAACACAACTTGCGTTTGTTAAACAACAGCATAAACTCGATGCGATAAACGGTAATGATGAAGTCTATATGCCCTACGCTTTGGCTGAAAAATACCCAACGCAAGCAAAAAGTTATGGTTGGCAATATGTCTTCCCATCCCCACAAATCAGTAAAGACCCACGATCAGAGAAACATCGTCGACATCATTTGTTGGATAGAACAATTCAATCCGCAGTAAAAAAATCCATACAAAAAGTCGGCATTGATAAAAAAGCAAGTTGTCACACGTTTAGACACAGCTTTGCAACGCGAGTATTAGAAAGAGGGGCAGATTTAAGAACAATACAAGAACTTCTAGGTCATTCTGATATTAAGACGACTCAAATCTACACACATGTAATCGGTTTGCATTTTTCAGGAACTAAGAGTCCGTTAGATTTTGATTAAAACCTAACGAATCATCTCAATTAATTACAGTTCATATTGGCGATGTTTTAGCAATAACACAATAGATCGAATTGCTTTCGCCAAAAAGAAGACAGCCACCACCACAAAAAACTTACTCACCAGAAAATCAGGTGACAGATAAGACACAATCACACAAAATGCACCAATAAGTGCAGACGACATCCATTCTCTTTGCATGGCTAAATCACTAATCGAGCCATTTCAACGCCCGAACCTCTTACTTCATCAAGATTACCAATCATATCGGTATTTAAAAATAATATATCCGCTTCAATCTGCTCAGATAACCATACTTTTTTAGCATCAAACGTTTCTAATCTATCCCAATCACGATTAATCGCATTAGCCAAACGAATCGTAGCGGCTAATGGTGAATAAATGTTATCCACTTTTGGTTCATACTGCTCTGAAATAGCAAAAACAAGCTCTTCAGAAAAACTCCAACTCTCAGCTAATTTAGCGCCTAATATCGCACTATCAGTACCAATAGTTGACCTCTGCGCATTCACTTTTAAGCTGCCCGCTTCTATTTTCTCAAGAATCGCAGGAACGTGATCTATCATAACGGTATAAATCATCAAATCGCCAATGTTATGCATCATTCCAGCCGTAAAAGCATCGTTTGGATTAACCGCACAACTTTGGGCAATCGCTTTACTTAGCACTGCAATTTCAAACGTTTCTTGCCAAAAGCCTTCTAAATCGATGACTTCAACATACGGGAAGGCGCTAACTAACGAAGACGCAATGATCAACGTTTTTAATGGTTCAAGACCTAAACGAACCACCGCTTGGTTTACTGAAGACACACTTTTCCCACGAGAGAAATGTGCCGAATTAGCCAAGCGCAATACACGTCCGCTCACAACTTGCTCTAATGAGATGGTTTGTGATAGTTCTTGCAGTTCAACCTCAGGATCATTCACTAATTCCATCATCTCACGGATAACTTTAGGAATTTTTGGTAGCTCATGAGCGTGACTTAGAATTTCATTTTCTTCCATACATATCTCCACAACAAGTCGCTACTTTTTTCTCTTCATCACAGCCACAGTAAAGCGGCTTGTGCAGACTAAGCGTTCTCGTTGATCTTTAATATCAATCACCCAAACCTGAGTGGTTGCACCTAAGTGCAAAGGTTTTGCAGTCGCAAAGACAGTGCCTTCACGTACTGCACGAATATGATTGGCGTTAATCTCTAAGCCAACACAATATTTAGATTCATCAACACACCAATTGGCCGCAATTGAAGCAACCGATTCAGCAAGCGCTACCGAAGCACCACCATGTAACATGCCTAGCGGTTGATGTACCGTAGGGGTCACTGGCATTGATGCGGTAATCGACTCGTCATCGTAAGCGCAATATTCAATATTAAGCGCCTCCATTAAGGTATTTCGAGAGGTCGCGTTTAAAACACTTAAATCCATCACTCGCTTCCAAATACTCATCGTTATCTCCTTAATGTGTGCCATGACTGTGTGTCTTGACAGTTTACACTCAACAATCGAGTTGAAAAACATATTTTCGCTTGTTGAGCCCTTTTACTAACTGATAAACTTCATAAAATTTTTAGCCCTACCCTTACATCAGGATTGATATGTTAAATAAAAGCATGATCACTAACTTAATCTCATTGGCATTGTTAGCAGTTGGTTATTACACGCAACAAAATACCGTATATTACATTGGTTTGTTTGCTTTCTCTGGCGCGTTAACAAACTGGTTAGCCATTCACATGTTATTTGAGAAAGTACCAGGTTTATATGGATCAGGAGTGATTCCTGCACGCTTTGAAGAATTTAAAGCAAGCATCAAACGTCTAATGATGGATCAATTCTTTACTAAATCGAACGTTGATAGGTTTTTATCAAAAGGAATGGGTTCATCAATTAATATCAACCTAGAACCCGTCATTGATACGATTGACTTATCACCGACGTTTGATTCTTTAGTCGACGTGATCATGAACTCACAATTTGGCGGGATGATCGCGATGATGGGTGGCAGTGAGGCAATTCAACCTTTGCGTGAACCCTTTATGAAAAAGATGAAGCTATCAATCACTGAAATCAGCCAACAAGAGCAATTTAAAACAGCATTAAAGGGTCAACTTGAAACGCCAGATATGATGGATGATATTCAAAAAACCATTGAAGAGATGATTGACCAACGCCTTAATGAACTAACTCCAAAATTAGTTAAAGAAATGGTTCAAGATATGATTAAGAAGCATCTTGGCTGGCTTGTGGTCTGGGGCGGTATATTCGGTGGAGTGATCGGCTTGCTATCAACCCTAATCTAATTTGTGTTTGTAGATATTCTTATTATTACAAACAAATAAAAATGCCAGCATCGATAGAGACTGGCATTTTTTATTGATGTCACCCAAACATTAATTAATGAATTGGGGCATCGTCATCGGTATTGAACTTACCAAAATGTGCTTCAAGTATTTCAGGGGTTAATTCACCCGCGGCTTCAAGACGTTTTAGTTCGGCAACAATCGCTTTTTGATCTTCAATTGAAGGCAATGCCACTTCTGGTTCATTTGAACCCTGCTGTACCATTTCTTGAAGTTCTTTTTCAACATCACTCATGATTATTTTCTCAATTCATTAAAACAATTAAGGGGATTCTACAAGAGTTCCCCATAAAAGTTAAACTTTGAATGCACCAACTAATTGATCTAATCGTTGTGAAAGCGAATTAAGCTGCTGACTTGAATCGGCAAGCTCTTGCGCTGTCGCTGTGGTTAGCTCATTAATGCCATTAATCTCTTCAATATTTTGATTAATCGTATAAACCACGGTTGATTGCTCTTCTGTTGCGGTGGCGACTTGCGTATTCATGTCTGAAATATCAGTAATGCTTAATGCGATACCCGCAAGCACCTCTGTTGCCATGTCTGCTGATTTTACACCACGCGCAGTAACTGCGTGGCTGGCTTCCATCGCATCAACGGCATTTTTGGCTTCACTTTGGAGTTGATCAATCATCTTTTGAATTTCATCAGTAGACACGGAGGTACGGCTCGCTAACTGACGCACTTCATCCGCAACAACAGCAAACCCACGGCCATGTTCCCCTGCACGTGCTGCTTCAATCGCCGCATTCAGTGCCAATAAGTTAGTTTGGTCTGAAATACCACGGATCACATCAAGGATTGAACCAATATCTTGAGTTGTTCCTGCTAATTGCTCCACCACTTTGCTCACTTGAACCAAATCACCTTCCAGTTGAATAATTGCATCACGAGATTGAATCACCGTTTGGCGTCCATTCTGAGTGCTTTCTTCTGCATCACTGGCGGATTGCGCTGCACTGGCTGCGTTTGAGGCTATTTCATGAATCGTACTGCCCATTTGGTTTATCGCCGTCACAACTTGCAACGTTTGGTCGCGCTGCATTTCGCTGTTATCACGTGTCGAGGTTGCCTTTAGTGCCACATTTTCCGCAGTTACATGCAATACATGGCCGGTCTCTACCACCTCGGCAACCGTAGTATGAATTTTTTCAACAAAGCTGTTAAAGCCTTTTGATAGCTCCGCAATCTCATCATTGCCTTTGACTTCAATGCGATGAGTTAAATCCCCTTCGCCTTCTCCTAGCTCACGGAAGCGACTGGCCAATTCATTAATCTTATTTGTAATCGAACCCGCTCCCCATATTGCAAGGGACACAAAGACCGCAATAATACCAATTATCCACATAATAATGTCTTGAGTGGATCCGTGAAGGCTTTCAAATACCTCATCGACAGGCACTTCAGTCACAATAAACCACGCCATCGAAGGAATGTAATGCGAGGCAATAAAGATCTCTTTGCCATTTTTGTCCATGCGGCTTAGATTGAAGTTTTGTTTTTTCAGTAATACCGCGGCTTCTTCTCTTCCCACAACATCACTGATGGATTGTTTACCCATAATGGCGCTATTTTTATGGATTTTAATGTTACCTTCGCCATCCATTAAGTACACAAAACCCGTTTTCTCAATACGAAAACCGTTTAATAATGAAACCATGTCATCTAAGGATTTAGAAAAACCCGCCATGGATAACCCATTCAATTGCTGAAAGTTAACAAACAGCTTCACATCGCCATTTTGTTCAGTGAATACGTTCAGCATGCGCTCAGGGCCACTTTGAACAAAATCGAAGAACCATGCATCTTGTTGTGACGTTAATCGGCGCAAGAAGCCATCTTGATTCCAATAATCCGCCGTTTTACGGTTAGCAACCGAAGCATCATTCAGACTAAACTGTTGTTTTAATTGTTTCAGTTGATCGATAAGGATTGTTTCTTCGTCTGCGGTCATATCAGGATCAGCGATGGCATCGAGAATAAACGGGTTATTCGCCATTTGTTCAGCGGCTGATGAGATCATAGAGACTTCTTTGTCGACTTCACCACCAATGCGGTCAAGAATGGTTGGCAATTCTAGCGTTGTTAGCCTTTCATCAAGGGTTTCGTACGCTTTTTTTTGGGCAACAATGCCCACAAGAGACGTTGAAGCAATAATAGCGATAACAATACCGCCCACGAGTTTCTGTTTTATTGTTAGATTAATCATAATTTTTCCACAGCTAAAATAGACCCTTTGTATAACGACCGAGCCAATCATTACTTTAATAAATAATTGGATTTAAATTCATTTACTAAATAGTTGAATAATCGTAATTAAACCCAATATTATTAGGAACTAATGTGGCTTTCATCAGTCACAACACAATAATTACGAAACAATCGATACATTGGGTGAACTATGCCAGCGTTAAAAATTCAGCAATTACAAACTTATCTTGAATCTCAAGTTATTGGTCAACCGGATTTAGTAAAACAATTATTGATTGCCTTGCTTGCCGATGGACATATCCTCGTTGAAGGCCCTCCAGGTCTTGCAAAAACACGTGCCGTTAAAATTTTAGCCGATTCTATTGAGGGGGATTTCCACCGCATTCAATTTACCCCTGATTTATTGCCATCGGATTTAACGGGAACGGATATCTATCGCCAAGAAACCGGCGAATTTACTTTCCAACCGGGGCCTATCTTTAACTCTTTAGTGCTTGCGGATGAGATCAACCGTGCGCCAGCCAAAGTTCAAGCCGCCATGCTTGAAGCCATGGCAGAAAAACAAATCACCGCAGGTCGCAATACGTATCAACTGCCTGATTTGTTCTTAGTAATGGCAACGCAAAACCCGATTGAACAAGAAGGGACTTACCCACTGCCAGAAGCGCAACTTGACCGCTTCTTAATGCATTTGGATGTGGATTACCCTGGCGCGGAAGACGAGCTTGCCATTCTTCGTTTGAACCGTGGTGAAGCATTAGGCGAGCAAGCAGAGAAACCACAACCATTAGCGCAAAGTGAGATCTTCTCTGCTCGTAAAGAAGTGCTGTCTATTTATATGGCACCTGAAATTGAGCAATACATTATTCGTATTACCATGGCAACACGTAAGCCAATGCAATACTGCCAAGAGTTAGCAAGCCAACTTGAAATGGGTGTCAGCCCTCGTGCCACACTCGCGTTAGATCGCTGTGCTCGAGCGCATGCATGGTTAGCTGGCCGTGATTTTGTTAGCCCTGAAGATGTGCAAGCAATGGCCTACCCGGTATTGCGTCATCGTCTGCTTCTTAGCTTTCAAGCTCAAGCAGAAGGCATGACGGCAAATAAAGTGGTTGAGCGTTTATTACAAATGGTTGCCGCGTCTTAGTTAGTGATTACGTATCGCTAAACACAACGCTAATAAATAAGCAGATATTGTGAAGAAAACAAATACTCTATCACTGCCACCACACAGTAACGGCGTTACATTGTCACTTAATGAACTGGTTCATTACAAGAACCATTCATTACAGTGGTTACCGCCATCTCAATCTGTTTGGTCAAAAATGAATGGTAGTCATCAAAGCCGACAAAAAGGCCGTGGCATGAACTTTTCTGAAGTACGTCAATATCAACCGGGCGATGACATTCGTTCGATTGACTGGCGCGTTACCGCACGTACAGGAAAAACACACACTAAGTTATACAGTGAAGAACGTGAGCAGCCAACCATGCTATTTGTGGATGTCAGTGACACCATGCGTTTTGGTTCTCAATTACTGTTTAAATCCGTACAAGCCGCGCACTTTGCCAGTTTATTAAGTTGGATAACCTTAGCAGAGAAGGATCGTGTCGGAGGGATCATTTTTGATGGTCTTTCGACTCTTGATTGTAAACCTTCTTCTCGTCAAAAAGTGGTGTTGCAGTTTCTTCAAAAAATCATAGAAAAACACAACACTAACACAAGTAGTGAAACGAAAAACACGGCAGAGCAAGCGGATTCTTTTGTGAAAGGATTACAACAACTTCACCGTCTTTGCCCTAAAGGCAGCGAGATTGTGATCATCAGTGATTTTTACGCCCTCACTGATGAGTGTAAAGCCATCTTCAGCCAATTGAGTAAGCACAATCGAATTCAATTTGTGATGATTAGCGATCCTCTTGAGCAAGGTGTTACCCGCTTTAATGGCGTTGAGCATGTGTCTGATAATAAACGAACCGCGTGGTTGGATTTCTCTTCTCTTTCCACCAAGAATGCATTGCAACAACAAGCGAATTTACATAAAGCGTACGTGCACAACATGGCAATGCAATTAGGTATTCATCTTCATACGTTGTCATCGGGCTTACCCCTGTTAAGTCAACTGACCTCGTTATCGGATAAAGGAGCGAAATAATGTCTTTATCTTCCATCGCAGATCCCGGCGCTGCACCGCAGTCTCCCGCTTTACCTTTAGCGGATATTCACTTGCCAGCCGCTCCAAGCCTGTCTTTATCATGGCAAGGTTATGGGGTGATTGTTTTCATCATCCTAGTGATCGCCCTACTCGTCTGGGCTTTAATTCGTTATCGTAAAAAGCGTCAATTACAACGTGTTGCTTTAGCTCAATTATCAACGCTAAAACCAACACAAACCCGAGAGATTGCGACTTTATTAAAGCAAGCGGCATTGAGCCATTTTCCTCGCCAAGACATTGCGGCATTACATGGCCTTGCATGGTGGCATTTTATTGAGCAAAAACTGCCCGTGAAGAAACAAGCAAACGTGCATTTCTCTTCCCGTTCAGAAATGTTAGAACAGGCACTGTATGGACAACACGAATTATCAGAAATCAATCAACAGCGTTTCTATGATGACACTCGTTATTGGTTCACCCATGCACTGCCCGTTAAACGAGTAGGCTCACTACTCTCATCAAGATCATCAAAAGGAAAACAACATGATTGAGTTTATGTGGTGGTGGGCATGGTTTTTATTGCCAATTCCTTTTCTCTTTTATTTCTTTGTGCCAGAAGAAAACGTAGGCGAAGCGATTCATCTTCCTCGCTTACCAGAGCAAGGTGAATATAAGCAACCGAATAAACGCGTCAATATCGGTTTGATGTCAGTCGCTTGGGTTTTATTGGTTGGCGCATTGGCTCGCCCCGTTTGGTATGGCGACCCTGTTGATATTCAACCAGAACACAGAGACATGATGCTGGTGGTCGATTTATCCGGTTCAATGTCAGAAGAAGACATGAAAACAGACTCCGGTTTTGTGGATCGCTTAACGGCGGTAAAGCGCGTAGTGTCTGATTTTATCGAGAAACGTAAAGGCGACCGATTAGGGTTAGTCTTATTTGGCGATCATGCGTATCTACAAACCCCCCTTACGTTTGATAGAAACACAGTACAAGAACAGCTCAATCGTACGGTACTTGGTTTGGTAGGACAACGAACCGCCATTGGTGAAGGGTTAGGATTAGCCACCAAAACCTTTATTGAGAGTAACGCACCTCAGCGAACCATCATTCTATTGAGTGACGGTGCAAATACCGCTGGCGTATTAGATCCAATTGAAGCGGCACAACTGGCAAAAGACAATAACGCCAAAATTTATACGGTGGGTATTGGTGCTGGTGAAATGCAGGTACGTGGATTCTTTGGTAATCAAACCGTCAACACGGCGCGAGATTTAGACGAAGACACACTAACAAAAATAGCAACGATGACCGGTGGACAATATTTCCGTGCACGTAATGCTGATGAATTGGCAGAGATTTATCAAACCATTGATAAGCTAGAACCAGTGACTCAAGCAACTCAAACTTGGCGACCTCATGAGGAATGGTTCCGTTACCCTCTCATGGGCTATTTATTCATTATTTTCATTATCGTAGGAGTAAGAAAACGCCATGGCTGATTTTACTTTCCTTTATCCGATGTGGTTTTTAGCGCTTATCCCTTTGGGATTGTTGGTTATTATTCAGCGTAAAAACCGCCATCATGTGGGCTTAATTGCACCGCACATTGCTAAACAACTTGGAATGGTTCAGAAAAAGCAATCCAATACGTTTTTATCTGGCTTAATACTGACGTGGGTATGTATTACGACAGCGTTAGCAGGCCCAAGTTTTGGCTATAAAGACACGCCGAGCTTTCAGCTTTCTGGTGCTCGTATTTTAGTGATGGACATGTCTCGCTCGCTTTATGCGACAGACGTAAAGCCAAATCGCTTAACGCAGGCAAAATACAAAGCGAATGATCTTCTGCCTTATTGGAAAGAAGGCATGACAGGGCTAGTTGCCTACGCCAATAACAGCTATTTAATTAGCCCATTAACCGAAGACAGTAAAACGTTAGAGAACTTGATTCAAAATCTATCGCCAGAAATCATGCCCTACAAAGGCAAAGGCAGTAATTTATCTAGCGCGATTTCTCAAAGTATTGAGATGATGAAAAAATCAGGCCATCAGCAAGGAGACATTATCGTTATCACCGATGGCATTTCAAACGCACAGCTAGATAAAGTCACCGAACGGGTAAAAGGCACAAAATGGCGCATTAGCTTGTTAGGTATTGGGACTAAAAATGGCGCCCCCATTGAATTGCCTTCAGGTCAGTTATTGACAGACCGTTCAGGAAAAACCGTTGTTGCAACCTTGGATCCTCAACCGCTCATTACCTTAGCGAATGAAACCAAAGGCATTGCTGAGTTAATTCAATCAGACAACAGTGACATTGAAGCCATTGCTCGATTAACCAAAACTCCCGTAGAGCAAATCACTCAAAACAGTGATACACAAGTAAATAGCCGAGCGAATCATGGGTATTGGTTACTCTTCCCTATTGTCTTATTAACTCTGCTTTCTTTTAGAAAAGGGCTGATCTTAGCCTTATTGTTGGTATTGCTTCCGGTAGATAAATCGATGGCAAATACTCTGTTGTCTGATGACTACAATGCGCATCAACAATTTGAACAAAAGAATTACCAAGAAGCCAGTGGGCAATTTAACTCGAAAGAGTGGAAAGGCGCAGCACAATACAAAGCCGGTGATTATAAAGGAGCCATTGAAAGTCTGTCTGGATTAAAAGACCCTCAATCTCAATATAATCTAGCAAATGCATTGGCACAAAGTGGTCAGCTTGAAGAAGCAAAAGAAAAATACGAGTCGTTGTTAAATAACAATCCTGACATGAAAGATGCGAAAAAGAATCTTGAGGTTGTGAAAAAAGCGCTAGAGCAAAAACAGCAACAGCAACAGCAACAGCAACAGCAACAGCAACAGCAAGATGACAAAAACAAAAAATCAGATAACAAGCAAGACCAAAAGAAAGATCAGAAAAAGGATCAAAAACAGAATTCAGATAAGCCATCCAACTCTAAAGATTCTAAGTCTCAAGATTCACAGCAGAATCAGCAGAATCAGCAGAATAAAGAATCAAAGTCTGAAAAGTCTGAAAA
>NZ_MAJU01000015.1:12748-56073 GCF_001691055.1 Aliivibrio logei
AAAGTCTGAAAAGTCTGAAAAAGATGCCGCGTCAAAAGAAAAAGAACAACAGCAAAAACAAGAAGAAGAGAAATCAGCCGCAGCTAAAGCTGAAGAAGACAAAAAAAGCGAGCAAGATAAAGCAGACGAGAAACAACAAGCTCAGATGCAATCACAACAAGTGCCACCAAACAGTGATGTGATAAAAACCGATCCTCGTTTACAGAAACTAGAGCAATCTGGCGCAAAAGAAGATGAATTACTTCGTGCCCAACTCTATTTACAAGCTCAACAACAAGAAGCGCCACAAGCTTCTGAAAATGAATGGTAATTTTGATGAGTATAAAACAAGTCACCCTATCTTCCATGATGAAGGCTTCTACAATGCGCTTTTCTATTATTAATACGTCTCTAATAAAAAAAGTCGTCTTATTTGCAGTGCTGTGTGTAAGTGGCATCTCGTTAAGTTACGCTCAAGCGACAGCAACCGTGAGCAAAAACCAAATTACTGAAAACGAAGTGATTCAGTTAATGGTGTCAGTCGATAAAAGTGCCGATCAAAGTAAGTTTGATACAAGCCAGCTTGGTAACGACTTCCGCTCAGGCCAAGTGAGCTTTGGTAGCTCACGATCACTCGTCAATGGCGAATACAGTGTACAAAGTCAATGGACGGTCTCTATTGCTCCAACAAGAATGGGCACGCTAACCATTCCTAGTTTGAACGTTGCCGGTGAGAAAACTAATCCAATCACAATTCGAGTCAACAAAGACGCCACAGCACCAAAAAGCAGTGATGTGATTAAAGTCAGTGGTGAATTAACCAAGTCAGAATTATACGAAGGTGAAACGGCACAATTTCATGCCAAAATTGCCATCTTTGCTGATACGCGTCGTTTAAAAGATCCCAACATCATAACCCCACAAGGCAATGGCGTTGAGTTTTCCCCTGTTGGTGAAAGTAAACAATACCAAACCGTGATTGATGGATTGCAAGCCACCGTCGTTGAACAGACTTTCAATGTCAGCGCAGATAAAGTAGGTGAACTGCATTTTTCAGGCTTGGCTTTTACTGGCGGCCTGATCCAAACGGATCGTTATGGACGTAGCACTAAACTGATCCCATTAAACATCTCACCAGAGAATTATCAATTAACCGTATTAGCAAAACCTGCCGACTTTAAAGGCACTTGGTTACCAACCTCTAGTTTAAAACTAGGTCAACAATGGCTAATTGATGGAAAACCAATGATATCCACAACCATTGAGGCCGGCACTGCTATCACTCGTCAGATAATTCTGAACATGGCTGATGTTCCGCCAGAAAAATTACCAACACTGTCCATTGAGTACCCTAAATCGGTTCGTATGTACGATGAAAAGCCCATAATAGGCACAGACAGTGAAGGAAACAGTGTGATGACAATTAAACAAGTTATCATTCCACACAAAGCGGGAAGCGTGACATTACCGGCAGTTTCCGTTCAATGGTGGAACAGTAAGACACGACAATCAGAGACCGCAACCCTTGAATCATTGCAGTTAACTATCACACCAAGCACTCAAACTGATGAGCAAAAGATCCAGCAACAAACATATGCGCAGCCTGTTGACGTAGAAAAACGTGATGAAGCTCAAGGTTTTTGGCCTTATACCACCGTTCTGTTCGCTTTATTATGGTTGATAACGCTTCTTGCATGGTACATCCACCATACAAAAGTTCAGTCTTCTAAAAAAGAAGAAAAGCACACAGTAGGTACAAGTACTATTGACACAAAAGCACTCATCCGTGCAGTAAGTGATAACAACAGTATATTAGCGCATCAAATCTTAATGGATCTAGCCCCTTTACTGTTAGAACAAGGCATTGATGTTGGTGCAATTAAAATGTGCATCACTGCACTTAGCCAGCAACAATACTCAAAAGAAAACAACAAGTTAAACTCAACAAAACACATAATCACTGAGATTAATGCTTTATTGAATAAGAAAAATATAGCAAGTTCAAAAGAGGTTACCTTGGAGCAACTATAACGTTAAGTGCTCTCTTTTAATCATCCCAAATAGCCAGTTGAGTCAACTGGCTATTTTTTATTATGAATGATCATCTACCCCTTATTCCCCCTCGCTTTTGTCACTATTCTTTATTTACGATTTGAATTAAGCCTCTATTGGTTTTTGTTCCTAGTTTACGCAAACGATCTCTATCAAATTTTCAAATAAAACTTCTTCTTATTCTCTTTATTTTATTATTTACCATTGACATCTATCCCATAAAGCTCAATTATTGATGCATCAAATGTTCACTACCATTTCATTTGTTCAAGCAAATGAGAATCAATGGCAGCGAAACGGACTTTAAAGAAGATGCTAAACAGCATGTGATCAGTAAGGGTAAGTAGTATGACAACTCAATTAGAACAACTTCGTAAACTAACAACAGTAGTAGCAGACACTGGTGATATTGAAGCAATTGCGAAATACACACCTGAAGATGCAACCACTAACCCTTCTCTAATTCTAAAAGCAGCACAAATTGCAGAGTACGCGCCATTAATTGATGCTTCAATTGAATACGCAAAAGCACAAAGCAACGACAAAGCACAGCAAGTACAAGATACGTGTGACATGCTTGCAGTGAGCATTGGTAAAGAAATCTTAAAAGTAGTTCCTGGTCGTATCTCTACAGAAGTAGACGCTTGTCTTTCTTACGACACAGAAGGCAGCATTGCAAAAGCGCGCCAACTTATCAAAATGTACAACGATGCCGGCATCACTAACGATCGCATCCTTATCAAACTGGCTTCAACGTGGGAAGGTATTCGCGCTGCTGAAGTTCTAGAAAAAGAAGGCATCAACTGTAACCTAACGCTTCTTTTCTCTTTCGCTCAAGCGCGTGCATGTGCTGAAGCTGGCGTATTCTTAATCTCTCCTTTTGTTGGTCGCATTATGGACTGGTACAAAGCAAAAGAAGGTCGTGATTTTGAACCAAGCGAAGATCCAGGTGTTATCTCTGTTGCTGGTATCTATAACTACTACAAAGAGCACGGCTACAAAACAGTCGTAATGGGCGCAAGCTTCCGTAACATCGGTGAAATCCTTGAGTTAGCAGGTTGTGACCGTCTAACAATTAGCCCTAACCTACTTCAAGAACTTGAAGACGCCACTGGCGAAGTGGTTGAGAAACTGATTGATACTAACGGCAATAAAGAATGCCCAGCAACAATGACTCACGCGGAATTCTTATGGGATCACAACCAAGACCCAATGGCGGTTGAGAAACTGGCTGAAGGCATCCGTAACTTTGCGGTTGACCAAGGTAAGCTTGAAGAAATGATCGCAGCTAAGCTTTAATACATAATTTCAAATTGGGCTGATATTTATCGGCCCTTCTTTTATTCAAATATTCGAGTTAATTATTATGAATCGATCTTCTCTAACAAATAAGCATCTAGCTAATGCAATTCGTGCTTTAAGCATGGACGGCGTGCAACAAGCAAACTCTGGTCACCCTGGCGCACCAATGGGTATGGCTGACATCGCTGAAGTACTTTGGCGCTCTCACCTAAACCATAACCCTGCAAACCCTGATTGGGCTGATCGCGACCGTTTCATTCTTTCGAATGGTCACGGTTCTATGCTGATTTATTCTCTGCTTCACCTTGCAGGTTATGAATTATCAATTGAAGATCTTAAAAACTTCCGTCAATTGCATTCTAAAACACCAGGTCACCCTGAGTATGGTTATGCACCAGGCATCGAAACGACGACCGGTCCTCTAGGCCAAGGCATCACAAATGCCGTTGGTATGGCGATGGCTGAAAAAGCATTAGCGGCACAATTCAATAAAGAAGGCCACGACATCGTTGATCACTTCACTTATGCATTCATGGGTGATGGTTGTCTGATGGAAGGTATTTCTCATGAGTCATGCTCTCTAGCGGGTACGCTTGGTCTTGGTAAGCTGGTTGCTTTCTGGGATGACAACGGCATCTCTATCGATGGTGAAGTGGAAGGTTGGTTCTCTGACGATACACCTAAACGTTTTGAAGCGTACGGCTGGCATGTGATCCCTGCGGTTGATGGCCACGATGCTGATGCCATTAATGCGGCAATCGTAGCAGCAAAAGCAGACCCTCGCCCGACTCTGATTTGTACTAAAACTATCATCGGTTTTGGCTCTCCAAATAAAGAAGGCACACATGACTGTCACGGTGCTCCACTAGGCCACGACGAAATTCAAGCAGCGAAAGCAAAATTAGGTTGGGAGTACGGCGCATTTGAAATTCCGTCGGAAGTTTACGCAGAATGGAACGCGAAAGACGCAGGCGCAACTAAGGAAGCGGCGTGGAATGAGAAGTTTGCAGCTTATGAGGCAGCCTACCCAGAACTTGCAGCAGAATTTACTCGCCGCGTAAACGGTGATTTACCCGCAGAGTGGGAAGAAAAAGCAAATGCAATCATTGCAGAGCTTCAAGCTAACCCTGCAAACATCGCATCACGTAAAGCATCACAAAATGCATTAGAAGCGTTCGGTACCATGTTACCTGAATTCATGGGCGGCTCTGCTGACCTTGCTCCTTCTAACCTAACAATGTGGTCTGGTTCTAAATCACTAACCGCGGATGACTTCTCTGGCAACTACATTCACTACGGTGTTCGTGAATTTGGTATGACAGCTATCATGAACGGCATGGCGTTACACGGTGGTTTCGTACCTTACGGCGCAACATTCCTAATGTTCATGGAATACGCACGTAACGCAATGCGTATGGCTGCACTGATGAAAATTCAGAACATTCAAGTGTACACACACGATTCAATCGGTCTAGGCGAAGATGGTCCAACTCACCAACCGGTTGAGCAAGTGGCTTCTCTACGTCTAACACCAAACATGAGCACATGGCGTCCATGTGACCAAGTTGAATCTGCTGTAGCATGGAAACTTGCGATTGAACGTCGCGATGGCCCATCAGCACTTATCTTCTCTCGTCAAAATCTTGCACAACAAGATCGTGATGCAGAGCAAGTAGCTAACATCGCTAAAGGTGGCTACATTCTTAAAGATTGTGAAGGCCAACCTGAACTAATCTTTATCGCTACAGGCTCTGAAGTTCAGCTTGCGGTTGAAGCTGCAGCTCAACTAACTGCTGAAGGTAAAGCGGTACGTGTTGTATCAATGCCTGCAACTGATGCGTTTGATAAACAAGACGCAGCGTACCGCGAAGCGGTTCTACCATCATCAGTAACAAAACGTGTTGCTATTGAAGCGGGTATTGCTGACTTCTGGTTCAAGTACGTTGGTTTAAACGGCAAGATCATTGGTATGACAACGTTTGGCGAATCAGCACCGGCTGAAGAGCTGTTCAAAATGTTTGGTTTCACTACTGAAA
The DNA here is from genome assembly GCF_001691055.1 of Aliivibrio logei. Classification (NCBI taxonomy): domain Bacteria; kingdom Pseudomonadati; phylum Pseudomonadota; class Gammaproteobacteria; order Vibrionales; family Vibrionaceae; genus Aliivibrio; species Aliivibrio logei. Next base: position 18,118 of record NZ_MAJU01000015.1, read on the forward strand.
ATGCAGTGAAAACAGCAAAAGAGCTTTTAGCTTAATTAAGCAAATCGCTTCACTGAACAAATAAAACAATACAAAAAAGGACTTACTATTACAGTAAGTCCTTTAACAAAAAAACCTCGTAGGATCTCCAGTTTATACTTGAGCTTATCGAGGTTTTTTTATGCTTTCTTTTATAGTTAAGCCGTTCCCTTAATCGTGCAGGATCACATTCTTATATCTGTCTTGATCTTGTGCACTCTCAGGTTGAGTTTTAAAACGCTTATGCAACCACATCCATTGAGAGAGTCCTTTATTAATTAAACGCTCAATCTCATGGTTCAATACTTTAGCGGCGGTTACCGCGTCTCTACGAGGGATTTCATCGCTTAAATCATTACCCACTTCTAACGTATAATGACTGCCTTTTCGAATACTCGATCCTGACATCACCGCACATTTAGACATATCAATTAAGAAACTAGATCCCGTCGTTGTTGCCGCTTCTTCTACAGCAAAAAATGGAACAAACACGGCGTTTTTCTTACCATAATCATGATCAGGCAAATACCAAAGACGATTGCCAGATTTAAGTACTTTAACCATACTTTTTACATCATGACGATCGATCATCTGGTGGCCTTTACGGGTACGACCTCGGTGTTGAATAAACTCAAATACAGGGTTACTGTTAGCACGATAAACGCCATAGCCAGGAGCAAATAGACTGAATATTCGAGCCGTCATTTCTAAGTTTAGAAAGTGACAACATATAACTAGTACGCCTCGCCCTTCTTTTTCTTGCTCTAATATTTTTTCTTTACCAATGATCGATACGTGACGTCTAACTCGCCAATCAGGCCAAAACCACGCCATTCCCATTTCAATAATGGCTAAGCCTGTGTTTTTAAAATTCTCTTGAACGATATTTTCTATTTCTAATCGCGAATAATGAGGAAAACTGAGCGTTAAGTTTTTTCGAGCAATATCTCCCCGCTTCTTTAAAAATAGCTGAAAGACTTTTCCTATTCCACTTCCCAATAGTTTAAGGATAAAAAAAGGAAGGACATTAACTAAAATAGCAAGAACAGCAAAAAAGCCCCATAAAAACCAATATTTCGGAGACAACAGATTCCATGTAAATTTAGGGCTTGGAACGGTTTTCATCATTCAACCTTATCAAAACTGAGATTAGTATCAGTATAATACAAGTGTCATGAAATTTTAGTGAAAATAGCAGTCATAATAGAAATTCTTACTTCAATTAAGCCTAAATCCTAATGAATTTCGCTTATCTATCCTGTGATAATAACAATTATGGCTGATAACTACGCTATGACGTATCTTGTACTTACCTATTACATGGTCATTCGAATGGAAGCCATGAACAAAAAAACCAGCAATTAAGCTGGTTTTTATTATTTAAACGCTTACAAAACAGTAATTACATCATCAAACGCTTTACGAGATTTTGGTAAACCTGCGTTGTAGTCTTCACTTGCATGGTGGTAACCAATAGCAAGCGCAACATGACACTCATAACCGTCTAATTGTTCTGAAAATAATTCCCCCACAAGTTGAGGGTCAATGCCTTCCATTGTCGTCGAATCGATATTCAAGCGAGCAAGCGTATGCAGCGCATTTCCAAGTGCAAGATAGGTTTGAGACTTAGTCCACGCCTTATGCTCACCCTTTTCATCTTTATTCAGTTCAACAAAACCGTATGCACCAAACGCCGCTTCTTTCTTGTCTTCAGGCATACGTTTATCCGCAATGCCTTTATCAACCACAACTTCGTAATCTTCACGCGTGTACTTAACTTTATGAGCAAATAAGATCACATGAGAAGAGGCTTTAACATGAGGCTGGTTGAATTGATGCATATTCGCGAATGAGTCATGCATGCGTTGTTTCGCTTCATCAGATTCAATCACAACAAATTTCCAAGGTTGAGAATTAATTGATGACGCAGACAAACGCAACGCTTCTAGCAATACAGCAAGATCTTCTTGAGATACTTTCTTGCTTGAGTCGTATTTTTTAGCGGTATAACGGTTTTCTAAATCTTTAATAATTTGATGCTTCATTATAATTCTGCCTGTCATCTGTTTGATTGATTCAAATGTAGTTAAGCTTTGATGAAATAAGTTTTGCACCAGTAGAGAGTGAAGTCAACCAGTTAACTTTTAGTAACCTAGTTTCTTTTTTACTCATTCCATTGTATTTATGGCACCTCGATAAAGCCACTAACTCACAATAGTCACTTTATTTCGTCCACTCTCTTTTGATATATAGAGTGCGGCATCCGCTCGTTTGTAAGCATAACTAAATGACGTATCTCGGCTTACCACACCACCGATAGAAATCGTAACTTCAATCCCTTTAATCTCATGCTTTTCAATCACAGCTCGAATTAGATCCGCTTTAATGGCTAACTGATCTTCTGTTAAGGGCTCAAAAGCGACGATAAACTCTTCGCCTCCCCAACGAACCGCGATGTCTTTAGGCTCTATTTGATTCAAAATACGTACGGCAACTTCTTGAATAACTTCGTCACCAATTTTATGCCCATAGGTGTCGTTAATACGCTTAAAGTGGTCAATATCAATAAGAAGTAGCGAATGCGATGTCTTTTTCTGTAAACGTTTCTCGTAAAAATCGCGTCGATAAAAGCCAGTCATGCGATCAAACTGCACTAGTTTTTTGCGATGATTGAAATTTAATCGTAAAAGGTAAAAACTTAACGACAATAATAACGAAGGCATTAAGATCTCTTTGATAAGATCTATCAATCGTATTCCTAGTGTTATCTCATCTTGAGCAGAGCAAGGTAAAAGCATCGATTCTTGATAACTGTTATTCGTGCTATTGCTGTTAATAACGGTGTTATTTTCATCATTAAACGTCTTAACTTTATCTGAAAGTAACGACGCTTTAATATCAACAATTAACAATGAATCAAGGTGTTTCTTATTGTATATCGGGTAATAGACAGAGCGAATGATTTCATTCATGCCTTTCTCTGTATACTTTTCTGTTAATTTTAAATTACACCCATAGAAAGATTGATACGTGGCATTTAAACTTTCTTTATCTACAATTTCTTCGATGACGTTTTCGTTATTCAAGCCGTCATAAAACATTTCATAGCTTTTTCTCAATGGATCAAAATGCACATATTTAGACGGGTTTTCAAAAACAGCAATCGTCCATAAGCTGCCTCCAATTAACTTTTCTAATTCGATCCGTAATTTTTTAATGCCAGTAGACAACACTTTAACTTCGGTATCACGATTAACAACAATATGGACGCCATTACGGTTGTATTCGCCTTTCTCTAAAAAGATAGAATCGACATTATTATAATAAGATGAGAAGCGACGACTGATAGAATAAATACCTTTGTAATCTTCGACTACACCACGCTCTAATCGATGTAAAGACACGATATTAAAGAAGAAATAAAATACCCAAAGTACACACAGAATTATCCCCCATATTTTCAAGAAAACAAAAGTTTCATGAGTAAGTACATAATTTTGTTTGCTATTTGGCATTTTATTCCTCACAAAAAATCATCAAATATAAACCAAGACATAGATAATACAATCAGTATTTTTATATAAGATGGGACAAGATCATGATTTAAATAAAATAGTTTCAATTCAACAACATAAATTCAGAAAGTAAAACCTCTGTAACATACTCTTTAAACATAAAAAGGCCGCTCAATGCGACCTTTGATTTCTACATTAGTTTATACCACTGATTATTTAGCGATTGTTGCTAATGCCAGTTTGTTAAGTACCGTAGATACTTTACCAATAACAGCATCACATCCTTTCATGTTATGACGCTCTTTAAGGTAACTCGGATTATTATATGATAGCCATACTTTTTGATTTACATCTTCGGTAATAAGCACCTTTTGAGGCAGGTCAATGGCAACATCTTGCGCGCACTGCATCAAGAGTGTTCCAACCTTGGGGTTACCAAAAATAATCACCTCGGTTGGTCTTAAATCCATATTCACACTGGCTGCATTTTTTTGATGATCTACCCTTGTGAACAGAGTAAACCCTTTACTTTCAGCAATAGATTCAAATCTATTAGCGGTTTCTTTTACAGAGTACGAACTCTCGTATTTAATCACACTTTCTTCTGCACTTACTGCAAAAGAAGCGGTAAACATAATGACACCAAGCGAAATAAACTTAATCATAAACATACCTTTTATTTTAATTATATGAAGACGTATTCATTCTCAATTTTCATCTATTTATTACTTGATAACACCACACACTAAACGAGCGCCACCACCACCCAGAGCTTTAGGATGATCAGAATGATTATCACTGCCAGCATGTATCATTAATGCGCGACCAGATAAGTTAGCTAGCGTAATTTTAGGTGATAAGACTGGTTGCACTGCATTGCCGTCCATATCGACGTAAAGTGGAGGCAGATCCCCTAAATGGCTATCATTAGACCATGGAAAACCATGTTGCCCTGTTTTCATTGGATCATAATGACCTCCCGCTGCACCGCCTAAAATAGTTTGACCATTCTTTTCAGAGGTATCACAAGAAGGATTTTCGTGGACATGAAAACCATGTAAACCTTGTGGTAATCCCGACAAATTCGGCGTAAATACCACGCCATACTCATTTTGCTCTGCTGATACATAACCAACAATTTTACCTGAGTCTAAATCTTTCATTTCAATTGAAATGTCTGATGCACTCGCTCCAGCTGACGCAACGAACAAGGTAGTAAGTAAAAGTTTTTTAAACATGAAATTATCCTTAATATAAAAATTTCACCGCATTTATAGCATGGCTCCGAAATTATAAATAACGATTAATTTATCAGTTATCAATCGATTTTTTCGATTGACTAAGCAAATGATACTTTGAGTGTACTTCATCGAGTAAATATCTGTAACACAACCCCAACATTAAGACGCAGCGACGATGAATCCCCCGTAGTGGTCTAACTCACCATTAAAGAAGAGCATCGCTTTTTTGTTTAACTATTGGGTATAAAAAAACCACCCTAAGGTGGTTAATAGTATTAAAGTTCAATTCCCGTAAATTCCATTGGCGTATCATCAAACATAAAGGTCACATGACTACACCCTTCAAACTCGCGAATCATAACTTGATTAGTATTTGCTGAATTTGTATTGATAATCGTCATGATATCTTGAACCGTATCCACTTGCGTATCACTACATAAGCGATACTTCTTAACGATTTCAACGTTATCATCCGTCGTAGATTGAAGATCCAACTCGGCATGCACTACTTGGATGCCCGATAGCTCCGCTGTAATTTGAATATCAAATCCACTTACATCATATTTAACCATTTCACGCTCTAATGCCTTAAATTTCGAACTCACTTATATCAAATAAAAAACAAAACTGTGAGCTTTATTATTAAACTAACTCAGATTTCAGCGCTTCTGTGGGAGCAACCACCACGTATTTTACACTCTTCATATTAGAGTCAGCTTCGCTTTCATAACGAGATCTTAGCTCACCGTTCTAAACGTTATTTCATTAATTATTGGTATGATCTCTTATGAATCATCACTCAGTTACTCCTTAATAACGGTGTTGTCGTGTAAATTATTCACTCCACTTTAGAGGTAATATTTCTGTGAAGCTGGTTTACTTTCTGCTACAGAATTTATGCTAGGGTTTTACATACTTAATATAAAAAGGAGAAATATTATTATGAAACCAGAGTTTATATACGAAATACCTGAAGGATTAGGATCTGCAGGCCAAGCAACAGCGGAAAGAGAAGCTGAGCAACTTTACTCAGATTTAATCGGTAAAGGCGCCAGAAACATGACAGAGATTAAGATTGAAATAAAAGACATGAACGTCATTGCCAGCTGGGTGATTGATGGCGAAAGGTATTACAACAACTAGTGCGTAAATTAATACGATGAACCTATCTCTGTAGGTTCATTCCCCTATTTTATTTTTCATTCCAAAAATACATGTCGTATTTAGTTCCAGATTGTCTTCTCTGTAAACTAAGGTTAAATAAGTCTAATTTACTGCGTATGATATTAAAAGAAATCTGATTTAAGTCGAAATCTCTTTGACTTTTTAGGCTCTACAATTGATTTTCTATCATCAAACTCATTACAATATCGCTCTGCCATTTTATAAATACTCGACCGAATATGTTCATAACCTTTACCTGAATACAATTGATATTTAAACATTATTTCTGCCATTTCTGCCGCTGTAAACCCTTCTTCATGCCATTCAATCGCTTGATTCAAAAAGAACGTTACATTCTCATTTGGGCGTTTAAGTTTAAAACTTGATACTTGTTTGAAATTTTTAATAAGCATGGCGATTTTCCTTATAGAACTGTTTAGAGCTTTCAACAAACATATCTTCTTGAATGAATACTTACTATCGTGAATTCCAATCATTCCATCCGAGCGTTGGATTATGTTAGCCATATTACCTCATACTAACGATCATTTATCATCATAAAATTCATATTTAGAGAAAAGAGCCTTACACGCTTCAATGCTATGTTTTGCAGATGGTGCTGAATTTGATGCTTGTGTTAACTGAACAATGATTAGTTCCTCACAATAAACCCGGTATTGGTGCGCCGTTTACAACGAAATCTAAACTCATAGATAAAAACGGTGATAAGCCGGATGTTTTGTTTTCAAGATCATTCATTAGCAACACCAAGTTACTAACGCTTTTGTGTGCTTTGTCTAGCAGCTCATTACGCTTAGAACGTGGCAAACGAATTTCGCCACCGTTTCCTAATGCAAGGCGAGATAAATCACCGGCATGAACACTATTTTCTAAAGCTCGTTTAATTAAGGTTTCTTGGTTTGCATTTGGATCGATTTTTGCGCCAACCATATTGAGACTAAGCAAAACACTATTAATGATGCAGTAATTACCGCTTGCTTCCGTAATCGCGGTTAAATCCCCTACTGTTAACTTATGCGGTTGTTCAGGGTTTAACTTATTGCGTAGCATTGTTGGGTTTATTCCACACTGCTTTGCTACTTGTTCCATGTTTTCTGAATCTGCAAATGCGTAACATGCATTGTCAAAAGCATTTTGTTTAGGCTCACGTAAATCGCACATTGAGTTATTCCTCTACCTGTCCGATACTCAAATGACAAAACCAAGGGAAACCAGAATATTTAAAATACTCCTGATACGTCATAAATGAAGCTGGTACAACAACTTGAAATGACAAAGAGTTATTCATGATGGTATCCTCTAAGGTAGTTAAATGTTCAACTCTGCTTGAGTTGATAATGCAACTTTAGCCCTAGAAGGCAACTTATACAGGCTCCATGCTACTTAGCTGGGCGAGATGTCGTAGAGGATTAAAAACCGTGACGAAAAGTAAATATTCATTAGGTATTGGCGAGGCTTTTCCTGAAAGTGAAGAATCCCAAGTTGCAAATGCAACATCGATTGGAAGCTTTAGATTACGCTCAGGGACCTTAGAAGAAACAAACTCATTTGTTTTAGATAAGAGCATCAGTGAAGAATTAGAGACTGAAAATCTAATTTTGGTAAAGGAAGACTCTCAAAGGCTGCTTATTGATAAAGAATCTACACATGCAACATCAGGAAAGTATTTAATTGATATGGATGGTTCATTCTCGATCAACGAACTACAACGTCTACCGGATAAGACGCTAGCGATCAGCTTTAATGGTTCAACTATCAATGTTGAAGAAGATGATATTAAAGTGATTGGCCGTGTGGCTATGGTTATGGGAAAAGACTGATGAAAGAATTTCCTATTATTGACATATCAAAGCAAGACATTGATAACTATGAGCAAATGGGAACAAAGTCAAAGTTTTGGTATACAGACAATAGTGATGGTAAAGAATATCTCTTTAAATCTATTCATACCGAAGATAAGAATCAAAACCCTATAGTTCGCCATGGTGAAAACTGGTCTGAAAAAGTTGCATGTGAAATTGCCCGAAAACTAGGAATACCTCATGCAGAATATGACCTCGCCATTAATAATGGTGAACATGGTATTAGAAGTGAAAACTTTATTACTCCTGGAGATACTCTCACATTTGGCAATAGTTTAATTGAACATGTTGTAACAAAAATTCTTGAAGAACCATTAGAAAAAGGACAGCGATCTCAAACTATTTCTCGTGTTTTTGCTATTTTACGTCACCTAGTGATTGCACCACCTAAAGGTTGGAAAACAACTGATCATATTATTGATGCTTATGACGTATTCATTGGATATATCATGTTTGATGCACTAGTTTCCAATCAAGATAGGCACAATGAAAACTGGGCAATGATCACAGATAAAGATGGAATTAAATCATTATCTCCATCATTTGATCATGCAGCTAGCTTAGGTCGAAATGAAAGTGATGAAAAGCGACAAGTAAGATTAACAACAAAAGATAAAGGACAAAATGTAGAAACCTATGTTGGCAAGTGTAAGAGTTATTTTTACTTAGAGGGAAATAGATTAAAAACAGTAAAAGCATTTACCTATTTTGCTTCAATGTCTCCTGATGCAGGGTTAGAATGGCTTGATAAGCTAAATAACCTTGATAGAAATCATATAAAGGATATACTTTCAGCTATCCCAACACAGATAATGTCAGATATATCTAAAGAATTCTGCCTAGCCATGTTCACAAAAAATAGAACTAAGCTACTTGAATGTCGTGTTGAAATTATCAAGAATAAAAAATTCTTAGAAGAACAAGGTAAAAAATGAAAAGTGTTTTCGTAATTTGGAAAGATATTACTGATGGTATGTGGCACCCCGTTGCTCAACTAACTCGTGACGAGGGTATCTACCGTTTAAACTATACGAAAGGCTCAAATCACCCTAATTTCATACCTTTCCCAAGAATGAACAATAAAACAACATCTTATGTTTCAACTGAGCTATTCGCATTCTTTAAAAACAGATTACTTCCAATGAACCGCCCTGAATTTAGAAAAATGGTTGATTGGTCAGATCTCAACTTAGATACCTATGACGAATTAGATATGCTTGGTATCTCTGGTGGTGCAAGAAAGACAGACCAATACCGTATTATTCCAAAGCCTCAAGTGGTTAATGGAAATGAATATAAACTTCGTTTTTTTACTAACGGTGTAAGTCATCTAGCTGAAGAAAATACAAAACGCATTTCTGAATTACTAGTTGGTGAACAGCTAAACTTTGAATGTGAAGAATCAAATCCTCATGATTGTAATGCTATTTTAGTTACTACCATTGATGATGAGAAAATCAAAGTAGGCTACTGTCCTAAGTACTATAATTCAGATGTCAAAAAACTATTAGAAACACCAGAACTGATGGAACACAGCCTAACAGTTGTCAAAACAAACCTCGAAGCCCCTGCTCAATTTAGGCTTCTATGTGAGTTTACTACGAAATGGCCTGATGGGTTTATCCCATTTACCTCAGAAGATTATTTAGCACATACTACAAACTAAAAAAAGCCCTGCAATTGCAGGGCTTTTTATATATATATGTGCAATTAGTTATATCGCTGTATTTCTGTAATCTTATCCGCACCATACTTATTACATAGTGAATTAATAAATTCTGGTTCAATGGATGCACAAAAAGACAGATATCCTTGAAGATAACGTTTTTCAACTACATCTAACTTATTCCAACTGAAGACCATTGTTCTGACCTTCCGTTTATTATCTCTACCAATAGAAATATTACCATCAGTTGTTAATATTATTCCAGTAACACTCATTCTATTTTTCTTCGAAGAATGATATGTTTTCTTTCGGTTAATTTTTAGCTTTTCTGGTTCATTTAGAGCAGCTACAACGTTAAATACATCTTTTTCTATTTTCCTAAGAACATTAGGTTTTGATGTTGAAAAAAACAAATCATCGGCATAACGACTATATTTCACATCATGCATATAACAGATTTTTTCTAATTGTTTATCTAAAGCAAAACAAATTGCATTTGATAATATAGGAGAAGTAACAGAACCCATTGTTAACTTTTGTTTATAGCAAACTATATCAACTAAAAGCTTGGTATCTAATTCGCTCCAATTATCTAATAAATTAATACCATGTTTGTTTATGAAGCGATAAATATCATGAGCTTTAATTGATTCAAAGAAATCCTTAAAATCTAATCGTAAAAGGTATCTCGCAGATAAATGAACTTTTGCATGTTTATCAATACTTTGTCCATCTCTATATGCAAAAGCCGAATCATGAATAGGCAGTTTTGAAAGAATATTATCATGTAATGTTCTTTGCAAAGCCTTTAATTCACGACTTGGTTGATTTATCAACCTATCTCCACCAGATTTCTTTGGTATTGTAAAAGATTTATAATGATTTGATGCAGAATTAGCTAGTTCTTCAATATAGCTTTCATCTAACAACAATTCTTTTGCTAAGTACTTAAGTAATATCATTGGTAATTGTACCTAATACTTTTTTATATTCATCAATACGAATTAAGTTAGATAAACTTCTTGCTCTCATCCTTTGAGAGGTTGCTCCGCCTAATCCATCTTCATTTAAAAAAAGTTTTTTATAATCTACACATGTATAATAATCAACATTCTCAATTTCAATTCTATGAATAATCTTTAAAGCTATGCATACCGATAATACAAATGATATATGTCTTTTTTCTTTCTTTTTCTTGCCATAATTAATTGTATTTAAAGATATATCAATAAGTTCAGTTTCATTAATCGGCCCAAGTGAACTTATTATGTGCACAATAAAAAATAAAAATTCTTTCAACGTTAATTTACGATCACCAAAAGTATCTATTTTATCTCTAAAAATACGTTTTGGCTTACGGTTTAACCTTTCCATCATTTGAGGCATACATGTTAAAATCGTAGAAAAATCAGTGTACATTGAAGGTTTATAAATTGAATCGGAATCTACCCACTTAACAGGGCCAGTATTAATAAACGATACATCTTTCTCATATTCTTTCTCAAGAATAGGTAGCAATTTTGATCTCAAAGATTCATTAAGAGAGAAAGCACCTAGTTCAGCAACTGTTCCAAATGATTCAACTAAGATAACTACAGCGTCAGAAAAGTCAGCAAGCCAGCCTTCTAACTTTAAAGCATTTTCATTTTTGCCACTCTCTCTTGCTGGTGAAGAAATAGCAGCCCAAGCATGCTCTGCTCTAAAATAGAGAAATTCGGGATGATAGCGCTCAAGATAATTTTCTATTTTTCCACGATTAGAACAATAAAGAGGATCTCCACCACAAATAAATAGAACTTTAGGTAATTGCTTAGATAAAAAAGTCAAATTTGAATTATTTGTGTCTTGAATAAAATCATTTTTTGCTGCTAAATATTTTGGATGCTTAAACCACATAATTAATTACCATCAAAAAATAAAAAACCCTTACTCAGGAGCTTGCGACTGTGCACTCATGCGCGTAAATTACGCTCAAGGAGGCACGACTGGATCGTAATTTACGCGCATGAGTGCGACAAATTACAATCAAAGAGAACAGATCGGCTGTACACCAATCATAAAGGCTAACAGTTAAGCTAACCTCATTCTAAGGGCCTAATTAATATAACAAAATCATTTCATGTTTACTAGTTATAATGTTAAACATTGCTTTTCACTGTTCACCTTTGCGCTGTATATAAAAACAGTTTAAAGGTATTTTCATGGCTATCCGCAACTTAAAAGACAATTCAAAGAAACCTTGGCTTGCGACTTCTACACGAACGGCCGCGAAGGTACGCGCATTCGCAAACGCTTTGCCTCTAAAGGTGAAGCCACTACCTTTGAACACTACACTCTAAAAAAAGTAGAAGAAAAACCGTGGAAAGGTGACAAACTCGAAAACCGTCGCTTATCAGTCCTTATTGAGATTTGGTTTTCTATGTATGGCGTAAGTCTGTCTAATGGCCAAATTATCTATCAAAAGTTTGAACACATGGTAAAAGCCATGGGTAACCCTGTTGCCTCTACTTTCACAGCAAACATGTATGCTGAGTTCCGCCGTAAACGTATGGCTGGTGAAATTACCTTTGTAGATAGTAAATGGCAAAAAGGCGCTCCGAGTATTGCGACATTAAATTCTGAACTGGCGAAAAGCTTAAAGAACTGGGCGAATGGAAAGGCCCAAACCCTTTAGAAAGCATTAAGCCATTTCGTGATCATGAAAGACCAATGAGTTTTTTAGCAAAAGAAGAGATCGCCCTACTCCTTAATAAAGTTTCTGAGCACAAACGCCAAGATATGCTGAAGATAGTAAAGGTGTGTTTGTCTACTGGTGCGCGTTGGAATGAGGCAGCGCAATTAACGGGTAATCAGCTGTCTAAATTCAAGAACACTTATACCAATACGAAGAATAACAAAATAACTGTCGTCACTTTGTCGCCACTTGCCATTTTTAGACGAAAAAAAGGCCGCTAAATGCGACCTTTCATTATTAGGCTTTCCCGAGGTATCGAGTTATCACTCTTTACCGTAAACGTTGTTCTCTTGCTCTTGTACGCGGATGAAAGTTGTGCGCTTAGTTAGCTCACGAAGCTTTGCTGCGCCTACATATGTACACGTTGAGCGTACACCGCCAAGGATGTCAGAAATCGTTGTATGAACTGAACCACGGTAAGGTAATAGCACGGTTTTACCTTCAGCTGCACGGTACTTAGCAACACCACCTGAGTGCTTGTCCATCGCGCTTTGTGAAGACATTCCGTAGAATTTCATGAACTGCTTACCGTCTTGTTCAATCACTTCGCCGCCTGACTCTTCGTGACCTGCGAGCATACCGCCAAGCATTACGAAATCAGCACCGCCGCCGAACGCTTTAGATACGTCACCGGCACATGAACAACCGCCATCACCGATAATACGACCACCAAGGCCATGCGCTGCGTCAGCACATTCAATGATTGCAGAAAGTTGTGGGTAACCAACACCTGTTTTAACACGAGTTGTACATACAGAGCCCGGACCAATGCCCACTTTAACGATATCGGCACCAGCAAGGATAAGCTCTTCAACCATATCGCCAGTAACAACGTTACCTGCAGAGATGACTTTATCTGGAAATTCAGCACGTACTTTTTCTACGTATTGAACTAAATGCTCTGAGTAACCATTTGCGATATCAACACAAATGAAGATCAAGTCATCAGTCAATGCCATGATATCTTTTGTTTTTTGGAAATCAGCTTCAGAAGTACCCGTAGAAACCATTGAATTGTTAAGAACAGAAGCGTCGCTCTCTTTTACAAAACCAGCCCAATCTTCAACCGTGTAATGCTTATGAATCGCAGTCATCACACCATGCTCAGAAAGTGCCTTCGCCATAGCGAAACTACCTACAGAATCCATGTTAGCTGCAATTACAGGTGTACCAGACCATTGACGACCGCTATGCTTAAATGTAAACTCGCGGGTTAATTCGACTTGAGAGCGACTTTTCAGTGTTGAACGCTTAGGACGAAACAGTACATCTTTGAAGCCTAACTTTAATTCTTGTTCGATACGCATGATAAATTCCTCGTATAATCGATAATGGCTCTACTATCTCTTGTTGCCTTTGGCAGAAGGCAGTTAACAAACCAAGATGGCAGGCACAAAAAAACCGGGGCGCTGGCAGGCGCTCCGGTTTTCAGTATTATAGGGCCCGAAACTTATTTCGCAAGTCTGATAATTCATTTTTTTTTGTGATATTATTGATAAATCTGCAAACAATACAGCCGCGACAAAACAAAACTCCGCAAAAAACAAAACCACAGAATAATTAACCAACAAGTAAATTTAGACCATATAAATAACTAGCCGCATTTATTGAATCGACTGTCAAAAAGCAAGAAAGGTAAACGTTTGCTATTTGAGCCAATAAAACATGAGTGATCTACTTCGCAAATTTTTAATGTATTCATGAATGTTAATGAAAAAAGTTGTGATATAATCTCGGAAAATTCACTTATTAATGACATTTAATTCATGAAGTTTCCTGGCCAACGTAAGTCTAAACACTATTTTCCTGTTCACACTCGCGATCCACTAGTGAATCAAATTAACCAAACACCAAAACTTGAGAGAACTCATCTTATTGGTGTTGGTCAAACAATTGTTGATATCGAAGCGAAAGTCGATGATGATTTTTTAGAACGTCATCAATTAAGTAAAGGCCATTCATTAGTTCTTGAAGAAGCGAAAGCCGAAGCATTGTATAAAGAACTCTTTGAAAGAAACTTAATAAGCCATGAATACCCTGGCGATACGATTGGTAATACCCTTCATAACTACTCAGTACTTGCCGACAGTAAATCTATTTTATTGGGTGTCATGAGTGAAAACATCAAAATCGGTTCTTACGCTTATCGTTACCTATGTAACACGACAAGCCGTATGGACTTAGACCATTTACAACCGGTTCAAGGCCCTATTGGCCGCTGTTATACGCTGATCACAGAAGATGGCGAACGTACGTTTGCAATCAACGAAGGTGACATGAACCAACTGTGTCCTGCACACGTACCTGAACATATCTTTGATAAAGCCTCTGCATTAGTGATTTCTTCTTACCTTGTTCGAGGTAAAGAAGGCGATCCAATGATGGATGCCGTTCAAAAAGCGATTGATTGCGCGAAAGAGCACGGTGTTCCTGTCGTTTTAACGCTTGGCACAAAATACGTCATTGAAGGTAAAGCGGAATGGTGGCAGAAATTCTTGAAGGAAAATGTCACTGTTGTGGCAATGAACGAAGAAGAAGCAGAAGCGTTAACCGGTGAGAAAGATCCCCTACTCGCGGCGGATAAAGCCTTAGAATGGGTTGATTTAGTGCTTTGTACCGCAGGCCCTGTCGGTCTTTACATGGCTGGCTTCACTGAAGAAAGCATGAAACGTGAAACTGATAAACCACTTCTTCCTGGTAACATTCCTGAGTTCAATCGCTTTGAATACAGCCGTCCAATGATGAAAGCATTCTGTACTAAGCCAATTAAAGTCTCTTCTCACATTGCCCCTTACATGGGTGGCCCAATGGAGATTAAAAATACTAACGGTGCAGGCGATGCGGCATTGTCAGCATTACTGCACGACATGGCTGCAAACTTCTATCATAAAGAAAATGTGCCTAACTCAAGCAAGCATGATAAAGAATATTTAACTTATTCCTCTTTCTCTCAAATTTGTAAATACTCAAATCGCGCAAGCTACGAAGTGTTAACTCAACACTCTCCACGTCTTTCTAAAGCAATGCCAGAGCGTGAAGATTGTTTAGAAGAAGCGTATTGGGAGCGTTAATCTCTCTACTATAGTTTTTATAGATAATAAAAATCCGACGTCATGCGTCGGATTTTTTGTATTTATTGATTCAACGTTCGGTCAGTCAATTTAAGTACGATAAAGTACTTTAATCACATGCCAACCAAATTTGGTTTTCACTAAATGAGGAACTAACGTTTCACCACTAAAACACACTTTATCAAACTGCGGTACCATTTGGCCTTTTTTAAATTCACCCAAATCGCCCCCTTTTTTACCTGATGGACAGCTCGAATATTTCTTTGCTAGCACATGAAATTTTGCGCCTTTATTAAGCTGTTTAATGATGTCTTCAGCTTGCTCTTTATGTTTAACAAGAATATGTAGTGCTGATGCCGTATTAGCCATGAATGCCTCAAGATAATGTCATGTAAATATCGCGTAATTATACCGTTTATCCTTATACAAATGATACCCTCACCTTTCAATGTCGTCTCAAAAAAACTACAATGGTCTCTATAAAAAGAAACTCCATTTACCTCATTAAAGGCTAGCATCGATGAAAAGTAAGGCGAACCAATCACAAGGTATGTTGCTATTTAAGCTTACGTTAACCCAACGTTTTGCTATTGGTACATTAAAAGTTCGCGAGATCGTTCCCTTTCAGGCATTAACGTCTATCCCTTATTCTCATCATCATGTATTAGGAACGGCAACGATCAGAAACATGGCGATTCCTATCATTGATATGTCTGCTGCTGTGGGTTTTCGTCCCCTTCAAAAAGAAGAGTTCGACAATTGCTACATTATCATTACTGACTGTATGCGTACGGTCGTGGGATTTGCAGTAAGAGCCATTGATAAGATCATTGAATGCGATTGGAAAGCCATTGAACCCTCTCCAGAAACGGCAGGGAAAAATGTCTTTGTCACTGGAATAACACGAGTTGAAAATAGCATTGTACAATTGCTTGATGTCGAATTGTTGCTTTCAAAAATCTTCCCTGAAGACACATCAAATTTATACCCAATTCTCTCTGATGTAGAAAGAGAAAAGCTCAAACCTCTGCAAATAATGCTCGTCGATGACTCTGTCGTTGCCAGAAAACAACTTTCTAGTGCCTTAGACAGTATTAACATTCCGTATCAGGTAGCAACCAATGGTTTGGATGCGTATGAAAGACTCAAACAAGCCTCTCAGGAGCAGAGACCATTTGATATTATTGTTAGCGACATTGAAATGCCCGGTTTGGATGGCTATGAATTGGCCTTTGAAATCCAAAATGACGTTCGTTTAAAAGACGCGTACATTATCTTACATACTTCACTTTCGAGCGAGATCTGTGTAGAACAAGCACACCAAGTCGGCGCACATGAAGCCCTAACCAAATTTGAGGCGACAGAACTTGTCCAAGCAATGTTACGTGGCGCAAGACACAGAGAAAGTATTGTTTCGTCAATGCAGTAATAAACAGTTAATACAATAATAAACAATAGACACAAAAAAGCCGCTGTATTCTTTATACAATAACGATAAAGAATACGGCGGCTTTTTCATTTAATAGCGATAAAGTAAGCAGTTTTTACACTTTTAGAAATATAAACGGATCACCGAAACAGCAACACACCCTGGGCGGCGACATTTCTCGATCTCAACTTTTACTTCTGTTTCAATTTCTAAGCCACGTTTAATCGGCGTCACTGATAACAGTGTGCTCCTTGAACGAATACGCTTGCCTGCTTTTACTGGGTATGGAAAACGAACTTTGTTCAATCCGTAATTCACCGTCATTTTAGCCGTAGGGAAAAGTAAATTATCATTACCTACATTATCGGTCATCTTAGACAACATTGATAATGTTAAAAAGCCATGCGCAATAGTGGTTTTAAAAGGTGACTCTGCGGCGGCTCTTTCTGGATCGGTATGAATCCATTGTGGATCTTCTGTAACGGCACCAAAATTATTGATACGTTCTTGATCCATTACAGACCAACTGCCTACGTGAATTTCATCACCTAATTGCGCAGTCAGTTCTTCGTATAGTGTTTGTGTCTCTGCATTCATCTCAACAGGCTCTGGTTGAACAGCTTCTTGCGTACAATTAACGGTACGCTTGTGCTCTTTCACCCAAGAAATAATGTGAATATTATTGGCTTTTTGTAAAAACTCAATCCAGTAATCCTTAATGGTTGGTGACATCCAGTCTTTTAATTCAAATGGATGTTTCGCCAGATATTCACGCTTATGCTTCAGAAAATCGACAACCTTCATAGAGAAACCTTATTTGATATCTAATCGTAAAAACAATGCTTAATCGCCAGAAGTACAATTGTGTTACACGTCACGTTTTTTTGCAAATACTTCCGAGCTTACAAGTGTTCGCCAGGATTCACTTTACACCTATAGAACAATGACTTGCCATTAATGTACACTGTGCAAAAAATTCAGTTCTAAAAGCAAAAACTCACCATTCTTCTCATATTTGCTAATAATGTCGTAATAATAAAAATAATCACAAATTTGAAATTGATCCAAAATGCGATTCTCTTTTGTTTACATTCCTATTAAAATTTAGTGTAAAACTCATGAATTTTCCAATAAATTTACACGTTAACGGTAATTTTCATCGCTCACTTTTTTCTTAACATAGAAAAATCTCTTTAGACGATTATATATATCAACGACACCGCATTACTTGCTCAACCGTTAAATTATTGAAATAGACGCTTTACCATAAGCTAACGTAGATCCCAATATTGATAAATACTCTCGCGTCAACGATGTATTAATCGGCGACACACCAACAACACGCGTTTTTTAGGTGAGAATACAAACAAGGTTATTACCTGTTCTATAATCCAAAATAAAAGCCTCCAAACTCAAATAAGTCTGGAGGCTTTCTTTACTCTTTAAAACTGAGAGCGTAAATTAACGTACTCAAGATTAACCGCGATAATAACGCTGAGGTACAAACGGCATTTTTTCAACGGTCATTGCTAATTTTTTGCCTCGAACTTCAGCGAATACTTCAGTGCCAATAATAGCAAGATCGGTTCTTAAGTATCCCATTGACACCGGTTTACCTGCTGTCGGACCTGCAGTACCAGAGGTTATAACACCAATTTCAGTATCATTCGCATCAAACAATTTACAGCCTTCACGCACTGGAGCCTTGGTTTGTCCAACTAGACCGACACGCTTACGGTTTACATCTTTGGTTTCAATCTGTTTAAGAATAATATCCGCACCAGGGAAACCACCGGCTCTTTCACCGTCCGCACGACGGTTCTTACTGATACCCCACAACAAGCTTGCTTCAACTGGTGTGGTGGTGGTATCTAAATCATGACCATACAAGCACAGACCGCACTCTAAGCGCAGTGAATCACGCGCACCAAGACCAATCCATTCCACTTCTTCAAATGACGTTAATGTCTCTGCTAGTTCTGCTGCTTTAGCATTGGGTACAGAAATTTCATAACCATCTTCGCCAGTATAACCAGAGCGGCTAACATAACATTCGATGCCATTAATATCGATCGTAATTGAATCCATGAACAACATGTTTGCCACAGCAGGTTGAAGCCTTGATAACACATCTGCGGCTTTTGGTCCTTGAAGTGCGAGTAAAGCACGATCTTCAATCACTTCAAGTTCAACGCCTTTTGGTAAGTGTGCTTGTAAATGCGCAATATCTTGTTCTTTACATGCCGCATTCACTACCACAAACAGATGATCACCAAAATTAGCCACCATCAAATCATCCATAATGCCGCCTTCTTCATTAGTGAAGAACGCATAACGTTGTTTTTGAGAAGGAAGGTCAATAATATCAACCGGAACCAATGCTTCTAATGCAGCCGCCGCGCCCTCACCTTTTAATCGCAGTTGTCCCATGTGCGATACATCAAACAACCCCGCCGAATCACGCGTATGAAGGTGTTCTTTTTTCACACCAAGTGGGTACTGGACAGGCATATCATAACCGGCAAATGGCACCATTTTTGCGCCAGCAGCTACGTGCATATCAAAAAGTGCAGTTTTATTTAGTTGTTCTGACATTCTTCTTTCTCCATGTGCCATCACTGGCTGATTTAGTCGTTATTTTTCTAATTAAGTAAGCGTTTATTGATTACGTATTATTTGGCCGTAACCCAGAGAATTTGAGCGTCTTCTTCACTGATTGAAATAAGCACGTGTCCCATACTTGCTTCGTAATAAACACTGTCCCCTACCGCTAAATTAACAGGTTCATAGAATTCGCTGTAAAAACAAACTTCACCTTCTAGAACCAATAAAAATTCTTCTCCGTCATGACGAACCCATTCTGCGTACGCATTAAAATCTCGAGCACGTATGCGGCTTTTAAATGGCATCATTCTTTTGTTGGATAATTGCGTCGCCAGCAGTTCATGTTCATAAGTGGCCGTTGGATGCGGCTTACCTTGATCTGCCAGTGTGATATCTCGTCTTCCTACCGCGCCTTTTTTCTTTGGCGGCTCAAATATTTGCGGGATATCAATATCCAATCCACTGGCTAGCTTTTGCAACGCCTGAAATGTGGGGGATATTTGTTCATTTTCTATTTTTGATAACGTTGAACGAGCCAAACCCGTTCGCTTGCTGGCTTCTTCAAGCGTCAATCCAAGCTGAATACGAATGTCTTTTAATCTTTTACCAAGATCGAGAGGAGCAATCGGTTGCTCTTCGTTATTTTTCTCTATTTTAACGATTTTAGCCTCTGTCATTATATTCCTTGGTTCACTCAAGTGGCTCTCCTTGCTCATTAAGCATCCAAATAGCGCTCTTAATATTCACTTTACAGAGGAAAATTGCGAGAGAAAAGGCAACAAGGATGCTCAAATAGTGCGCTAGGTAGCAAAACGGGAAACAAAGTTTCTTATTGGAAACTTCGACGTTGAATGTTGCATTTCACACTTGTATGTTTATCAGATGTAATGTGATGGATGTAATTAATACCGCCCTCACTTCTGATTTCACTTAATGCTAATTTGCTAATAGCAACTCACACTGGAGAAGAATCATGGAAAAAGATCTTAAATTTACAGCAAGCCACGAATGGGTACGTGAAAATGGCGACGGTACGGTAACAGTTGGTATCTCAAACCACGCTCAAGGCTTACTTGGTGATGTTGTATTTGTAGACTTACCTGACGTTGATGACGAAGTAACAGCAGGAGAAAACTTCTCTTTGGTTGAATCAGTTAAAGCCGCTTCTGACATTTACGCACCTATTTCTGGTGTGATTGTAGAAATCAATGAAGAGCTTGAAGACAGTCCTGAGCTTGTTAACGAAGAACCGTATGAAGGTGGTTGGATTGCTAAAATCAAACTGTCTGATGAAGGCCAACTAGAAAGCTTAATTCCTGGCGATCAATACCTTGAAAGCATCGAAGAAGAATAAAAATAACAAAAAGGATTAAGATCATGAGTCAGCTTCTTCAACAATTAGGCACGGATAACGAGTTTATTCGTCGCCACAATGGTCCCGCTTCTTCACAGCATCAACATATGCTCAATACGGTTGGCGCTGAAACACTAGAAAAATTAATCGAAGAAACCGTACCAAGCTCAATTCGTTTGCCTCAGCCAATGCAATTACCTCACGGCCTTTCTGAAAATGCCATGCTTGCTGAGTTAAAACAAATCGCTCAACAAAACACATTAAACACAAGCTATATCGGCCAAGGTTATTACAATACGCACACACCTAATGTGATTTTACGTAATGTATTCGAAAACCCAGGTTGGTACACCGCTTACACGCCATATCAACCTGAGATTTCTCAAGGTCGTTTAGAAGCATTACTTAATTATCAACAAATGGTAATGGATTTAACAGGCCTTGATATTGCTAACGCGTCCCTTCTTGATGAAGCGACCGCAGCAGCAGAAGCCATGACACTGTGTAAGCGTGGTGGTAAAAACAAGAGCTCGACTTTCTTTGTGGCAGATGATGTTCATCCACAAACCTTAGCGGTAATCAAAACTCGAGCGAAATTCATCGGTTTTGACGTTGTTGTTGATACTGACTCAAATTTAGATTCACATGATGTGTTTGGTGCCCTACTTCAATACCCGGGAACCACGGGTGAAGTTAAAGATCTCACAACATTGATTGAACAAGCGCACGCTAAGAAAACCTTAGTGGTTGTAGCTACTGACCTACTTGCTTCAGTACTTCTTAAACCTGTTGGTGAAATGGGTGCGGATATAGCAATTGGTAGCGCACAACGCTTTGGTGTTCCAATGGGATACGGCGGCCCACACGCTGCATTCATGGCAACACGTGAAAAACTAAAACGTTCTATGCCGGGTCGTGTGATTGGGGTGTCTATTGATTCAAAAGGCAACCAAGCGCTGCGTATGGCAATGCAAACGCGTGAGCAACATATTCGTCGTGAAAAAGCGACATCAAATATTTGTACGGCTCAAGCGTTACTTGCAAACATGGCCTCTTTCTATGCGGTGTATCATGGTCCTGAAGGATTAAAAACTATCGCTCGTCGTGTGCATCATTTCACGGCTATCGTAGCAAAATCTCTGCAATCAGCAGGATTTGAATTAACACATCAACACTTCTTTGATACGTTAACGGTTAAGACAGAACAACAAACTGACATTCTTTACACCAAAGCCCTAGCCGCAAGCATCAACCTACGTAAGTTTGATACTGAACTTGGCATTAGCTTTGATGAAACCACCACGGTTTCTGATTTAGTGGCGTTACTCGCTGTATTTGGTGTTGATAACGCAGAGTGTGACAGCTTATCAAATGATATTGGTCAAGATGAGTTCTCGGCTATACCTGAAGCGTGTCGTCGTACTTCATCGTTCTTAACTCACCCAGTGTTTAATACGCATCACAGCGAAACACAAATGCTGCGTTATTTGAAAAAACTGGAAAACAAAGATTTCTCATTAACTCACGGCATGATCCCACTAGGATCTTGTACCATGAAGTTAAACGCCGTGGCTGAAATGCTTCCCGTCACGTGGCCTGAATTTGGTGGTATTCACCCATTCGCACCACTTAACCAAGCGGCAGGTTACACAACCTTAGCAACGTCTCTAAAATCGATGCTGTGTGAAATCACAGGCTACGATGATTTTTCTCTGCAACCGAACTCAGGCGCATCTGGCGAATACGCAGGGTTAATTGCGATTCAGCGTTACCATGAAAGCCGCAACGAAGGTCACCGTAATGTGTGCTTGATCCCAAGCTCTGCACACGGTACTAACCCTGCGACCGCATCAATGGTGTCAATGAAAGTGGTTGTCGTTAAATGTGATGATAACGGCAATATCGACATGGTCGATTTGGCTGAAAAAATCGCAAAACATCAAGAAAATCTATCAAGTATCATGATCACTTACCCTTCTACGCACGGTGTGTATGAAGAGCAAGTGCGTGAAGTGTGTGACATGGTTCATGAAGCAGGCGGTCAAGTGTACCTTGATGGTGCAAACATGAATGCACAAGTTGGTTTAACCAGCCCGGGCTTTATTGGTTCAGATGTTTCTCACTTAAACCTACATAAAACCTTCTGTATTCCGCATGGCGGTGGTGGTCCGGGTATGGGCCCTATCGGTGTTAAATCTCACCTGGCTCCTTTCCTTCCTGGTCACTCTGAAAATGGCGTTCAAGGTCCAGATTATGCGGTTTCTGCTGCGGATCTAGGCAGTGCCTCTATTCTTCCTATTTCATGGGCATACATTGCGATGATGGGTGAAATGGGCCTGACTGAAGCGACTAAAGTGGCGATCTTAAATGCGAACTACGTAATGGAGCGTTTACGCCCTCACTATCCTGTTTTATACCGTGGTACGAATGGTCGAATTGCTCACGAATGTATTATTGATATCCGTCCGCTTAAAGAAGCAACAGGGATCAGTGAAGAAGACATTGCGAAACGTTTGATGGACTTTGGTTTCCATGCACCAACCATGTCGTTCCCTGTTGCGGGTACGTTAATGATTGAGCCAACAGAATCTGAAGACTTAGCCGAATTGGATCGTTTCTGTGAAGCAATGATCGCAATCCGTGAAGAGATGAATAAAGTTCAACAAGGCGAATGGCCGTTAGACAATAATCCACTTGTGAATGCACCGCATACTCAAGTTGATCTAATGTCGAACGAGTGGGATCACCCATACACTCGTGAAGTGGCTTGCTTCCCATCAGCTCAAGCAAAAGCATCTAAATATTGGCCAACGGTAAATCGCGTTGATAACGTGTACGGTGACCGAAACTTAATTTGTTCTTGCCCAAGTATTGATAGCTACGAAGAATAATTTTTCACTGCAAAAAATAACACAATACAGTAAAGGTGAACCTTAAAGGTTCACCTTTTTTTTACATTAAAAACGCATTTTAAATCAATTTCTAATAAGAGAAACTAATGCTAGCCAGATGATGAACTGTATGCCAGAATCCACCGCTTTTCGCAGCCCATGCATGTGACATAAAAACAACATCTAACATAAAAAATAACTTTAACTTATTAGCTAACGGTTCATTGTTGTCGAACTACACATCTATTCTAGATTATGTACTAAGCCATACCATGTAATCTTTTATTGGAAACCTCTTTTGAAAACTGCCTTCTGTTCACTTTTTCTTAATAAAACATATTTAGCGTTAGTGTCTACATTTAAACAAAAAATCAAACAGACACGTACCACCTCTCATTCTTACATTTATGATCTTTCAGCCATTGCCTTACTATTACTGCCGTTAACACTATCAAACGCTATTATGGTGTTATTTGCTCATGCTTTTAATTTCATTGAACTTCATGAATTATCAACGTTACTTTTTAATCTTTCAAACGTATTGATTAATATCTACCCACTCTCATTTTGTATCGTGGCTGGGTATTATCTCTCTCATAAAACAACGTTTAATAGCGCTTCATTCATTATTTATACCTTAGCGCTTTTCTATCTGGTTTCTGTTGAAAATGGCAGTTTATCTGTTCCTTATAATTTCCCGAACAACCCGCTTCTTGCTTTATTAAGCGCATTAATTACGTTTCTTTATTGCTCTCGATTTAGCTTGCAACAGCTTGAGCCTCAAGCCTTAGATTTTTCTTCACGTCTATTCAAGCATGTTTTACATTTCTTTGTTTTTATCGCTTCAGCTCTCTTTCTATCAAAAATTGCCTCCAAATGTATTGAGACTTTTTCATCGCTTATTGGTAATTTCAGTGCAGATCCTTTGACTCTAACTGGGGGGTTACTTTACCAAACCTTATTAGGTTTATTAGGGGCAATTGGCATTAACGGCCATAACATGTTGTTCGCCACTAAACAGGCTATTTTTGCAGAAACGCAACACAACATGACCGAATGGCTAGCGGGCGAAGCACCATTACACACGATCAATCAAGGCTTTTATGATGCCTTTATGTCAATGGGTGGCTCAGGTAATAGCATCAGTTTACTGCTGTGCATCCTCTTGTTTTCTAAAGAACGAAACCACAGAATGCTTGCATTAGCGGCTTTTCCTCTAGTCATGTTCAATATCAATGAAGTTTTGCTGTTTGGCTTACCTATTATCTTCAATCCATTATTGATCATCCCCTTTGTCACGCTACCTCTTGTCAGTTTTCTTATCACCTACATTTGTATCGAGTCTGGTCTTATTTCACCCATCGTCAGCATTGTGGATTGGATGACGCCCCCCCTCTTTAGTGGATACATTGCAATGGGAGATGATATCGACGGATCTATCCTGCAATTAGTGATCATTATCATCGGGATCTTTATTTATCGTCCGTTTTATTTAAGCTTTGCGGGCAAGTATTCACTCTATTTAAAATCCACTCTGCCTGATTCAACAATAGAAAAATCCATCTTTAAGAATCTATTAGATAGCGTAAGAAGTTCGGCGGCAAACAGCCTTAGTACCTCCTCATCGCAAAAACGATTAGCTCGCCTTCTCCGAGAAGGTGAGTTCATTATGTATTATCAACTTTTGCAATCTATTAGCGATAAAAATGATTTTTCCTTTGAAGCCTTACTACGCTATCAAGACAAATCAGGGAGAATCTGTCCTCCGATCTTTATTGCCGATTTTCAGTTGCTTAATATGATGCCCATGCTTGATAAATTGGTGATCGATAAAGTGCTTTCTGACATGCAAGAAATGACGTTATCTCCATCACATCGAATCGCCGTTAACATTTCGGTCGCTTCTATTGAAAACCATGATTTCGCCTCTCATTTACTTACGCGGTTACAACATTATGCGATTTCACCACACTGGTTAGAAATCGAGATCACCGAAGAAGCGATTTTAAGTGACAATCAAAATCTATTAACCACACTTGAAACTTTAAAATCTCACGGCATAAAGATTGCGATGGATGATTTTGGCACTGGTTATGCGTCATTTCCTCACTTGCTTAAATACCCATTTGATAAGATAAAATTGGACCGGTCATTATTGTTGGATGCCTCAACGAAGAAAGGCAAAGATCTGTATCAATTGATCGTAAAAATGGGCGACGTGGCGGATTGTGAAGTGGTCGCTGAAGGCGTAGAAACAAAGCAAGAATATCAATTTGTCTCAAATTGTGGCGTCGATAAAGTACAAGGCTTTTTAATTGCGAAACCACAACCCTTATCATCGGTTCTTGAAAAATTGAAACCGTAACCTTAAACCCCCATTCTCATTTCTATATTTCCAAAAAGCAGAGCTCACCCTCTGCTTTTTTTGTATTTCAACTTAATTAAAATCACACTTCTCCCGTTATTAACCGATCTCTTTTCACCAACCATCACTCCAACATTTATGATGTCCATACTGACGCCTATTTATCTTATTCAACAATAAAATCCAATATTAAGAACGAAAACAAACACAAGATAGCTCAACCTTTATCGTCTAAAGTTCAAATTCAAATTAACTGAATTGCTAGTTATTTTGACTATTCAAACAGTGATTACGAGTGTTTTTTTATAAGCCTGCACTACCGTATTGAAATAACAAATTAAGTTGATATTTTGGCAGGCTAAATAAGGTAGAACAAAAATAATTTGTTAGAGGATCGACACAATGGCTAAGCCAATCCAACTGGGTTTTATGGCTTTAATACTTGCTTTTTCTGCGCCCACTTTTGCTAAAGGTGAACGTTACGGCGCAACCGCGAGTTTAAGAACGATAGAATCTACTGAGTACGAACAAGGAATGAGTGGCGAACTCAGCACGATCAGTTACGGGTTAGTTCATACGCGACCAATTGATGAAAACAACAATCGCTGGCGTTGGTGGCTTGGGTTTAATTATCTTTCCGATTACATAGATGCGCCTGCCAATGGGGTTTATCAAGAAGTCACCAATTATGAATTACGTATTGTTCCTCAGTACGCATTAGGCAGCTTATGGGCATTTACTCCTTATGTCGGTGCCGGTCTTTCTCTGGGCTATAGCCAATATGGCAATCGATGGAAAGTCGATAATGATGGCTTTAAATACGGTTCTCAACTCGACGATATTGATCAATTTGAAGTTGGTGCCGTCGTTACCTTTGGCACCGTCATCAAACTTGGGGGAAACCCTGACGCTCATCTACAAATTATTCCTCAAGCATCGTACATCCAACCTCTTTATAACGACGGTTTGGGTGGTATAGAGCTCTCCGTATCACTGCTATTTTAAGGGGCGAAAGTGAATTTAAATCAACTGACGCTGTACATTACAAAATCACCGGAAGAATACACGGGTGGTAAGCACATCGAAATGCCAGAAAGTGGCGGTTCTTTAGGTCGTAATCCAAGTAACACCTTGAGTTTAATTGATCATAATCGATTCATTTCAGGCTCTCATTGCTTAATCAGTGTTTATGGTGACACTTATTATTTAAGTGATGTCAGCACGAATGGAACCTTGGTTAATGGCAATAAATTATTAAAAAACCAACCCATCTCTTTGTATGATGGTGACAACATTGTTCTTGGCCGTTATGAAGTTTCTGTTGGGCTCGAAAAATTATCGAACACCGTGAATATTGCGGCGGATATCACCACTGAATCAGATTCAACCGACCCATTGCTTAATTTAGCAGAATACAAAGACGTGACAGCGAACCAAACGGGATCCGTCGAAGACTTATTTATCGAAACTCGACAAGACGATATCGATACTCAAGATCCAGTGACGCACTTAAACTTCACACTCAAAGATGATGATGATTTTTTACTGAGTGAGCACGAAGAAAAAGCGCAACATCATGTGCCTGAATACGCCCCATCACGCCAATTACTTGATGACAGTGACAGTGTTCATTCTGAGTTTCATATGCCTAATATGATCCCTGAAGATTGGTTGTCTTCTGATTTATCTGCAGAGCCAAAACCAATGGAGCAACTGACTCCAGAAACGGTCTTTAATGCGCCCGACCCTGCACCTCAAACAGTACAAGCAGCACCGACTCAACAATCTTGGGAAGAAGTCACACAAACTATACAGACACAACACGCATCTGCTCCCCAAGAGCCTGCGGAGAAAAAACCAGAACCAGCCTACTATTCAGGAATAGAGCCATCTCAACACGCGATGGTTCCTCAAATAAATACCAACTCATCCAATGATCATTTTAAAGACGCATTTTTTAAAGGATTGGGGATATCTGAGGCTCAGTTCAATAATATTGACACGCATTTTTTCCAACAAATGGGGACATGTCTACGCCTTTGTATTAATGATTTACAGAAAGATTTAAGCGAAATAAAAGCAATTAAAGACACAGAGCAAGACACACCACTCACCAATATAGTGGAATTAATGTTGTCTCTTAATCAACAGCAATTGCTGTCCCCGAATGAATTAATTGAACAGATCTTAGATGAACTTGATTCTCATAAAATAAAAATGTCTCAAGCAACCAATGAGATTGTGAATCAACAAATTCAAGCTTTTGATCCCCGAGTATTTTCTAACAACCTACGTTCGCAATCTCGCTTTATGCCAAAACGAAAATTATGGAAGGAATACATCGATTTCTACCATAAAAACAACACCGAAAAAGTAGATATCTCAGGCACTGCACTTCAGCAGAAAATCAAAGAGCAATACAGCAAAAATGCTAAGGCTTAACATGCGAAATATACTCACACTCACCCTTATTTTACTTCTCTCTGGTTGCACCATGTGGGATCAATTTAAGGAATCGACAGGGATCACTCCTGAAACCTCATCAATAGAATTGATTATTACGGCAGACAGTATTCTCAATGTTCGAGAAGGAGGTCAATCATCTCCTGTGATCCTTCGAATCCACGAACTGAACTCCCCTGTGCTATTTCGTAATCTCGACTTTTTTGCTCTCTTTGAGAATGACAAAGCCTCTCTTGGCGATGAATACATCAAACGCTACGAATACCAAATACAGCCAGGCGATGTCATTCACGAAACCTTAGTGCTTGATCCTGAAACACGAGCCATTGGCTTCTCTGTTGCCTTTCGAGACATTAATGGATCCTCGTGGCGCAAAGTAGAGCTGATTGAAGAGAAAAGTGAATATTTTCTTAAATTGTCACTAAAAGACAGCGAACTATCGTCAAACAATACTCGCGGTATTGAACAAACATATTTTTAAGGATATCAACAATGTCATTATATAACCCTGTCGTGTGGCAAGATGGAATGTTCATGAAA
This sequence comes from Aliivibrio logei, assembly GCF_001691055.1. NCBI lineage: Bacteria > Pseudomonadati > Pseudomonadota > Gammaproteobacteria > Vibrionales > Vibrionaceae > Aliivibrio > Aliivibrio logei. The sequence goes on from NZ_MAJU01000015.1 coordinate 47,056, forward strand.
CCGCAACATTTCCAGCAGTTAGATCGCTATCAAGGCAGACAAAGTGGAATGCTAAGTGGGTTTGAATCTCCTCTTCATTGGGGAATAAAACGCATTGAAATCAATACGGAACTATTGGCGTTAGGTAAAATCGGTATCACTCACGCTGAAGGGATCTTGCAAGATCGCACTCCTTTTGATTTGCCATTGCACGCGTCATTACCTGAAGTAAAAGACGTCGATGCTTCTATTGCAAATAAAGTCTTATATTTGTGCTGTCCTCTTCCATCTGAACGCTCAGAGCTATTTGGTACAAGTAAAGATGGTGCGCGTTACACAATGCACACTCAAGATGCCGTTGATGCCTGTTATGACAGTGAAGAAATCGCTAACATCACCATTGGTAAGCTTAACTTTTGTTTAATGTACGAAGATGAAGATAAGAGTGCTTACACTTCGATCCCTATTTTGAAAATTTCAGAAGTAAAACCCGATGGCAGTATTATTCTAGACAAGTCATACATCCCTACTTGTATTGATATAAATGCATCAAACGTACTCAAAAAATTCACTACCGAGTTTGCATCAATGCTTCGCCATCGTGCTGAATCCATTGTTCAACGTTTAGGCGTTGTTGATCAGCAAGGCGTGTCTTCGGTTTCTGACTTTATGCTTTTACAAGCCTTGAATCGTTATGAACCTTTGTTCTGGCACTTTTCGAATATTGAAGGTGTTCATCCCGAAAGTTTCTACCGTGTATTATTGCAAGCTGAAGGTGAATTAGCCACGTTATGCTCAGCATCTCGTCGCCCACAGGAATTCGTTCCTTATAACCACGGTAACTTAACAAGCTGTTTATCAACGATCCTAAATAACTCAAAAATGACCTTAAGTGTGATGTCAGAACAACGCGCTATCCCTCTCACTCTCAAAGAGCAAGGTTATGGTATACGTGTTGCTCCGATTGCAGACAGAAGCATTGTAGACGCGACGACCTTTATCTTAGCCGTGAAAGCCGATGTGACTCTCGATATTCTTCATACTCAATTTGTCTCTCAGACTAAGATTGGCTCAATTGATAACATTCGTGAGCTTATCAATCTGCAATTGCCTGGTATTCGTATCAAACCAATGCCAGTAGTGCCTCGTGCTCTGCCTTATCACGCTGGCTACACCTACTTTGAACTAGACAAAGCCAGTGATGAATGGGCTGCACTAAACAAAGCGGCCGCCATTGCTGTTCATGTGGCGGGGGACTTTGCGAACCTATCATTGCAACTCTGGGCCGTTAGATTATGAGTTACACCGAAGACGATGTAACCGTCGTACTCTTTCAACCAGAGCCGGGCAAACCGATGGAGGTAATGCCCGCCCCTGATTTATCTCGGAATATTTCAGTCAGTGAATTAACCATAACATCAATGGGAATAAACCCATTAGTTGACCAATTTACGTGGTTGATTGCGAGCTTATCTTGCATGTCGTCTATTCCTTGGCTTGATGACCCAATGCCCTTTCGTGAGCAAGTCGCTCGTGAAATTCGCAAAGGCGAACGCATGCTTAATGAAATGGAAGTGGATCGCGCTTCTATTTTGGTTATTCGTTATTGCTTGTGTGCCGCGATGGATGAATCCGTATGCCGACAAGAATGGGGAGCAAACAGTAACTGGAGCCAAAACAGTCTGTTGTCTGAGTTTCATAATGAAACCTCAGGGGGTGATAAGTTTTTTGTGATTCTAGAGCGATTAAAAGCCGATCCAAAGAAATACCGCCACGTGATTGAGTTTTTGTATTTATTGCTGCAACTCGGCTTTAAAGGCAAATACGGCCGTGCAGAACGAGGGGCAGAAAGTCTTGCTGAAATTGGCAATACGATTTATCGCCTTGTCCGTGATGAGCGCCTTGCAGAGCAAGAAAAAGTCGCTTTAGTGGATGTAAAATCCAAATATTTAAAAAAACCATTAAAACGTGTATTACCCCCAAAACTCATTCTTGGGGTAAGCGCGGTACTTTTTGCGGCGTTATATGCAGCAACGTACCTCGTTATTGACGTACGTTTTCAAAAACTACTGTCAATTTATCAATAAATGACACAGGGATTTTGTCTCTTAAATTTTACAGGTAAGGTAATTCAATTATGGGCGTAACTGTTGCAGCAAATGGACTGAGTGTGATCCACCAAGGCTCTGGAGGGGAAGCAAACGCAACCCTACCCGATGTGTGCCTCACTAAAGTAGGTAAACCCATTGTGCCTATCCCTTATGGCAATAACGCCAAAGCCGCTGACTTGGCCAAAGGCACAACCACGATCACAATGGATGGCGGTAACCCTGTCGGCATTAAAGGCAGTACCTTCTCAAAAAGTACCGGTGACGCCGGTGGTGATAAAAAAGGCGTTGCGTCTGGCACGATTGAAGCAGAAGCCGAGTTTATCTCTGCCTCTCCTACCGTAAAATTTGAAGGTAAAGGCGTTTGCCGCTTATCAGATCAAATGACAATGAATAAAGCCAACACCATGTGTTTAGGTGGTGCTCAAAACCCTTCTGTATCAGTAACGGCTGAAGAAGAAGGGACTTATACGGTTGATTTATTTCTTTCTTATTCTGATGGTGATCCAGTTCAGGGAGCAAGCTATACCTTAACAGACCAAACTGGTGCAGTCTTTGACGGCGGTTTAGGTCAAAATGGCAGAGCAAGTATCAGCGGTGTTGCACCTGGAGAATTTACGATTGAATACGGTGAAGATACTCGTGAATTTACGCCCAACAACCCTGATAAGAAAAACCCAAATTATAATCAAAATGCGACAGCTCAAATGATTATTGATGAAACTAAACGTGGTGAGACTGGTTTTTGGGAAAATCCATGGAAAAAAATGGCCGGAGGAACCAGTTGGGTTTGGGGTGTTATTCTCGGTGATTTCAATGACGACGCGACTGTAGAGCAAATTCTAGCAAGCACGGTAATAACGATGCTTCCTGTTGTCGACCAAGCCGCAGATGTTCGAGACATGGTCGCAAATACCATGACATTATTAAGCGAAGAAGAACGCGATAAACCAGAAAATTGGTTAGCCCTCTCTTTGACGTTAATTGGTTGTATCCCCGTATTTGGCAGCGCGGTGAAAGGTACTTGTAAAGTTGCTTTAAAATCAGGTAAGGCAACCTCAAAAGATGATTTATTAGCCATAATGAGAGCCATGGGGAAAGGTGACCCAGAGAAATTCTTACGTACTCTTAATTGGGTTGACTATGCAAAACAAGCCAGTCAGATTATTTCGGACGTACTGCAACCTTGTATTCAAGTCGTTACTGAGCTTGCTTCTTATGCAAATCGAATGGGAGCAGACGAATTAAGTAATTATTTCTTAAAGCTTGCCGATGAATTTAACATTATCGACAAAGTAGTACCAAACAAATTACAAGAAGCCATGAGTGAATTTGATGATTTATTCAAGCGTATTTTAGGCCAAGCAGACCACGTTTATCCTGCGAAAACTAAGCATAATACGGGCAAGTCTTCTCAATCTGGCCGCAGTGACGATAAAATGAGTGAGAAGAAAGATAAGAAACCAGTTCATTGTAAGATTTGCCGCCGAATCACAGGAACGAAAAAAAACCAATGCTCCGAAGCTCTAAAGATGAAATAGGAAATTATAATTGTGGGTATAGTAAAAAATGAAGGTCGATATATTCGCTCAAAAAGTTTAAGAGACTCTGCTGTAAAAAGAAAACACCCTCTTAATTTTATGAGTAAATCAATTGCATCACATCATATTATTTCTTGTGAAGCAACCCGTCGATTGTCAAGTTATCGTAGAAAACAGATTACATATAAAGGATATGATGTAAATCATCCTTGGAATTTAGTTATCCTTCCTATGGAAGATAGAATCGCATGCCATTATAAGATGCCATTGCATAAATCGGGGCATAAAGATGAAAAACTAATAACACATTATGAAGAATCACTTGGTTTATCAATTACAAATCTAACAGCTCAACTTAAAACTGAAGCAGAAGAAGAAACCAATCTACGTAAAAAGAAGTTTTATACAGAAGATGCCGAAGTTATAGATATACTAAACGGTTACCATAAAATTGTTGCCGTAAAACTAGCAAGAATTTTAAAAGGGTTAACTTGTAAATCAGATCCTGAAACCTTCACTGAAACTCTTGATGATTTATCCATAGATATAGTTGGCGAAATTAGTAGAAACGAACTATTACTCCTGCAAAGAGGCAAATTTTTTGCTAAAAATAAAAAAGGATGTGATGATTGTCGTGTACCAGATTCAAAAACGAATAGAAAACACTTCGGACCTTCGGATAATGCACCTAAAAAATCGGTCGTAGTAACGTTTTGTTACAATGGATCTCGATTAAAAACAATTAAAGAACAAAAATAATTTAGCAGGTTAATATGTATTTTTCACTAATTACAGAAAATTACTTTACATCTCGTGTAAGTTTTACATGTGTAGATGGTAGAGAGTTTTTTTATAGCACTAATTTTTATCACCCAACAACCTCAAATAATTCAATAGTATGGAAAGACTTTGAAGGTGGTAAAGTTACGCAAGTTGGCCCTATTGCAGATAATGGTGATTTATCCGTAAACTCTCAATTTGCACAAAAACTAATGAGCTTTGACCCGTACGCTGTAGAGGTATACCCCTCTAAGTTAGAGCTAGAAGATGGAGTAGTTGAAAACCGATATCTACTCGCAATAAATAACATTATTGATGTCTTAGACTATGAAAAATCAGATATAGAAATATCACCAAGAAGTGGAAAACAAATTGTTCATATTCTATATCTATCTGAAAAGAAATTAAAAAAAATACCATTAGAACAAAGAGTTGCATTTAGAGTTAAAGGTGTTGAAACTGCGATGTTTTTCTGTGAAGAATTTTTTAATATCATTGATTCTGACTCCCGATTTAATAGTTTAAGAAAAGAAAAAATTGATATCAATAACCGAGCACCTAAATTCTAAGGCCTAAATAATGAAAAATGAATACCATATTCTCTCAAAAACTCTATTATCAGGCTTTATTTTCCAACAAACGCCTGAACGTATTGTACCTACAGAGCCAGACTTGCTGCTTGAAATGACTTTTTCTCCAAAACTGTTCATTATCAACGATCTTTCCCCAAAAGTTGAAAGCTTAGTACAACATGGGGTTGAATGGTTGGATGCCCGTATCGATTGCTCTCCAAGTCAACCTACAGATGAGCAAATCAAAGTATTTGAAAACTTCCGTATGCCTTATATTCATCAGACATACCGTTTAACGAATGAAGAAAAACAATACGGTAAATTAAATTGGTTAGATTTAAACTCTGTTGAATTAGATTTCTCTCGTTTAGATAATATTCCTCTTGAAGAGCGTTTAATTTTCAAGCTTGAAGAAGACTTTGGTTATGTATTTATTCATGAAAGCGTCATTGAGCTACTAAAAAAACACGTAAAAGATGTCTGGGTACGTGACGTATAGAACGGATATGATACTAAGTATTTTTAGCATTAAAAACACCAGCTCTTCGTTGGTGTTTTTGTTTCTAATCATCTTATCTTTCATCAACCTCCTACTTAAATATTTATAAAGATCAGCGAATATCAATTTTGTATAGAGTTTTTTATAATCACTTTAATGATATATAGGTAATTAACTGAATGCTTCATACATATAAAATAGGTTATAAAACCCACCTTCATTTGTCAGTGGGTTATTTTAAAATATTACAACCTACATAAAAAACACTTTATACTCATATTCGTAATACTGTATACCTTATTAATAAAAAATTTCATATAAAATACAATTTACAAGGCTTAATGAAAACCTCGCTTTGGTTACTAACTCATTTTATTCCAAAACTAACTGCAGCATTTAATCTTCATTTTACATACAAAACATTAATCAAATAATTGTGGTTTACTTGTTAAAATTTAGAGCCTCAAGGAGGTGGCCATAATGACTGCCAACTTAGTCATTATGACTATCATTTCAGTGGGATTTGAAAAGGGAAATAGCATAGAATGCGCAAAACAATAAACCTACAGTAACTATGGCTATTCGATTACACTCTTTCATCACTCTTGAACAATTAGAAGATCGTCGATTTTCTCGAGCATTCTTCAATAGTATTATTATTATTGCTGTTTTAACCATAATGACACTTGAAGTTTTAGAAAACCAAAATGTGAGAACTCTATTTGATGATATAACAGATAATATAATTATATTCACAACAATATGTTATATGATCGCAATCTATTCTTATGGATATAAACAGAATATATTTAAACATCAATGGCAGATATTTTTAATCATGTACTTAGCCATTTCTCAAGCTATTTATGTAATTTTCTATGGATTATATTCACAATATGAAGAAAGTACTGTTATTTACTTAACTACTCACTCATTTTTTTGGGTGTTATTTTATAGTTATGTACTTTTTACAATACATAATTTAAAACATGATATCGCGTAATTATTTTCCATATACTCATAAAAATGCCAGTGAATTCACTGGCATTTTTATATAAACAATTATGCAGCTTTTTTACTAATCCAATGCTCCCTATACAAAAAAGCAATACTATTGTTTAAGGTGATACTCTTATCGACAGTCGTAGCGTGGACTCCAGAATTATTCGTGCCATCAACGGTGACCGTTACATCGGAATTATTCCATCCCGAAATATCTTCAGCGGTTGTACTCCAAGTTCCATCACTTTGAATTTGAACAGTTTGGTTAAATACTTCTGTGATTTCATTAATAGATAGAGCTTTTACCTCAAGTCTATCTCCATTAGAGAAACCAGTACTTACACCTGTAATAAGTAGACTATTCGAATCACTAGATCCAACAATATAATCATCAGAAATAGTTAACAGGAGTGACATTAACTTGCTCTGTATACTCATCCCCAAAATTACCTGATGTATCTTTATAACCAGCTGACACAATAAGATCTTTCTTACTTTCAACGCCTACATTTAAAGAGCTTATTGTCCCTACCCATTCATTTGTCGGTGCTGTTACTGATGAAAAGTCAATTGGTTGACCTAAAGATCCACTAACATCAGATACATTTTCATTAAAGCGAATAGTCACTTGAACACTGTCACCATTTGACGGATTTATAGGGTTTAACGTTACATTAGAAACGATTGGTTTCGTTGTTACAAGATCAGCCTTCGATGTTACCTCATCTGCAGCAATACCGTGTTGGTTTGAGCCCGTTGCTTTTACGGTGATCGTACCATCACTCCAACTGCTTAAATTAGCACCTGCCGCTGTCCAGTTCCCATCACTGTCCACTGTCGCAATAACTGTTGGGAGCGACGAGCTATCTTTTGAATTACTGAACGCAACCGTGATCTCTTTACCTGCGTCAAAACGTGTCGTTGTACCACTAATAATAAGATTGGCCGCGTCACTCTCGTTAATCACTCCGCCAGTAATTGGAGTAATCGTGATTGATGGGGTTAGGTACACGGCACCACTTGTCGATTCATCGCCAAGATTGCCGTGAGTATCACTGAACCCTTTCACCGTATAAGTAAACTCTGTATCTGCTGCTGATGAACTCGGAATAGTTACTTCACCTACCCAAACCACGGTGTCTTCACCAGACTTCCACGTCACATCACTTGCGTCTAACTTCGCGGTCGCATTATTTACGGCAACAGAGAAGGTCGCCGTAACTCCAATTTTATCGCCTGCTTTACCCGATGTCGGGTTTGATATCACTGATATTAACGTTGGCTTCTCTGTCGAAAGTTGAGCCGTTTCTGATGCTTCTTTCGCTGCGATGTTATGTTGGTTTGAGCCCGTTGCTTTTACGGTGATCGTACCATCACTCCAACTGCTTAAATTAGCACCTCCCGCTGTCCAGTTCCCATCACTGTCCACTGTCGCAATAACTGTTGGGAGCGACGAGCTATCTTTTGAATTACTGAACACAACCGTGATCTCTTTACCTGCGTCAAAACGTGTCGTTGTGCCGCTAATGATAAGATTCGCTGCGTCACTCTCGTTAATCACTCCGCCAGTAATTGGAGTAATCGTGATTGACGGCGTTAAGTACACGGCACCACTGGTTATTAATTCACCAAGGTTACCGTGAGTATCACTGAACCCTTTCACCGTATAAGCAAACTCGGTATCCACTGCTGATGAACTCGGAATTTCCACTTCGCCAGTCCATGTTGCTGAGCCTTGACCCGAATCCCACGTCACATCACTTGTGCCTAATGTCGCCGTCGCATTATCTACGGCAACAGAGAAAGTCGCTGTAACCCCAATTTTATCGCCTGTTTTACCCGATGTTGGGTTTGATACCACTGATATTAACGTTGGCTTCGCTGTCGAAAGTGTCGCCGTCTCTGTCACCGCTTCAGCAGCAATACCGTGTTGATTTGAACCAGTGACTGTCGCTGTTACTTCACCATCAGGCCAACCTGTTAAATCTTGAGCTACCATACTCCAACTGCCATCACCTTGAACATTGGCTTCCGCAGTTTCCGTTTGTGCATCCTTTGAATTACTTAGTACTAACGTCACTTTTTGACTGTCATCAAATCGAGAGGTGTTACCACTAACAACCACATTCGTAATGTCGCTGCTGTTAATTACACCACCTGAAATCACATCAACAGTAATTGATGGCGTTAAGTACACCGAGCCAGTGGTGATTGGTTCACCGAGGTTACCGTGAGTATCACTGAATCCTTGAATCGTATAAGTCCATTCCATATCCGTTTCAGATGAAGTTGGAATTTCCACCTCACCTACCCAAACCGCGGTGTCTTCACCAGACTTCCACGTCACATCACTTGTGCCTAACTTCGCCGTCGCATTATCTACGGCAACAGAGAAAGTCGCTGTAACTCCAATTTTATCGCCTGCTTTACCCGATGTCGGGTTTGATACCACTGATATTACGGTTGGTTTCACTGTCGAGAGTTGAGCCGTTTCTGACGCCTCTTCTGCAGCGATATTATGTTGGTTTGAGCCCGTT
>NZ_MAJU01000015.1:56112-294309 GCF_001691055.1 Aliivibrio logei
CCGCTGTCCAGTTCCCATCACTGTCCACTGTCGCAATAACTGTTGGGAGCGACGAGCTATCTTTTGAATTACTGAACGCAACCGTGATCTCTTTACCTGCGTCAAAACGTGTTGTTGTGCCGCTAATGATAAGATTAGCTGCGTCACTCTCGTTAATCACTCCGCCAGTAATTGGAGTAATCGTGATTGATGGGGTTAAGTACACGGCACCACTTGTCGATTCATCGCCAAGATTGCCGTGAGTATCACTGAACCCTTTCACCGAATAAATAAACTCTGTATCTGCTGCTGATGAACTCGGAATTTCCACTTCACCAATCCATGTTGCTGAGCCTTGACCCGAATTCCACCTCACATCACTTGCGCCTAACTTCGCGGTCGCATTATTTACAGCAACAGAGAAGGTCGCCGTAACTCCAATTTTATCGCCAGATTTACCCGATGTTGGGTTTGATACCACAGACGTTAACGTTGGTTTCACCGTCGAAAGTTGAGCTGTTTCTGATGCTTCTTCCGCAGCGATGTTGTGTTGGTTTGAGCCCGTTGCTTTTACGGTGATCGTGCCATCACTCCAACTGCTTAAATTAACGCCCGTCGCTGTCCAAGTGCCGTCACTGCCCACTGTCGCAATCACCGAATCACTCTTTGCATCTACCGAATTGCTGAATGCAACCGTGATATCTTTACCTGCGTCAAAACGCGTGGTTGTGCCGCTAATAATAAGATTGGCCGCGTCACTCTCGTTAATCACTCCGCCAGTAATTGGAGTAATCGTGATTGATGGGGTTAAGTACACGGTACCACTTGTCGATTCATCGCCAAGATTGCCGTGAGTATCACTGAACCCTTTCACCGTATAAGTAAACTCTGTATCTGCTGCTGATGAATTCGGAATAGTTACTTCACCAATCCATGTTGCTGAGCCTTGACCCGAATCCCACCTCACAGCACTTGTGCCTAATGTCGCCGTCGCATTATCTACGGCAACAGAGAAAGTCGCTGTAACCCCAATTTTATCGCCTGTTTTACCCGATGTCGGGTTTGATACCACAGACGTTAACGTTGGCTTCGCTGTCGAAAGTGTCGCTGTTTCTGACGCCTCTTCCGCAGCAATGTTATGTTGGTTTGAGCCCGTTGCTTTTACTGTGATCGTACCATCACTCCAACTGCTTAAATTAGCACCTCCCGCTGTCCAGTTCCCATCACTGTCCACTGTCGCAATAACTGTTGGGAGCGACGAGCTATCTTTTGAATTACTGAACACAACCGTGATCTCTTTACCTGCGTCAAAACGTGTAGTTGTGCCGCTAATGATAAGATTCGCTGCGTCACTCTCGTTAATCACTCCGCCAGTAATTGGAGTAATCGTGATTGATGGGGTTAAATATAAAACATTACTATTATCCGCATCACCGGTATTTCCATTTCCATCGACAAAACCAGTGACACTGTAACTTAACTGAGTATTTACGCCCCCATCAGGAACTAGAACCTCACCAACCCATTCAGCCGTATCTGTACCAGCAGTCCAAGTCACGGTATTTCCGCTAAGCATTACCGTCGCATTTGTAACTGGCGTCGAGAACGTCGCTGTCACTTTGACTCTGTCTCCCGTATCACCAAAATTTGGATCTGACACTATGGATGTAACAGTCGGCTTCGCGGTTGCTAATTTTGTTGTTTGTGGGGCTTGTTCTGCTGCAATACTTTGTTGATTTGAACCATTTGCCATTACTGTGATAGTCCCATCAGCCCAACCAGATAAATCTTGAGCTGGCGCAGTCCAACGGCCGTTACTATCAATATCGGCCTTTATGTCCTTTAGCGTATTACTATCACCCGAATTGGCAAACGTTAAAATAATTTCTTCAGCTTCATCAAATCGATTGGTGGTACCGCTAACGACTACGCTCATCACTTCATCTTCATTAATCATGCCATCAGAGATAGGATCAACGATGATCTTTGGCGTTAGATACAACACACCGCTATTGTCTGCTTCTCCAATATTTCCATAAGTATCACTGTACTCAGAAACAACCAATACTAATTGGTCATCCGAACTAACTGGAACTAAGACCGTTCCAATCCATTGATCTGATTCTTGACCAGCAGTCCAGTGAATTTCTGTCGCCGATAATGTCGCTTTAACATTCGACACATTCGTTGAGAAATTAACCGTCACTCCAACGGTCTTTAAACTGTCTGAATGTATTGGATTGAAGGCTGTACTTGAAACCGTAGGTATCACACCTTTAATTTCAACATCTGTTGTCGCTGCATTACCAGGAACCGTAATCGTACTGGTGTAACTCCCTTCTGCGACTGAAATGGTTATTGTTTTATTCTCCCCTTTTGGAGCCGTATAAACAGCAGTCCAACTTTGGGCAGGGCCAGCAGTCCAAGTTGACGTATCTAATGACCCCGTAGCACCAGAATCACTGGCACTTAATACAACATCGTCTTTCGTAAACTCAATGACATCTTCATTAAACGTAAACGTGATTATTGACGTCGTTTCAGAACCCAAATCACTATTACTACTCGTAATCGTTAACTCTGGAACCGTCGCTTCAGCAACCGTGATAGCGCCAGTATTTCCTCCCTCTTGAGTAATGAAGTCTGTCGCTTTTACAGATGCAACATAGTTACCTGAAGGCACTAAATAATGGAAGACATAAGGCTCTGTTGGTGAGCTTGGTTTAGACGTTGTTTTAGGAGAATATGTCTGAGAGCCCACAGTGAGCGTTGATACAATACTGTTCTCATTAAGATTTGCGTCTTGTATGATCGACGTCACTTCATATTCATACAGATCATTGGTTGGTAGCGGAGTGATTTGTTCTCCGTTAACAGTCCCGATAGTTGGCTCAACAAAATCAACGTAACTCGTCGCCCCAAAAGCATTAAAGTCCATTTCATCATAGGTAAAACTTGCAATCTCACGGCCAATACTGTCGGTGGCTACTAAGGTTAATTTGTATTCACCCTGTTGACTGTCATTAAATGAGAATTGAGTCGTACCCGAGTCGCCAACAAAATCACCAAGTTCAGAAATGGTTTCAACGTCATTTGTTAACGTTAAAGTAAACCCTTTCATCTTAATCGATTCTGTTGGTACCGATTTAATAGAAAAGTCCTGTAAGCGCTCTTTTAATGCCACTTTATTACCAAGCAACTCTGAGCTTCCTGCAATTTCTAACGTTAGTTCAGGTTTACTAAAATCAATAGCGATTCTCTTAACCGTCTTCAAGCCAACATTATCACTCGCTGTAATGGTGACAGAAATTGTCTCTTTATCTTTAATTTGATCTTTATCTACATCAATATAATTGAAGTCAGACGTTTTTGTTTCTTCAAAGCCAATGTCCAATATAGAATAAGTCACATTATTTAAACCACTTCCTGAAATATTATCAGCAATATCAAACGTTAAACGAACTTTATCAGCACTGTCCCCTGGTGATAATTCGTAAGTATCGCTTATTGTTGGTGCCTCATTATCTAACAATACTAATCTCGAACTAAGTGCCCTATTAGCCCAAACATCCGTCGCCACTAAATTAATATTTACATTATCTAAAGCGTAGTCATCCGGTAATTGCCCCTTAAATGTCGAACAAGCTGCATCAATATCATCCGCACAATCTCTAAATTTGTCAAAATTCAGATTTGTAGGATCCTCCTTAAACGAGTATGTCTCACCCGCAAAAGAGACTGTAACATTGTCTAATTTAGACTCTTCAAATAGTTTAACTCTAAAATCAAATGTTATCGCTTTTCCGTTAATATACTGATTATTAACTAAACTAGTGATGTCTGATGTGAAATCCCCTTTCGGTATGATTAATTCAAACTCTCGCTTATCATTTAGAGGTGTATTGCCCGCTTTATCCATAACATTAAACGCTTGGATATAATATTTCCTATCTAATCCATTAATAAAGTCATTATAATTTTCGTTATACACACAGCGAACAAGAGAGTTATCATTTGTTGATTGCTCACAACTTACCGCTTCAAATTGCGGAGTATTTCGACCTAATTTCGGATTTTCTGTCAAATCTAAATTAGAATGTAAATCAATATAATCTATATTTAATTGTAGCGTTTTCACACCTGATACCTTATCAACACCAACATCTGAAGCTTTCAAAGTGTAGCCGGCTTGATCTTTAATGTATGGCGCTTCTACATCTACCATTTTGAAACTGAATTTTTGTATTTTTTCAGCCGCATTTGTTCCTACGGTTTTCGTAATTAATACTGGGTTGTCTAAGAAATTCTTATCTAAAGTAATGCTACATTCTGGGTTTTTAGGCTCATTGTAAATCTTATAATACGTTTTATCATCAGGCACACCTTCATCGGTATAGTTTTCTCTAACCCAGCATTCAAGCGTTTTAATTCCGGCTTCATTTACTTTTTCAAATTCAACATTCAGATCTTTATTTGAGATATGTGAGACAAAGTTTATAGGCTGAGTAATACTTAATTCTACGCCTTCTGTCTGAACCATTAATGTTGGGTTAATCTCTGATTTCAGTATTTCACTCTCTTTGTTTGCTTTTGTATTGTTTGTTATCGTTGCTGAAATAAGATAAGTCCCATCAACATTAGGGCTTAACGTCGCTTCCCAGACTTTAGGATCTACTGTTTGAGAAAAGTTAATTGTATTACTTCCTGCGACACCTTCTAATTTATAACTACTTACTATGGATGCAATGCCACTCTTATCTTCTATCTTTAGAATCAACTTAATGTCTTTTTTCTCTGTTGCGATATTATTTTCAATAGCAGCTCCATCACTATAAGTCATAGAAAACTCAGTTAACGGTATCGCTTCATTAATTTTTACAACAAAGGGAATTTGATTACTTTCGTTACCTCGAACGTCTTTAGCCAATATTTTTAAATTGACTTCAGTTAATCCGTTCGGCACATCTAATGGAATGGAGTTTGGTTCACTTACAGAAGGTGAATTACCAGAATCCCCCTCAGCAGGTTCACTGCCACTATAAACCCAATAGTTAACGCTATCTTGACTTACTCCAGAAGCTGAAGTGTTTCCCGTTAAACTAAGATCTAACGCGTTAAGATTAAAAATATAATTAGAGCGGTAATATTCAGAAGACGAGTAATTAGTTAACGCAATTGAAGGCCCTTCAATATCGTAAATCATACCTATTTTATTGGTATTACTTATAAAGCCAAACTCATCTGATGCTTCAACAATAAGGTCAACAAGATTACTTTCAGCAGCAAGCTCTATTCGATCTGTGTTTTCACTTTTTAATGTAATTTCAAATGGGTTTTCAGGGCTTTCTACTGAAATATTCTCTTTAAGTGGTACTCTTGTTCCATCATTTTTTTCTTGAAAAACAGAGAGAGTGGCCACTGCAGAATCATCAGTCACGTTAGTTATATTAATATCAAAATTACGGCCCATGACATTATTACCACTCGATAAGGTATCTTTTAATGGCGTTGATGAAAGAAGAATATTGGGTCCATTTTTATCGACTTTAAATGTATGTGTGCCTTCACCGCTATTGCTTGGAAAAGCCGCATTAATCGCGGTAATTTTAAACTGATTATCAACCCCATGATCAAAGTGCTCCGCCACAAGTTGCACTTCATAATTAGGCGCGGTTCCTGTTAAATAAGCTGGGTAATCATTGCAAGACTCTCCCTTATCAATAGAACATTCAACAAGATCGACCCAACTTGAACCAGGTCTATTTAACTTAATTTTAATGTCTTTTGCTGCGCTTAATGATCCCCAAAGGATCACTCCATTAGGGTTCCATTTTTGGTTTCCACCTAAAAACTTAGCACTGGTCCCCGTTGTTACTTCTGGCGCAGAAGAGTCGATGTTTAAAATATGTTTCGGCGTGGTCATGTCTTGCGCACGAACTTGATTGCCTAATAAGTCTTCTCCTTCTAACGCAAAACTCCAATTACCATCATCGAGATCAACAATAACGTCAGAATCACCATCACAAATACTGTCTTTACATAACGAAACCACTAATTGCTCATTGTTATTAACGTAGAAGTTTTCTTTGGTTAGCGTTATTGGCGTTGTTCCATCTTTTGTTAAAATTATCTGGCGAACATCTTTTACATCACCAACCACATCACTAACAATAAAGGTGAGACTAAGTTTTGTGTTTAGATTCAAATAAGTATATTCGTCGTAATCATCTCCCTTATCATCAACTAACCCATAAAAAGGGGCGTGATATTCAAATTCTGGCCCCTTGTTATCCACAATAAACATCTTGCTATTAGGCAGTGATGTGAAACCATAATCATTACCATGAATATCTGCCACACTGACATCTAAATCAAAAGAATGAATGCCCGTGTAGTCAATAGATTCCGAATTGAAATCAAATGTATAACGATGATTAAACTGACTATTACTGCTGTCCGGTAAAAAAGTCATCCCAGAAATAACTTGATTGACACCAGTCGTATTGGTCCAAGAAGGCTCAAATTCTGGCGGATGGCTAGAATCGTCGATCCCAGAAGGATCTTTGAGAAGCAATTCAGCTTTGATGGGGCCCGCAATATACCATTGCTTTTCTTTTTTAATAAAATTACCAACGATGGCAATAGGGGTTAAATTCACTGTAGGGGGAGAAACATCAATCGATGAACCAGAATCACTGAAAAGAGCCTCACCATCAAGCATTGGATTTGCGGTTGCATATTTATCAGCGTAAGCCATTGCAACACTGCCTTCGATACCAAGTCCATTAGGGTCCGTTAAATAATCATAATAAATACTTGCCAGATCTGAGCGGTATGTATCTTCAGAAAAACTATAGTTCCCAAGCTTAATGGTTGAGCCCCCTTTTCCTTTGCCATCAGGGTGTCCATCGGAATAAAAGTCTTCGTAAAATGCCTTTGAAAAACTGACACTGCCATCAATCGCACTTTCATCCGATAATAGAAGCAATGACTCAAGTAAGTAACGATGTTGGTAGCTTATATCTGGATTTTCTGGTGTATACGCTTCCATTTCTTCATTGGTTGCATACGGAGTAACGACAGGATTAAAACCAAAAAAGGAATTGCCTTCAGTCAGCATATTATTCACTAGGACTAAAATTTCTTTGGCTTTCTCTTTTGATTTATTCGGTTCTTTATCCCAGAGATAATCAAAGAAACCACTCTGATACACGGCAAGTTCAGTAATGTATAAATTTTGATTTCCTGTTAATAACACATAAGCAGAAAATCCAGACGTGGCATTTAACTCTACAATTTCTTTGGTTTTTCGGCTCCACTGATTATAGAAGGTCGAATTCGATTTACTCGATAGCGACACTTTAACAACTTCACCAATGTATTCAGAATTGATGGAACAACTTGAAACGTCAAGCGCAGATTGATTAGGACTAGAAACGAGCGCGCTCTGCTCTGTGCCACACGTTGCAATAAGTTGGGTTGCCCCATTATCTGAATAGATTTCAAAACTGGCGGTTGCATTAATAAACGGAGTAATGACTTTTACTTCAGGTAAATTAAACGTCGTTCTTAGATCAATAATTTGTGGATCTGAATCATTACCTGAAGCATCTTCCGTCGTGATCGTCAGCGTCTGTATGTGCTTTTCAGTGATCGACGTGAATCCATTTCCAAAAATTTCTTTAGTAAACGGAATGTAATAAATCACTTCCTTAGCATACCCATCGGCATCAAAAGAAATTGTTTCATGTGGGATAGTATTAGGCATTGTGCTGTCAACAGGTTGACCAGACGATGTGTTTTCGCCATCTTCCGTTGCGGTATAATCAATTTTCAATACTAACAAATCAGCAGAAGTACCGCGGTTACTGCCAGGAGAAGATGGATCCGTGACTTTCACTTTTATATAAGGAATTTGATTCGTATCTAAGACTGCCTTGTTAAAGTTATTGAAATCAACGGTAGGGTGCATCGCAAGTAAACCATCTTTTGCGTATCCATAAGGAATATTTAAAAACTTATCTGCCTCCTCTATCGCCGAAAATGAACTTGAATCGTAACGCTCAATCACCTCTTGCCTTGCATTATTTATGATCTTAATAAAGCTCATGGATGCTTCAGGATAAGAGACAGATTGAGTAGGTCTCGTGGTATCAGACAAGACTTCATGTACCTTCGAACTGCTATTTCCAATCGCATCAACCGCTGAAATAGCAAATTGAGTGGTTGAATTAACAAACACTGACTTATCATAACTTTTCTGAAACGCACACTCATAACCATCGTCAACAAGGTACGGAGTACAGGTAAGCCCTTCAGGTGTTGCACCATTAAAGCTAACAGTAAGATCTTGTATATTAGAAGAATCTTCTTTGACATAACCTTCTAACAAATAAAAGGCGTCGTTATTTGGATTGAATGTTGAAGCGGAGGTCACCTCGATAACAGGCGCATTGTTATCCCATAAAAAAGGAATCGATGTGGACAGTTTATTTTTGTTGCCCACAATATCATCGGCATAGACAGACAATTTAGCTTCAGTGATCGACTCACTTATCTGATCTAACTGTAACGTATTAATACTTACGTACACAGGAGCTTCCCTTAAACCTTCTTTAAACTCTGATACATCAATCTGACAATAACCGTCACCAAAATCGTTTTCTGGACATGCAATCTCTGATGACCATCCACTGTCATCCTTATATTGTAAATAAACTTCAGCGCTCTTTAGCCCCACATTGTCTTTGAAAAGCAAATCAATGACATCAGTCTTCACTAATACGTCAGAATCAGATCGCTCCGCTGTTGGATTTTCATCATCAATCGAAACAGAAGATCTAGATGGTACGATTCCATTAGGATCAGACGCAGTACCAAACGCATTAATCAGATTGGCAAAAGGCTTATAATCATCAGGTTGAGTACCAGATACGTTTAATGTTGAGCTATTTGCAGTGATTAATACATGTTGAGCGAGCACATTAGAATAGGTTTCACTCGTGATGGGTTCTTTACCAAAAGAGATATTTTTCGGTAATAAACTAATACTATCAATTTCAAAACCATCTAATTGTCCATCGGCTTTAATGTCATTATATGAGAGAGCGGCCAGCGTAAAAGAAGTATAAATAGCGCTATCTGCATCTGCCGAGTATTTCTTAACCAAATCAGAAGAATAAGATGAATATGCCGTTAAGTATGCACCGTATTTGTGACCATCAGTCACATAGGCACTTTGTCCACCTTTTACAATATCAGTCGGTTCAACGGTATGAACATTAAACCCATACATATTACTGATCGTTGAGTTAGCGGTGTTAATGGCACTTGTCGCATCGCGCCCTTGTTTTTCAATATAATAATCCGCCAGTCCCTTTGCCATGTAGGTTAAGGGGGTCAACATCACTTTGTTGTCTTTATCTTCATTAAAGTATGCTGTTGCCTCAAATTTTAGTGTTTGCCCATCGCCCTCATAAACTACATTTCCACTCGCAGGGTCAGTATAAGCTCCTCCCAAAGCCTGAATTAAGATGGGCATGGAGCCACTATTAATCTCAATTGAATATTCACCTCGAGATGAACTTGTAGACTCACCAAGTTGCTTACCTATACGCCCACCATCGTACTCCCATACGATAATTCTCGCCCCGGCAATAGGCGCATCAAATAATATCCCTGAAACTGATGTTGTTTCTCTTTTTGGTGGAGAGGTATCTCCACCTTCTCCACCACAAGATGCAATGAGGAATAAGAATAGGATACTAA
Source organism: Aliivibrio logei (assembly GCF_001691055.1). NCBI lineage: Bacteria > Pseudomonadati > Pseudomonadota > Gammaproteobacteria > Vibrionales > Vibrionaceae > Aliivibrio > Aliivibrio logei. The sequence goes on from NZ_MAJU01000015.1 coordinate 65,860, forward strand.
TAAGTGATTTAAATAATGAACTAAGGCGCATAAGGTTAATTTTTAGTAGTAAATATGAGAGTTGTCGCATTATATTTACTGTACTTAAAATAACAACGTGGGGATAAAACTAGCAATACAGTTAAAATGACTATAGATTCAGTCATTATAACTATTGCATGAATGCTTTATTAATGAGATAGCTTTTGATTAACCGATATATTAACTAAATAAAGGCCTATTTATCTTTAAAATAAATGGTGTAGAATCGTAAAATCGACATATTAAAAGCCAATACTATGAAGTCTAAATACTTTACGTTCTTTTTTATCAACTTATTTATTCTAACCTTCAGCTTTTCAGCCCTCTATAACTCGTCAACTGAAAATAAAAAAATACCCTCTATACCAGAAATGCACCCAGAACCAACAATAAAGAAAGTAACTCGTATATTCTCTGGTGAAATATCCACTTCATTCTTTAGTTCTGCCTTAAACAGTGGTTTATCAGTAGAGCAAATTTTTTCATTAACCGAATCACTTAAACATAGCATTAATTTTGTACGAGGGATTCGTAATGGTGATAAATTTAAGATTATTCTAAATAATGAAGCAACCAAAGTAGACACTCTGATACTTCGTTCACCGAACTATACACTCACTGCTAATAGACTAAAAAATGGAGACTTTTACAGCCAAGATGGCATAAACTTAAGTTCTCCTGATGTTGTTTATCCTCTTTCAAAGCACTATCCTATTAGTTCTTCTTTCTCTCTATATAGAAAACACCCTATTCTCAATAAAATTCAGCCTCATTTAGGTACTGACTTTAGAACGCCTATCGGCACGCCTGTTTTTGCTGTTAATAAAGGTGTGGTTATTATTTCTAAATACCACCCTATCGCAGGTAATTACATCGTAATTCAACACCCTAATTCAATTAAAACAAGATACCTCCACCTTAATAACAGAATAGTCAATAAAGGTGGCGTTATCTATAAAGGCCAAAAAATTGGATTCACAGGTAACACAGGTCGTACCACTGGGCCTCACTTACATTTTGAATATTTAAAAAATAATATTTCTATCAATTTCGAACATATTATTAAAAATTGAATTTGACACTCTCCTAACAAAAGTGAATATATTTTAATAAAAACAAAAAATATGTTCAAAAATCATCCACCATAATCAAACATAAGAAATACATTAAAATAACAAATTAAACGCAATCAAATGAGTGATTACTTATATACAAATAACGCATTTTACCTCAAATAAGAAACATAAATATAACTAATACATATATTAACAAGCATTCCAATCCATTTCTCTATAGAGCTATAGCGATCAAGATCACATTTAGACAATATGCATACGAAAACATGCTTTTTTTATATTCATTTTATATTTTAGTAGTACAATCCGTCGCATTATATAAGAAGCTCATAAAAACATAATAATACATGAACACATGTAGATGATCATATTCGCTAGGTTGGAAAACTCATGAATCTTCCCGATTTTGCACGGCGCCCTATTAGCCAAAATTTGCCTTGTGGGGTTAATCCTAATGTACTTGACGGTTTTTCTGAAATTAAACGTCAAGTAAATAAATTAAGTACAGTTACGTCTAAAATTTCATGGAAAAAAGTCCATTCGTTATCGAAAAACATTTTATTGAATGAAAGCAAAGACATTCGCTGTGCTTGTTACTATACGGTTTCTGCAACTCATATTGATGGGTTAAAGGGCCTTGTTGGTGGTTTGAACGCGTTACTCGACGTCTGCGTCATTTACTGGCATTCCGCTTATCCAGAAGAAAGTAAGTCAACCGCAAGAATAGGGTCTATTGAATGGTTAACTGAGCATGCGGTACGTAAACAAAAAACACTCAAGATTACCCCTAGCGATTTACCTCTGATTGAAGCAGGACATGAACTAACCTTAAAGATTGAAGAAGAATTACGTTCTCATTACGGCATTAAAACGCCTTCTTTAGGTGGGATCCGCCGTATTTTCTCTCAATGGATAGAAGAAATTCAAATTCAAGAAGAAAAAGCACATCAAGTCAAAAATAAACAAAAACCAAAACCCGTTGAACCACAAGGGATCAGCGTCAATGTATCAATGCCACCACGAAATAAGCCACCAATAAAAATCGATACGGCTGTCGCGCCTGAAGGCAATTCAAAAGCCTTGATTACTATTCTCATTATACTTGGGTTTTTTCTTTGCTTATTATTTGCTCATTTTTTCTATAGCGACAATCAAAAACGTACGTTACGTGAACAAATTGAGACCGCAGACATTCACGATATTGTCCAAATTTTGCCCGCGTTAGAACATAAAGACGAATCAATAAAGCAATCCATTAAATCAGAAGTCATTCAGCGAACTCGATGGTTAATCTCCGACTGGGAATTAGACCCTATTAAAGTAAACCAATTAAACACATTGAATTTAGCCGTACAGCAGTTGCAAGAAATTTACCCTGATTCTGCCGCTGCGACCAATATGAAAGAGAAACTCACCTTACAAACAGAAGAATTTGATCGCGAATACAAACGCATTAATCGTCAATTTTTAAAATCAAGAACGGTGTTTGCCAATGCTAAATCCCAAGAGAAAGACAGTGCAATTATAAAAGCGTACGACTACAGCAACTCACTCTTCCCCTTACTGGGTCGAATTGAGTATGCAGAAAAACAAACAACATCGGCAGAGATCGATAGAACACAGCGTTTACTCAATATTTATCAACATAAGATAAATACACTAAAAGAAAAATTTTAGGTTTGTAACTCACTGTATTACATAACGTCAGGCATAACAAAAAGTAAAAACTATGAAAAACACTTTGGTTAGAAATCCACTATTACTCTCTACACTCATCACCATTTTTATACTCGCGGTATTGTGTGGTGCTTATTTACTTTGGTTCCCAGAAGCCGATATTGTACTGCTGTGGGGAACCGTTGCCCTCATTGGTGTTTCGTATCTTCTCTTTAACCTCACGTTATATATCAAAAAACGAAAAGGAAAGAAAAGCCAAGATATTGAAACGGAAGAAGAAACCCTGTCAATGGTACTAAAACCGTTGCTTCATAAAGCCAAACAAAAACCAATCTACTTAATCATTGGTAACAAAGGATCAGGAAAAAACCAATTTCTTCAAGTTTCTAATGCCATAAAGCCAATGGATAAAATGAAGAGTGTAAAAAATGACTTTTTTGAATGGTCTGAATCAGACTCCGCCGTTTATATAAAGCCTAACCATCGACTCGTTTTTCAAGAAATTTCAAGTGCAGATAGCCTATTGTGGCAAGCATTAATTAATGAAGTCATCAATCATAAGCCAAGAAAGCCCTTCGCTGGTTGCTTATTACTCATCGATTTTGAGTTTTTAGTCGTTCATGATGACGAGCAAACTGATTATACGTTAAACATTCTTTTGCAAGGCTTAGAATCAATCAAAGAAAGCACAGGAGCTACCCTACCTCTGTATTTCGTTATGACTAAATTAGACAAATTAGAAGGGTTTAAAGAATACATTCATTTCAGTCCGTTAAAGTCGAGTATTGAGTTTCTTTCTATTCCTTTAAAAGACGCAAAAGGGGCAATCTTAGATTATTTCCGTGACAGTTATAAAAATATCGTAAAAGTCATGGAAGCAAGTGCCCTTGATTCATCATCATACACAAACAATGTTGATGAAAAACAGACCATACTGGCTTTTCCTAAACAATTTGAGTTATGTCAGGTCGAAATAAGCCGTATTGTTGAACGACTTAATGATTTAAACCAAGGCACCTATGCGATTGATATTAGAGAAGTCTTCTTTAGCTCTAGCCTTCAAGGTGGCCGAAAATATAATTTATTGGCTAAGAGTTGCAGCAATTATTTTAACTTACCGATCATTGCTTCTGAACACGGACAATTAACTGAAACCCCTTACTTCACCCGCTTTTTGGTTGATTCAAAAGTGTTACCTGAAGCCGATTTCTCCAACGAGAACCAAAACTACTTACGTCGTATTCAACAACGCAGTCGTTTGGCATTTTTAGTGTCTGTCGTTGTGCTCACAAGCGGAAGCTACTTTTTATTCCAAGCCTTAGAAAGTAATCTACAAGTCATTAATCAGCTCATTGATGTGAAAGGAAAAGATCATGAGCAATATGCATCAGAGGTTTTCCACTCAAAACTGACCAATGCTCAGGAAGAGATTGAACCTACTTATAGCGCTTGGCTTAATGGTAATAAAGCCTTGGATGACGAGCTATTAACGATGAAAGTCAGCCGCTTAGAGCCAACCACAAAAATTGCATACCATGCATTAATCGAGCAAATCACCAAACAACTTATGCCAGTAATTGCTGAGGCTTATCAAATACAACTGACAAAAAATCAAAATGATATTTCAATGTCTTTGCCTTTATTGAAAAGTTATTTGATGCTGAAAGATCCAAGTAAGAGAGACATCCCTTATTTAAAACAACACACATTTGATGTGTTAACTCGACTCGATTCTAATTCCGAGACCGTGAAAAAAACCATGTCTTATTTGGATGCGTATTTCCGTACAAAGTTCGCCCCTATCGACATTAATATGGATTTAGTTCGTGCAACTCGCCGCAACCTATTAGCGAAATCAAACGTTGATTTGGTCTACCTTCAAATCGTAGAGCAAGCGAACAGTGCCGAGATCGATACGCTCAATCTACAAAGAGCCGTTGGGTTTGATTTTAATAATATCTTTAAAAATCCGATTAATAATAAAAGCTTAAATATCAACAAACTCTATACCTCAACAGGCTTTAGCTCGTTTTATCGCCCACACGTTGATTTGTTGTCTAAACGAGTGATCTCAGATAACTGGGTACTTGGGCTATCAAATAACATTATTCCAAGTGATGCAGAGCAAGAAGAATTCAAAGATGATGTTCGTAAAAAATACACCGATGATTACATCAACTACTGGCGTAATGCATTAAGTGAACTCAAAATAAAATCGTATGACAACATTTATGATTTAACCAATGCGATTGATCTGATCTCTGGTCCATCATCGCCAATGACAACCATCTTGAAACAACTGTACGCCAATACCCATTATTCACCCACAGGTGACATAAGTGCATTATTGGATTCAAAAAATAATTTAAAAGATGCTTTAGAAACGGCCACAGATGCCGTAACAGAGATAGTAGAACCTGATTACATTTTAATGGCTCGTGTAGAACAAGCGTTTTCTCTTTTGAATCAGCTACAAATTAATGAAACGAAAAACTCTCCTGCGCCTTGGGAAGATATCGTAACAGCACTCAATTCATTGAGAACCTATATTAAGGATATTTCAGATTCACCAAACGTACATCAAGCCGCACTGGATGCCGCGCGAGCAAGAATGGTAAGAGCAGAGGCCGATCCATTAATTCGACTTAAGCAAATCGCTCAGAAGTCACCAGAACCTGTACGCAGCTGGTTGTTAGACATAGTAAATCAAACTTGGTCAGTGATGATCACTGAAGCCACTAAAGGCATTCAAACGAAATGGTACAGTGAGGTTTACAGTGTGTTCCGTCAAACTGGGCTAAACAAATACCCATTTGATACCAATGCAAAAGAAGACATTTCATTGGAAGATTTTGAGCAACTATTTGCAACCGGTGGCATATTGAATGTCTTTATAAAAGACAACCTAGCGCCGTTTTATGACACGAATTTATGGACATCAAAGCGCGTCGATGGACAAGTCATGTACTTATCTCCTGAATTATTAGTTCAATTACGAAATTACAATGTAATACGTAACACCATGATCAACAAAAGCACCAATAAAGTACAAATACCATTTAGCACTAAAGTTGTGGATCTCGACTCAAGTGCAATTAGAGCAAACATCAATGTGGGCAGCCATATGATGAGCTATTATCATGGTCCGAGTAAAGTTCAAGAGTTGCAATGGCCACCACTGGGCGGAGACTTTGAGGTCAAAATAACATTACAAGACGTAACCGATGAGGGTAAACAACATACTCTTAGCGAAAATGGTCAATGGGCAATCTACCGATTATTAGGAGACTCTACACTCTCCGATGTCACCAATAGTAGCTTCGTTAGCCATATAAAAGTCAGTGGTCGTGATATTAGTATGGAGTTCACACCATTGACTCAGAACAACCCATTTACTTTCTCTGAGCTATCGAACTTTAAGCTTCCAGAAGTAATTAACTAAGAAAATAACAATAAAATAGAAATTAAGGCAGGGATAACATGTCAAACATGAATCTACAGGGCTTAGATAAATTAGATCGCAGAATAATCTCCAATCTTTTATCCAATGGTAGAGAATCTATAGCGAATTTATCGCGTAATGTAGGGCTGTCTCGTACTGCTGTTGCAGAGCGAATAAATCGCTTGGAAAAAACGGGGATCATCAAAGGGTATACCGCACAAATCCGCATGAATAACGGGAACAATACCGCTTCTTGTTATTTGTTGATTTCGTGCGCTATGGGGCAAAAAGACGCTGTATCAGAAGCGTTAAAAGAGATACCTGAAGTCAAAATGACCAGCATTGTTGGTGGGACTTATGACATCATTTCTCTTATTGAAGCGCCCGATTTACATCGTATTCATTTCCTCTCAAGTGAAATTGAATCGATATCGGGCATCAAAGAAGTGAAGAGTACTATCGTTTTGCATCAACCAGTTTGCCGATAAGTATTTCTGATTCACTTTTAACAATGATAGAAGACGAATAATAAGCGCCAACTTGTTGTTCGTTTTCTATGCATTTTAGACTAGTTACTGCCTACAATTTTAATCACTGTATCCTCCTTATCAATATTTCCTAGCCAACATGTTTGACCTAATTCGTTGCCAATTCCGTCACCTAGTTCATTCTTAGGGATGGTGTCATTTTTTACGGTTAACTTAAGATCCCATGCCATAGGATCAGACAGAATAAACTTCATTAATCCGATTAACGTCTTATGTAATCGACCTCCAGGTAAAAAGTTGGTATACGTATCAAAATCAATATCATCAATACATAGATTAAACTTACCTGTCAGGTCTGCCATGCTCTTACCTAGGTGTAAATCGTTCCCTAATTGACAGTTCTTTTGATTCAATTTATTACGTTGAGAATCGGCAATCGTCACTCGACGATATACCCACTCTTCGATGTATACATTAGGCAGCGAAAAGTAATGGGAAACGATGCCAGAAACAAGCTTTGGTGAACGCGTACGCGTCGATAACTGGTTAACATAAGAAAGTAATTTCGCCCTATCAAGATCCGCGTTATTGTTCTCTTGAATAACACTTGATAACCCGACTAAATGCAATAATCGTCCTGAGAAAGGATCCGTCGCATCACTTTGATATTGAATATGGTAGCGATACTTTTTCCACACTCGATAAAGCATACTGATGTAACGATGATGAAAAAAATCGAAGAAATCTTTTACCGGATTATCATCACTGTCTCGTCCTGCTAACTTCTCTGTATAGGATGCAGGTAAGGGAGAACTCGAGCCATGCAAACCAAGAAAAGTTACTTCAATTTTCGTATACACCTGATCATTACGATCAATCTGTGCGATGTACTCAATGTCACTTTTAGGAAAGCTTAGCTTTGGTGAGACCCCGAATTGTATGTACTCATTCTTTACGTATTGATTTTCACCAATCGCTTTAAATTCAATACCAGGTAAGTTCTGATAATGTTTTTCAAGTAAAGATACCGCTTGGAAAAAGCTGTATTCACAAGGTTTATTAACAATATACTCAATCATAGTATCGTCTGTTGCCCTGTTAAACTCGGCCACTCATAGTTTTCACCCGTATCTTCATCAAACACTTCAAGTTCAGTAAACGAATTAATACTCGAATACAATCGGATAAATTCATTCAAAATACTGGCAAGTAGGTACATATCCCCTTCATTGACGAAGTAAGTAGAATCCATGTCGACCTTAAACTTTACGCCACGAATAGCAACGCCACGGAAGACTCTGTCAGTAGGAGTCATACTCGCTGATTTAATGCCATCAAGACGATGTATAGACGCTCTGTGCGCTTGTCTATCAACACGAGAATGGAAGTCATAAGTCGACAGTAATACTTTTAACACATCAATGTTGGCTAACGATAAGTAGTTAAGTGACATATTCGCAATCAACTGCCATTGCAGCTCGCCATTCACTTGTGGGCTAACCGATTGAGTTGGTTTAGTGATATTCGTAAATGTCGCGTACGTTGGCGATTTGTGCGTGGTATAGATGATGTCACCCACGGACAATCGCTCGGCCAAATCCGCATTACTGCATATCAGCTTCATTAATACCGTTTCAGAACTTAAATCAGACACTTGATTATTGTGCGAATGAAACGAGATATAACGCTCTAAACCACGACCGTTGATTCTTTCACTGACTTTAGTTTTATAAAAATCTCTTTTATCTCTTTGATTAATTTGATGTTCAAAGGATTCAAATTCAATTAATTTCTTTCTACGACGTTCTGCTTTACTCCAGCTATCAACCTCTTCAACCGAATACACTTCATAATGCTCTTGGTTTGAACTTTGAGGGCGAACTTTATAATCATTACGCTGGTGATCAAGACGGATAGGATCACCATCTTGATCGAACAAATTCACAACTGGCGTGCAATGAAGTTTTAAATGCTTATCTTTTAACATCACTTCCGAAGGCAAAGCTCGTGAGAAAACGAACGACATTTTAACGGTGCTGCGTTGTGGTATGCCGTTTAACCATTCCAATCCTTTCACATCAAAGAACATGAATTTTTCAGGTAACGAAAAGTATTCTTGCAATAAACGATAGCCAGAAAATGAATTCTTGCTGTATGGCAAAATAGCCTCATCATCATCAAACCCCACAGGAACGACTTGGTCAGCACGAATACGGTGCTTATACCCTCCTCCAACGTCCAGTTCGACATAATCTAAATAGCGGAATAACCAAAGATACAGACTGCGTGTAATGTGCTGCTCGCCATTCAAATGAAAGCGTAATGTATCTAATTTTATACGAGACAACTCTAGGCCATTATTCGCAGCCAAAGTGACGTGTACCGAAGAGTTAGTGCGACTGTTATTTTGTTCAATCTGCTGAATGATCAGCGGATACAAGGCAACGTCATAACAGGTTCTAAATAAACATTGAGTGCCTTCTACTTGCTCACTCGCCATTTCTGCACCACGCTCAACCACGGTTTTCTCTGTCACACTCCCCGAGTGAGGCGTTAACTCACTGATGCACATTGAAGGCACTGAGCGCATGTAATGAGGCCATAATAATGAAATTAATGACTGTGTTAATTCCGGCAGTTCATCGTCTATTTTTTCACGAACACGACCCGTTAAAAAGGCAAAGCCTTCAAGCAAACGCTCAACATCAGGATCAAATGTTCCTTCAGACAAGAAGTTAGTCAGCTTAGGGTGATATTTTGCAAATTCACTGCCTGCTTCTTTTAAATAGGCTAGCTCATCTTGAAAATATTTACTGTTACTCACTCTTTTCTCCTACTAAACGTTAAACTGTCCATCGACACCCATGAATATATTAATAGACATTGGAACCTTACCGCCGTTATGCATCACTTCACCACCAATACCAAAACCTAACTGCAATGGGTTGTGATTATCTTGACGATAATGAACCTCAACGTTCTTTAGTCTTGGTTCAAACTTCTCAATTGATGTACGAATGTTCTGTTGAATGTTACGAACTAAATTGGTGTTATTGGATAACACATCATTAAAATCAGGCAGTCCGTATTCATTATCTATCATGGCGTTCCCTGCATGTGTATTCAGTAAATCTGCAAGGTGAAGGTGAATTGATTCAATAAGATGTTTGTGCGATACCACTTTTTCGTAGCAGTTTTTAGGCTCACCTAATTCAATTCGTTCTAAAAGCCGGTAACCTTTTTCCATAATGACTTCTTAAAAAATAAGCGACCAATTCAACCTAGTCGCTTATATGGGGAGACAAATTAGTTTTGGTCTAATTTACCAACCAGTGACAAGTCAAAACTTGCACCCATGTACTTAAAGTGTGGACGTACCGACATTGATACTTTGTACCAACCTGGATCGCCTTCTACTTCAGATACTTCCAATTTTGCAGCACGTAATGGACGACGGCCACGTACTTCTGCTGGTGGGTTCTCTTGATCAGAAACGTATTGACGGATCCATTTGTTTAGTTCGATCTCTAAATCAGAACGCTCTTTCCATGAACCTATTTGTTCACGTTGCAGCACTTTGATGTAGTGAGCCAAACGGTTGATAATGAACATGTATGGTAATTGAATACCTAACTTGTAGTTCATTTCCGCTTGCTTGCCTTCAGGCGTATTCGGGAATACTTTTGCTTTTTGTACTGAGTTTGCAGAGAAGAACGCTGCATTGTCAGATCCTTTACGCATAGTAAGAGCAATAAAGCCTTCTTCTGCTAGCTCATATTCACGACGGTCTGAAATCAAGATCTCTGTTGGGATCTTAGTTTCGATTTGACCCATAGATTCATAATTATAAACCGGAAGATCAGAAACCGTACCACCACTTTGTGGACCGATAATGTTCGGACACCAGCGATATTTTGCAAATGATTCACTGATTTTAGACGCCATCGCGTACGCAGAGTTACCCCAAAGGTAGTTATCATGACCATCTTTAACATGTTCATTATAATCAAACGCTTTGATTGGGTTATCTTCTACAGAATACGGAGTACGTAACATCATACGTGAAGTACAAAGACCCACATAACGAGCATCTTCATGCTCACGGAAACCGCGCCATTTAGTATACTGAGGACCTTCAAATACAGACTTCAGATCTTTCAGGTTTGGCAGATCTTCATAGCTATCTAAACCAAAGAACTGAGCCGATGCTGATGTAATGAATGGTGCGTGAGACATTGCCCCTACATTTGCCATGTATTCCATCAGTTTCACATCAGGTGATGATGCAGACATTTGGAAATCACAAATAACAGCGCCGACTGGTTTACCACCAAATTGACCGTATTCACGCGTATAGATTTGCTTGTAAAGACCAGACTTAACGACTTCTGGTGCATCTTCAAAGTCGTCCAATACTTCGTCTTTTTTCGCTGAAATCAATTCAATTTGAATGTTTTCACGGAAATCAGTGTGATCAACCAAGTATTTCAAACCGCGCCATGTTGATTCAATCGCTTGAACCTCTTCGTTATGAAGAATAGCATCAACTTGCTTAGACAATTTTTGGTCGATTTCAGAAATCATTAAATCAACTAATGACTGCTCAACTTTACTGCCCGTATTGTTGCTGCTTAGCAATTCACCAATAAATGCTTCTACGCCACGTTTTGCAACGTCAAAGCCTTCATCACTTGGTTTTAAACGCGTTTCATTTAGAATGCTGTCTAGTAATGAGCCAGACTCAACCAGTGTTGCTTCTTGTTCCGGAGCTTGTGCTTCTGTTGTCATAATACCCTCTACTCAGCCTTTGCTTCTTTATCAGCGCTCAGATTTAACTCTTCAAGTAATTTTTGACGAGCGTCTTCATCTTGAAGCACTGCCGCAATTTTCTTACGAAATGCTGGTACGTTTCCTAATGGGCCTTTCAGCGCAACAAGTGCTTCACGCAATTCAAGTAAGCCACTTAGTTCAGGAACACTTTTAGCGATAGCTTCTGGTGAAAAATCTTTCATGCTATTGAACGTTAGATCAACACCAAGTTGAGCGCCTTCTTCGCCGCTCAATTTATTGTCTACATTCACTTTTACGTTTGGAGAGTAGCCTTCCAATACATCATTGAAGTTATCTTTATCAATGTTGATTGGAGTACGATCTTCAATTGGAGTCTCATCAGCACGCGCTGTAAAGTCACCAACAACCATCATACTTAGTGGTAATTCAACGTCTTCTTGTACATCACCTGTCGCAGGTACATAACGTATATTAATTCGCTCTTTAGGAGCAACCGAGCCATCGCGGGACATAATTCTTCCTTATTTTCGTTTTGTTTACTTATTATTAATAGATAACCATTGTTGGTACTTTTCAGGAATTAAATCCTTGGATGGATACATTTCCGTCATTGTTTTTTCAACCAACATATCAAGCTGATTACATAAATGAGGCTCCCAACTCATTAAATTTATTTCTTCTCTTACGACCCATATTTTTTCAATATAAGGTAAGCACAAAGGAAGCAAGCCTACGAGGTGGTACGCTTTTATTAATTTCAATTGCAACATCAGTTGCCCACGCCCAGAAGTATCGGCCGCTAAACCTTGGGAAATGGTGGAGACATAATCACCTAGAGTTGCTAATGTGATTTCACCTTCAGACAAGGTTGTATCATTTGAAAATTCGAGTGGCATAGGCATCAACGCCGCGGGGGTAATCGCTGTGCGTGATGCTAGCCATTTTAGGGTTGCTTCGTCAGCAAAAGGCACTGAGTTCGCAAACGTTAACGCTTCAACACCGTTCAATTCTTGAATAAACAACGCTGTCTCTTGTTTTACGGCTTCCGCCGCGGATTCGTGATTCAGGTTCATCAACATCTGATACATAAGATGGTGACCGCTCAACCAAAAAGGCGCGTCCGTCAGGGTTTTTTCAAGACGTTTTATCACTTCAGGATCCGTCTCGTGCTTTGCTTTTTCTTTGTATTCAGAAAGCTGATCTTGTGATACCGCCAAACTTATCGGTGTTTTTTTATCGTTATCATACGGAGGCAATTCATCAACATCACACCAGGTAGAATAACGATGCAGGCGATAAGCCAAAGAAGCGCCTATATTAGAATGCAGCATAAATTCGGCGATTTTTTTCAACGTTTTCTTCGAGGCACTTGGGCTTGAGAAATCCGTATCAATATCCACTTCTTTTCTAACAGGTTCCGCTTTTCTTTGTACTGGTGCTATGGTTTGTGCTGTCACTACCGAAGGCGTAGCTTCTATCGATTCTTGAGCTAGATCGGCTTGCTCGTTTTCTTGATGAGTAACGCTGGCCGTTTCATTCATACCCACTTGTGGCAAACGATCCATAATGGCATTAACCGCCGAACGAACCGCAAAAAACGCTACGTCAGAATCAGAAAATGACTCTTGATATTTCTCATCGATCTCTGCAATTAAAGTCAAACATGAGGACGCTTGATCCCACGATAATTGCTGTGAATCCAACTTTGGCAATACGCTCTCTAGCTGAGAAATAAACCACTCAACGGCGCCATCTCTTGCTCGCTTGCGACGTGGGTACAATGAATCACTAAACAAGGTTAAGCTTTGAGAAAATAACGAGAGTCCCGTTTCAAAACCATTAAAGCCTTCTCGTTCAATCCATGCTCGAGTTAAGTAACAAATCGCTTTTAAATCTTTACTGTGAGACGTTAATACCTCAGTACCATTCGTCTCTACCGCTTTCCAATCTACCGTTTCACCAAACAGCGATCCGAATTTTTTAATCTCAAATTCCATGAGCTCATAACAGAACTCATATTTAGCATCTTCACCCGCAGGCGACATTTCATTAATCGGTTTAAGTAATACGTCAATATCAACCGTCTTCATCATGAGATCGTTACCTGTTTTTGATAGGTATTTAATGCTTTCTCTATTGCCAATGCGCCATCTGCAGGAACATCTTGTTGAAAACTTTGTTCAAGAGATTCTCTCGCCAGTTTCTTTAGTAGAACAGACACTTCTTTAAAGCGAGAAGGTGCATTTTGATGCAAATCTGATAATGCGGTATTGAGCTTGTCACTCTCAAAAATCAACTCTCCGGTTACGGTTCCAAATAAAACATACTCACTGCGTTGAATGATCAATTCTGTTTTTTTCGATGTCAGTTCAACCGTGTCACCAAAAAGGGTAATGGCGTGTTCTATTTCATCAATTGCTTTTGAATAAAAATGGTTTTGAGCGTGTGTATTGACCGAATCGATCACTTTACCTAAGACTTCTTTAGGCAATACATACGCATAGAAATAAGATTCAGCCTGAGTTTTCATCCACTCAGTACGCAGATACTTCTCAGCGTCTTTAGAATCGCCAGACATAATAATATTCGCTAACGCTTGATCTTCTGGACCAATCGGATATGAGAATTTCTGACGTTCTAACATTAAATTATTAAGGCCTTTCATCAGTTTAGTAATACGTCGGTTAACGGAAGACGACATGACGGAATTTCGATTTAGGTGCTCATTAAGTGCAACCATGTCTTTACGTATCGTTGTTAGTTCTCTTCTTTGACGTTCTTCACTGTCACGTCGTTTCATCAAGTTGTCTTTTTCTTCGTTATACCAACGTTCAATTTGATTATTTTTAACGTTAACCGCTTCTCGATAAGGCGCTAATGCCAATAAATCCACCGCACTGTTGTCGAGTGCTGTCGTTATTTCCCATGGCGGCTTGGTTAAGAAGGCCGCTGTTTGTGCCGGTTTAATTTTAGACACTCCAATCACAGGAACAGGAGATGGAACAAAGTAACTGGAGAGTATGGCACCGGTAATTACGATCACGCTCGCGATCAGCGCGACTTCTAAATACTTAAACATACCCAGACGTAAGGGATCAAAACTGTTCTCTTTTCGTAAGACCAGATCGGCATTACGCAATCGTGTAAATATTGGCGCATGGTTATTGGTGCGCATTGCGTCAATATCAATTTTTGCCAACGCTTGAGCAAACGCGATCGGTGTTAATTTATGACCACGCGGCTTTTTGATAATTAAGCGCAATAATACCCAAACCGATTTAGGGATTTGATTTGGTCTTTTACGTTGCTGTAAGGTTGCCTTCCAATCCGAATGATCTGAATAGCCTAAGAATAAACAACACGTTAACAACGCCATTGAATACACATCGTCTTGCGGATCGGACTTTCCGGTTTCTAGAAATAATGGCGAGGCATAAGACAAGCTGGCTTCAGAATACTCTTTACCCTCACCTGAATATTGAGCAGCACCGAAATCAATAAGCTTAATACCATCGTCTTCACACACGATAATATTGGACGGTTTAATGTCTAAATGGCACACACCTTTTGTGTGCATATATTCTAATGCACCTGCTAATTGATATATTAACCAAGCAACGTGATCATGACGAAACCCTTTATTGCTGTGTCTGGTTAGTTTTTCTGATAATGATTCGCCTTTAATCCATTTATACATAAAATAAGGACGATCAAACTCATTTCCAAGTTTAATAAATTCAGCAATACTAGGGTGTTGTGATATTTCGAGGTGTGTGGCTTCTGCTATAAACATCGAACGTGCGTAATCAGGCGCATTGTCATTCAATACTTTACAACAAATTTGCTTGTCGGCATCTCCCTTTTTCGCTAGGTGATACAACGTCGTTTTGGTATTTTTAGATTCTATTGTCTCTACTACATCGAATTGCGAAAATAATACGTGCTCTAGCCTTGGCTTGTTTTTTTCAGCCAATGCTTGCTCATATTTTTTCTTTTTTTCGATTGCTTTTACAACCAACTGATTAATAAATTCGTTAGCTGATCCCTGCTGTTTAGACACTTATATACTCTTTATACCAAACCGAATTAATGAGGCCTGATTTTAATGAGTTACTGTGTGGTTTTTCAATGCTGTAAAACAAAACGAACACTATCTCTAGCCATTTAGTTAAAGTGACTGGAAATATAGAAAAAACGCAACCAAGGTAATTACCTTACTTTGTCGCCTTGAATATTAATAATGAACGAGTGTTGGATTTATCAAATAAAAATACACTGGCAAGCGCCTCAGTATCGTGCAGGTAATTCATTGTCGCTATTGTCGAAATACCTGATGCACCTCCCATTGTTCCCCAATACTCATTCGTTAACGTGACATTTTGCGCATTCGGTAACGCTTCACTTCTGGCACCAATAGCAAAACCATAATCTTCAACATGAGATCGTTGATTTGTCATGTCGCTGTACACAATGCCTAGATCAGAATGCGATTTACACGCTTGCCTTATCAACCGAGAGCACCCTCGGCGATCGCTCGATGCCCAATCAAACCCCATAAAAATCAGTTGCGATTGTGGGGTTATTTTTAATGTTTCTAATACATTTCGTTTCGTTAATATCATGCCTGCCGCCCCTTCACTCGGGATCACTCCCCACGGATTTTTGGCATACATCACTTGTTGATGTTCAATCAAGTTGTCAATGTCATCCAGTAAGCTATCCACGGCAATGCACAATACCGCGTCTGGCTCATCTAAGCTTTGTAAGCATTCCGCCATAAACGCATTGCCTTGGTGTTTACTGACCGTAATATTAGACAAATATGCGCTGTATTCACTCTCACTTAACCAATCACGAATCTCGTGGCGAGAAAGCGACGAAGGAATAGAAAGGAGTAATGGCAAGGGTTTTAAGGAAATGTGCAACCTGTCTAATAAAGGAGCCAGTACTTCAATAAGTAATTGCTTTGTTTTTTCCAGTGGATCCGCTGCATTTATGTATTCAAGTTCAGCAATCGTGTATTTTTTACCATTACTTTCATAAGATGAAAAGCGGTCAATGTCGGCTTTCGCCACCGCCACCGCAAGCTCCACGTTCATTCCTGTCGGAGTGGCAATTTCACTGTCTAACACAAAATGTCCATAAAACTGACTCATGATGACATAACCTCTATGCGTGACGACGTCAGTAAATGTTCACGATCTTGACAGTGAAAAGAGGCGGTATAAAGCATTTCGATGCGCTTTTTATTGGCATCAATCCAGATGGTATATAACGGCATTACCGCCCTTTCTTCTTTTTCTTGAAACGTGGTTATCGCTTGATATTTTTCTGTCGGAATGCGAAATGACAATGCATCGTTATGACAAAAACCACTGACCATTAAGCGCTCTCCGCCAGTAAGATAGCCTTTACACTGCTGATCTTTCGGGGCGGATTGATAAAAACGATCATCAAAATCAATGGGCCATAAAGGACGACGTTCTTCCTGCCACTTATCATCAAAGGTTCCTGCCCATCGGCTTCGTTCAGAAAAAAAAGGGGGCAGAGGCCCAAAACCCGCCACTTGCACTTTATTGCTATTGGCTTGCCAATTTTGTCCTGCATAAAACACGGAAGGTACTTTTGTTTTCAACAATTCATCATTTGATTCTGCAATGCCTGACCCTAATCGATTTCGCTCATCCCCGCCAATCGCATTGGTGTAATCTATCTCGCGTTCAATAAAGGGCTGCGCTGCTGATACCGCAATACTGCCACTGTGATCAATCCACTGACGCTCACCAATGACAATTAACGATTTATCGATATGTTCGTCAACCAATAGACGGCAAGAGTGACTAGAGACGGGTTTCTTAGCGTATGTTTTGGCTTTACCATAAATTAATATATCGGTGTTTTTTTTGTGTATTGGAAAATCATGATCTGAAATCATCGCTGAAAACCCAGCGTCGCCTGCGTAAATGGGATCATCATTGATCACCGCGGGGGTCTCTTCTTGTACCCAGCGACCTTCACTCCAAAGCCATGCTTTTTTCATGCTCAATACCCAGACTTCATGGCCTTGACGATCTCGCTGAAAACGTCCTTTTAGCGTATATGAATCTGATTCCTCAATATCCCAAAGCTGCATGTTTTCCTCTCAAATTAAAACGTTCACGAACGAGATCAATATGGCTGATGTTATGCAATAAACGTGATTGCTGTTGAACGCTCAATTGGGGATGCCAATGAAAATGAACCCGACTTAATACACACAGTTCTCGCCATAACCAAAGACGAAAGGTTGCGTTAATTTCTGCACTTTGTAATGCCTTGATTGAAGAATCAAAAGACAACGATTCACCAAAGCGGAGCACTGACGATCGTTGATGTTCTTTATCATTAACCCATTGGCTTAATACCGACAAAGCGTAATCCCAATCTATGTCGATTCCAATCTGTGAGGGTATTAAAGGCAAGTCCTTTCCATAAACCCCCCATAGTGCTTCACACCAAACGGTTCTTTCTGCGTCATCAAGATCGCTCATATAAGACACGACATCAGGGGTTAAGCTGCTGTCTCCACTCAACATGAAATGAATCGGTGCATGGCTGTGCTCCACATCAAACCCATTGAATTCTTTTAGGTTCAGTAGCTTTGCATACGTAGCAACGTCATCAGATGGCAGTGAATCAGGTGAATACTGCTGACGAAACCACGTTGCCCGATCTTCTTTTAGCACTAGTTGTTCAAATAAAATCGCATCATACGAGTGGGATTCATCTAACCATTCAATACTGCTGCCGACATTCAATAAGGCTAGCTGAGAGTGTAAATACGACTCAGATAAAAATGACATCGCGATCCAATGCTTCACTAACGACACACTGACGCGCTGTCGTAATATTAAACAACGAACATACAATTCACTGTTTTTTGATTTTCCTTCCACCAATCTGGCCATGATTTTATCAAGACCATCCGCATTCGAACGAAGCAGTAAGCCCATCGTCAATGTGTGATCAATATCATCAACAATTGAAAGCCCTATCATGGTAATTTTTTTATCTTCTAGTGCAAAGACTTCGTTGAGGCATAACCACGCTAATACGTCTGGAAATTCATCATGAATACTATATAGAAACGCAGGATGGACGCGATATAAGGCGACAAATACATCTAAAAAGGCCGCTAATTGTCTTTCCAATAGCACGAGATAATTGATCTCAAGTGATGGGTAGCCTTGTTGATGAAAACGGTATTGCTGCTTGATGTAAAACGACATCGTTTCGGCTGCTAAAGTCGCTTTATTCTGTAGAAATTGACGCTTAGCCGCTGAGAAATCATTCAATGCCTCTTGAGACTGTTGAATAATGGCGTGCGCCTCCGCTTTGTCTGCATCGGATAGAAACGTTTTTACATCTTCAACTAAATAACGGTATTGATTCATAAATCACTCTAATTAATCGCGATCGTTGATCCCTGAATTTTCTGTGCTTTTTCGGCTTGAGAGGTAATGTATTTCGCATTTGTGGTCACTCGACCATCTCTGCCACTGTATTTTGTTTGTGTCTCACCGCTTTTTAATATCAGCTCGTCTTCAGTTTCAATAACTAGCGACTTCGCTCTTAATACTAACGGCTTATCATCATCCAACAGGGAGAAAAAGATATCAGTTAACATGGGAAGCGTGATGTCTCCGTTCAGAAACTCAATCCGGCAAGTTAATTCACTTTCAATCGCCAATTCCAATTCAGACTTTCTAAATTGTCGACCAATTTTTGCAAGAACAGACGAGCCTTGCGCTAAACCATCAAACTCAACATAAAGACGATCACCCAAACTTGGGTGCAAAGAAACCACTTTACCAAAACGAGGAACGCAAGCTGAAATATCAGCTTGCGGAGTGTCTTGAAGCAATGTGGTTACAGCAACTGAATTAGTTAATTGCAACCTTACCCCCTTTCACTGTTACGGCACTTGAGCCTTCAATGGTTATCGCAGTGCCTGACAACTTAATCGTGCCATCACTGCTCATCACCAAGGATGAACTGCCCGTTTGTAATACAATCTTACTGCCACTGATGATCTGTGTTGACCCATCTGATTTGTAAGACGTATTGCCTTGAACAGAAACCGTTAAGTTGCCACCGACAGTTTGGTTATCATCCGCAGAAACATCGCTAGTACGTGATGCACCTACTGATAAGTTACTGTTCTCTGTGACATTTAAATCGTCATTTTTTCCAACCGTCGTTGTGCGGTTATCACCAATATCTAACGTTGAGTTATTGACTACCGATTGTTGTTCATTCGCGTTGTATTTTACCGTGACATCTTGTTCAACCGTTTCAGTAAACGTACTGTTTACTTGTGTGGTTTTATGCCCTTCAATCGTTTCTTTATGATCGCCTTTAACCTCGTTGGTTTGATGGCGATCTACCGTTAAGAATTCATCTTGTCCGATGGTTCTAAAGCGGTTATTCAGCACTTTTGTCGACATGTCTTTTTGTGCGTGAATGTACACTTCTTCTTGGTTTGCTTCATCTTCAAAACTTAACTCATTGTAGCCAGTGCCTTTATGAGTTTGCGTTCTAAAGGTGGTTCGTGTTTTATTCTCTGGTAAAGAGTACGGAGGAAAATGCAATCCATTGTAAACCGCACCCGTCACTAACGGACGATCAGGATCCCCTTCTAAAAACGCCACCACAACTTCGTGACCAATACGTGGCAAGTAAACCGCTCCCCACGTTGGCGCGGCCATCGATTGGCTCACACGGATCCAACAGCCTGAGTTTTCATCGCTGCTGCCATAACGATCCCAATGAAATTGCACCTTAATACGGCCCAATTTATCCGTATAAATCTCTTCACCATTAGGCCCAACCACCACGGCCGTTTGAGGACCATCGACAATAGGCGCAGGTAATTTAGGCGCTTTAAATTCAACGTCACGAGGCAAGCAACTAAATTGGTTTTGGTAAGTTGTTGGCATTCCACTGGCTTCATCTTCATGCACCTGCGGATCATAACCACTGTGCGTTACCGATAAAATGGTGTAATCACGATTTAACGCTGATCTTGGGTGCTTATTCAGGATGAAACTGTATCCAGGCGTTAAGCGCATTACACTGCTCACCGCCTCAATTTGATGATTATCCACCACGCTTTCAGCCATTAATTCATCAGAACGAATTTGACCTTGGCTTGGTTCAACATAACGACCAGGAAAATCAAAATAAGCCAGATCGTTATCAATCGATCCTGTTGTCCCCATTTTTTGAGGAATACGAGGCTGTTCATAATTGTAATCGGTGTAGGTTACTTGCCCGGTACGAACGCGATTAACCGACTCTAACTCAAAGATATGCTCTCTATCGGCATTTCCCCCACCCTCGGCTTGATAAATAATAGGGCCAACGTAAGAAGAGTTTAAAGGCGTATTAATCAGCTCAGCAATCGCATCATTTTTATCAACAATAACCATCGTGTGGTTAGTACTAGTATGCTCGAAGTAATACCATAATCCGTGTTCAGCTAATAAGCGCTGAACAAATTGGCAATCACTTTCTCTGTATTGAAGTACGTATTCTTTGGTTGAATAAACCCCAGAGGTATCAAAACGGTAATCCGTAACTGCCGCCTCATCAAGCACTTCAGTAACAATATTAACGACCGATTTATCTTGGAAAATACGACAATCTTGACGTTGCGTTAAGAACCATAATTGCGGAACCAACACGATCTGATAACGAGAGAAGCGACGTCCTTCACCAAGGTAACGAACTTCATTAACCACACCATGAAATTGACGAGCAACACCCACCCCTTGTCCAAACACATTAAGTAAGGCCGGTTTTCGGATTAACTCATCAAACGTAATATCTGCATCAAGTGAAAGTAATGATAGGTTGATGTGAAAAGGTTTAGACAACTCCTCAACTACATTAAAGCTTTCGACACGAAATTCATGCTCTGTTCCAAGGATTTCAAACTTAAATTCTATCTCACTAACCATATCTTTTACCTGATACTAATATGAAAAAGAGGGCCAACAATGTGGCCCTATAATCGTTAACGCAAAAGCAATTAAGCTTCGCGTGGAGCACGCCAGTCATCATTACCAGCAGTACCACATGTTTCGTGAGTTACTTCAATTGCACGGTAAGTGAACTTAAGAACTTCTTCAGTAACACGATCAGAAGTAGCAGCATCTTGGCAATGAGCCATACGAGTTTGCATATCAACCAATAGTGCATCAATTAGTTTGATTGTGTAGTAATGCTCTTGCTTACCAGAAGTAGAAGTGCGGTAGAAGTTGATGTTACATTCAGGCAGTTTCTCGCCAGATACTAAAGAGTTAAATAGTAGTGGAGAACAACGGTCTTGTTGTTTAGTTACAATAACTGGACGGTGAACACGTTGACCAGTAGGTTGACCACTTTGTGGATCACGTGGAACCGTTAATACATGATCAAGTTCTTGAACTAGGAACTCATCAATATGAGCTTCCTGCCATGTATTACCAACTGAATCTGCAGAGTATGCATCTTTAGTAATATCACCTTGAGTTTGGCCTTTAATTGACATATAAGCTGGAGTTGGCATTCTATTATCCTTTAATTATTTATAGTTAAGATTATTTGTTTTTACCAAATCGTTTATCACTACGATTGTAATTTACATATTGCAACTGCCATGCCAACTTTAATTTGATTAAAAATCAATAACTTAATAAAACCAAGTTATTTTAACTCAATTTTTAAAAACAATTTATTGTTTAATTCCACAATAAATTGGATGACGAGAAATAGTGTATCTTCATATACCAAGAATGATAGTTAATATAAAACCAAAATAAGAAAAAAGTCATAATGACATGCACTTTAGTTAATATGACTACAATAAAAATCAAAACAACTAAAACTGTTAATTAATAACGATAATAATAAAGTCAAATACCTATATTTTATCTAAAACACAGTGCTATAAATAGCATTCTAAAAAAAAGATATTTTTATATTTAGTATACTCAGCACAATTTTTCACATTGGCTAAAGATAGATACTACTCATGATAAATATAAATCTCTCCTCTTTAATACAACGCCTACACCCTATTACTAAAGTTGCTTTAGAAGACGCTGCCGCGCTTGCTGTTTCTGAGCGCGCATCAGAAATCCAAATCGAACACTTTCTACTTAGCTTGTTAGAGCGCCCAAACAGCGACTTTGATCAACTGCTTTCTCATTTTGATTGTTCAGAAAATCTTTTACGACAAAGTATCAAATCAAGTCTAGAGAACAATCATCAAAATCATGGGGGTAAGCCCGTCTTTTCAGCAATGCTGATTGAATGGCTACAAGAGGCATGGCTTGTCTCTTCTCTTGATCTATCAGAAACCCAAATTCGCTCAGGCGCATTATTACTGACTCTTGTTAGCAACCCACTGCGATACGGTCAACACGGTTACTCTTCTTTATTAGAAAGCATTAACCCTGAAACCTTAAAACGAAACTTTGTTGAATTAACATCGCGTTCTATTGAATCTCAAGTGGCCACATCAGAGCAAACCCATGCGCGTGAAGATGGCTCGGCACTAAGCAAATTTACGACCGACTTTACGGGTAAAGCACGCAAGGGTGAGATTGACCCTGTGTTTTGTCGTGATCAAGAAATCCGTCAAATTATTGATATTTTAGCCCGTCGCCGAAAGAACAACCCAATAGCCGTGGGTGAGCCCGGTGTAGGTAAAACAGCCGTAGTCGAAGGTCTTGCCCTTAAAATAGTACAAGGTGAAGTACCAGACTGTTTAAAAGGTGTTGAGCTTTACGGTTTAGACATGGGCTTGCTACAGGCAGGAGCGAGTGTAAAAGGTGAGTTTGAAAAACGCTTAAACGCCGTCCTTGATGAAGTTAAAAACTCGCCAACGCCAATTATTCTTTTTATTGATGAAGCACACACACTTGTTGGCGGTGGTAACCAAGCCGGTGGCAGTGACGCGGCAAACCTATTAAAGCCTGCGCTTGCTCGTGGTGAAGTAAAAACCATTGCAGCGACAACATGGTCTGAATACAAAAAATACTTTGAAAAAGACCCCGCCTTAGCTCGTCGATTCCAACTGGTTAAACTGGATGAGCCATCAACAGAACAAGCAGCACTGATTATTCGTGGCTTACGCACAGTTTATGAAAAATCACACAATGTGTACGTTCGTGACGATGCAATTACCGCAGCGGCAACCTTATCTGATCGTTATATTTCTGGGCGTCAACTGCCAGATAAAGCCATCGATGTGCTTGATACGGCCTGTGCCCGAGTCAATATCAGCTTAAACGCCATTCCTGCACCAATAGAAACACTGCAACAAGAAATTGCTGCATTAGAACGTGAATTAGAAGCCCTTGAACGTGATAAATTACAACAAACAGGTGATAAGCACGCTTTGGCCCTCATTCCAGAATTACAAGAAAGAATGGATCAAGCCCTAGAAGAGCAGTCTGTTTTACAGCATCAATGGAAAAAAGAACAAGCGTTAATCCATGAAATGATTGAGTTACGCACCCACCTTCATGACCTAACATTAGGATCAGGGACTCAATCAAAAAATGACGAAGAGACAGAAGAAGATGATAACGCGCCTAGCTGTCGTTCTTTTACTGAAGAAGAAACTCGTCAAGCGATTCACACATGTAACGAGCAATTAGACAATGTTCGAGGCTCGCATCCTCTTGTTCATTTTGAAGTTGGCCCAGATGAAATAAGCCAAGTGATTTCAGATTGGACAGGCATTCCTATGGGGAAAATGCTGCAAGATGAAGCGCAAACGACGCTTAACCTGCAATCTGCATTAACAGAAAGCATCAAGGGTCAACCTTTTGCTATTCAAGCGCTGACTGAAGGTCTACAAACAGCGAAAGCCGGATTAGTAAACCCAGATGCACCAACCGGTGTTTTCTTGTTGGTTGGTCCAAGTGGTGTTGGTAAAACAGAAACCGCTCGTGCCATTGCTGATCAAATGTTCGGTGGCGAACGCTTCATGACAACAATCAACATGTCTGAGTTCCAAGAAAAACACACGGTATCTCGCTTGATTGGTTCTCCTCCAGGCTATGTTGGCTACGGTGAAGGCGGCATGTTAACCGAAGCAGTACGTCAGCGTCCTTACTCTGTTGTTCTGTTAGATGAAGTTGAAAAAGCCGATCCAGAAGTGCTGAATTTGTTCTATCAAGTTTTTGATAAAGGGACATTGAATGATGGTGAAGGTCGTACTATCGACTTTAAAAACACATTAATCATTATGACCAGTAACTTGGCGACGCATGAGATTGAATCCCTTGTCCAGCAATCTAAAGACATTGATGCCAATATCGTTGCTGAAGCCATTCGTCCAACACTCAATAATCACTTCAAACCTGCGTTATTAGCACGTATGAACGTATTGCCATTCCTTCCTCTAAACGATGAAGCCATGACAGAAATTATTGTTCATAAACTAAATAAAGTGTCTGCACGCTTAAATAAACACCATAAGCTGACACTGAGTTATAACGATGAATTGGTCTCGTTCATTCTTGCTAATTGTCGCTTGGCGGAAACCGGGGCTCGTAATATTGATGCGGTGATCAACCGTCAACTATTGCCTCAACTTTCAACTCAGCTTTTAGCTCATGATAAAGATGAAGCACACACACAAATTGTCATTTCTATTGATGACCAAGGAACCTTAGGTTATGTCTTTAGCTAAGCCAGACAACCTAAATAATGCCCTACTTGCGATCAGCCAATCTCTGGCTGATCGCAGCCAATTAGCGTTAACACTTGACGCTATTTTGGCCGCAGCACGTCAACTTACCTTTGCTGACCATGGCATTATTTATGTATTAGACCAGACAGGACAAGCACTGATCCCCAGTGTTGTGCATCATAACGAACGTATATTGGCCGATCACCCTTGGTTACCACTCACATTAGACTCAACCAATGAGACCGACCCTTTTAACTATGCGATTCGTAATGGTGAAGTGGTACTGATTAACGATCTCTATCAATACAATGGCTATCACTGTGATGAAATTTATCAATCTGAGACCATTTTAACTCGTAAAAGCCAAAACTTATTAGCGTGGCCTTTAATTGATAACGAACAAAAAACAGTCGGTTTATTGGTTTTATTCAATTTAAATGCCATTGATGATGAGGCAAGTTTGACTGGTTTTTGTCAAATGGCAGCGACGAATATTCGCCAAGCCGTTTGGCTTGAAACCTATGGCTATATGATCAAAGAATTATCAAAAGACAATGCCAGCCTTGTTTTAGAGAACAACCAACTTAAGCAAAGAAAACAAAGCCAATACAACGGCCCAATCGCTGACAGTGAAGTCATGATCAATGCCTTAAATCGGTTAAACAAAGTATTAACCTTGCCGGTAGATGTACTCATTCGTGGTGAAACGGGCGTGGGTAAAGAAGTGATCGCTCAATATATTCATGATAATTCTGATCGCTCACAACAAGCATTAATCGTTCAAAACTGTGCTGCGATCCCTGAACAACTATTAGAATCCGAACTTTTTGGGCATAAAAAAGGCGCGTTTACAGGCGCAGATAAAGACAAAGTAGGACTCTTTGAAGCCGCCAATGGCGGAACCCTTTTCTTAGATGAAATTGGGGACATGCCTTTGTTGCTACAAGCCAAATTGTTGCGTGTATTGCAAGAACGTAAATTTAGGCCTTTGGGCGGAAATAAAGAAATCGCCGTGAACGTGCGTGTATTAGCCGCCACTCACGCAAATCTTATGGATAAGATCAAAAAAAATGAGTTTAGAGCGGATTTATTCTATCGCTTAAATGTTTTTCCAATTACCATTCCACCACTAAGAGAGCGACAAGCGGATGTGATTCCTCTTGCTGAACACTTTATTAAACACATCAGTGAAAGCATGAATATAGAGCCTCCGGTGCTAAATAAACAAGTTAGAAAACAACTGATTGAGTATTCATACCCGGGTAACGTTAGAGAGTTGAAAAATATTGTTGAACGATCTGTTTTCTTATCTGACTTTGAAACTATTTCATCGATTGAATTCGGTGATAACGAACAAATTCAAACAGAAGACGCTCCCACTCAAGTACGAGCAACGCCATCCCCAGAAGACGATCTAGATGGTATTAACTCACTTAAAAATATCGTCGGTAACTATGAAAAGAACATTCTGATTGAGTGTTTAAATACGTATAATTGGCAAACAAAACGTGTGGCTGAGTATCTTGCTCTTCCATTAAGTACCCTTAACCACAAAATGAAAAAACACAACATTTCATCCGAGCATACACACTAAATGAAACCATACCTCTTATTTATTCCAGCAGCATTATTTGTTGCTGGTTGCTCTAATAACACACAAACCTTCGATCCACTGGCACCGTATAAAAACGTACATATTATCGGCAGAAAGAATCAAAGCATTGGTTCATTTAATTATCTAACAAAAGACGCTGAAGGCTACATAGATAAAGAAGTGATCGTTTATTTTAATAAAATACCGTTCACCAAAACCTTTAATTTATGTGCCGACCAAGGGGTATACATCGCGAACTGCCAAAGTAAAATAGTGGTATCCCCGACTCAAAATAATGGGGTTATTTTTAGCTACGATTTAAATTTCTATAATGGCAACTACCCTGCCAGAGTCGGCAGCATGAACATACTGCTACCAAGCACAACAACGAGAAGAATGCATAACTTGACTCAATATACCTCAAAAACCTTCGGTGAAGAGCAGTTTTTATCCTCTGAAAAATTGGAAGAAGCCGCGTTTATTTCTATAGTAAGAGATACTCATTTTAAACAACGAAGAAGCTAGATAGTGGTGAACTAAAAATCATACAGTTTATGCAATAAAAAACCGCCCGAAGGCGGTTTTTTATTGTTAATTTAAATACAAAGTGAAGAAGGTTAACCCACCCAATCATCGATTAAATTATCATGTTTCTCATTCAAGTTAGTAGTTACAAATTCACCATTCCCAGCTTTAATCCATTGCTGGAGATTATAATTTGGTATATAAGAAGTCATCTGTGAATTCTTAAATTCAGCCGCTGTTTTATCATCTTGAAGTTCACTCGCTTCCTTAGCCCTTGATACCTCTATAACCCGATCGACCAATAATAACCAATTAGATGGTATCGTTTCTGGTGCGCTATCATAAAGCTTTATTGTATTTGAGTCGCATCCTTGTAAACCACTTCCTTTAGGCCCATTTATAACCGCATTAAAAGAGGCGGTTAACATGCCATCTCTTGAAGCAAGCATCGGCATCAAACCATCAACTTCATGGCCAAAAAAGTTAATGTATTTTAATTTTTCTACCGCAACAAAAATATCCGTTTTTTCTTCTTTACCAAATAATGAATCTAACGCAAGCTCTTTTAATTCATCACTATCCAAGTTTCCAAATCTTTTAACGAAACCTTGTAAGGAACTCGATAACTCATCTTCCTTTAGACTGGTTACTTTATCAAAGGTATACTTTTCGCCTTTATTTACAATCGTTCCCAAGCGGTATACTGATTTTATTTCACCTAACTTTCGAGGAGTATTACTAAAAAAACCTTCAGAAATCAAATCCACATTTACTTCCGTTTTATTAGGATCTAACATAGCTTCAGACCAGCTTTTTTCATTAATCTCTACATGCTTACTTCGAATTAATAACGTAATACTTGCCCATTCATTCCAATCAAATTGACCAATTTTACCTCGTAACAATCGTTTATTTCGTTTCACTAAAGGATCATTTTTATCTACATCGTCAGATGAATCATCAATTTTTCTATATTGTTGAGTTAAATACATCGTCGCTTTCGGTTCATCAAATAGTTTTAAATATTTAATTTTATTTGGTTGACCACTTGGCGCCTTAAGAAACGATTCATCGTAAAAGTTTCCATCCGCGTATTTTTCAGGTCCAAAGGCCTCAAAATCTTTAGTAAATTGATAAGTTCTTGATGGCGATAACGTCACATTAAATTGAGACGCTTTGGTTGTACCATAAGCAGAATCATATAAAGGTAATTTATGCTCTGTTTTTTTACATCCTTCAACAAAAAGCTCAAGGTAGTAGCTTAAATAATGGCAGCCCCCTGAAGCCGTTGATTTTTCGGTCGAATCAAACAAACTTTTCATTATCGAGCTATCATAATCAGCAATAGGCCTAATACCGAACACTTTTTGCTTTCCAAAATAATAACTAGGTTCAATAACAACACCAATTAGAGGCCCTTGCTCATCTCCCCAAATTAGCGTCTTTTCATCCTTGCTGAATTCATTAGGGCTTAAATAACGAGCATATTCAGTATGACTACTCGCAACACTATCAAATAATGTCCATGCCCCCTCATTCTGGCTCGACGACTTGACGTTTAACGTCACAGGAAAAGCAGTAAAATTGACATTTTCACCCTTAACTTTATTGCTATCTAAAAGAGCAATAACACGGATATTATCAAAAGGAGTTAAGCTGTATTTATTCGTTTTATAATACTCTTTAAACGATACCCAGTTATCTTTATTCGGGCTATCATCCTTCTTCAATTTATAAGGACGGCGCACAAAGACTTCTATTTTAGTAAAAATGGATTTATCTAAATCAAGAGGAATGGCTTCAGCCACCAAACTTTCAAAATGGTTGTCATTTTCACTCGCAATATAATGTACAGGGAAATAATTTTGAAATTGGCTTGCCTTTGATCTTGCTTTCTCTGCTTGTTCATTATTAGATAAGGTACTTATAGTATGACTACCTACAGTCAACCATTCAGCAATAGTCGCGGGAGTAGAAAATTTACTTTTGATATTCGCATTATACCCATTTTGCTCAAGCCACTGCTCATCAAGATGCTCAATCCCCAGTAAAGATATATCGATATCCCAATCATCATTAATGATATATTTATTAATGTAACCCCGAATATTAAGATCCTCAAATTTCATCGGATTCTTATTCTCGGCAGCACGATTAGAAATAGCTTCAAACTCACCTCCAGAAAGTTGATTCGATTTTTGCTGTGCTTTATCAAGTTGATAAAAGCTTATTAATCGTAATAGGCCATTAAATGCCATCATGCGTTTAAGATAAGCACTCAAATGAACCTTAAATATGGAGTTACCTTCAGGTGAGGCTAAATACTCCTGAATCGCCATTACGTCTTGATAACGAAGTGACGTCATTTCTGCGGCAAACTTAGCTTCATTCTTATCATCAAAAAGTGCATCAATATCCATTGCTATCGAAGCCGTTTGTTTCGCCGCTAAAAGAACGCCTGCTGGAGGAAAAGCAGAAGCGGCACCACCAAGGACAGCATCAATAGAGGTATTAATAGCGCCTATCGTTGTATCATTAGCTTTCATTGCTTTTAATACGTTTAATTTGGCTGCTTTTTCTAACATGATGAGACCAGAACGACACGCTGGATATTCTACACTTGAAGAAAAAACAAACACAATCTCCACTCGGCGATTTAATTTTCTTTCTTCTTCAGTTTCATTATTGTTTCCAGATAAAGGGGTCGATTCTCCCTCCCCTTTTGTCACCAATAAATCTGACCAAATGCTTTTGTGTTTTTCATCACTTAACGCATCAATAATGCTATTTTTTACCGCAACCGCTCGCTGTTTTGATAACTCTAAATTATACGGTTCTGAGCCAATCGAACAGGTATGGCCGATAATCATGATAACAAAAGGCGCACCACTTAACTTTTTAAGCTCTTCCGCAATTGATTGAAATGGTGTACTAGCGCCACTAAAATCAGATTGAATTTCATGAGAATCAAAATCAAACATTGTGGCATCTAACCGTAACTGAAACTCAGAAAAGCCCACGGTTTCAACATGGTGTTTCTGATCTTTAACAACCAATTGAGCCAATTTTGCACGCATTGAATCAACCGCTTGATTATATGCATTTTGTTGTTCTTTAATTGCCTCTTCTGAATCCTGTGGAATCGCGGCTTCTTGAAGCCGATCACTTGAAACAGATAAAGTACTTAAACTGTATTTCTGAGTCGTTTCAAATAGCTTAGCATAAGCCTTGTCTGCATTATCATTCGCTTTCACGGCTTCATTAAAACCATAGGCAATTTCTAAAACAGAGAGTGGTTTATCAAGTAACATTCCACCTAACTTCCCAGCACCGTCTAAAAATGGCCCAAAAGAATCAAGGTTGATATTAACACCGGGAAGTTGGTTCAAATGAGTGATTACCGCCGTTTGCAGCGACACATGCTCACCAAATATCAAAGTATTAAATGCATTTACGCCACTCGTTACCAAACCTGTAAGAGAAGTATTACAAAGGGTATGCATATCTTTCAACGTGCCCATAACGCCTGCAACCGCAACGGTGATGCCTACTACTTTATTAACTGCAACAACCATCTCTTCGGTCTCAAGTGACTTAGGAAAAGCACTTGTCGCTGCTGCGGTCACTTTAGCTAGCATTAACCATGAAAGTCCCTTCTCAAGAGAGCCTGCGGTAACTTCAAGTAAACTTTTATTATTTTGCAATACGCTCCATACTTGCGCAGGTACAGTGGGTGCGCCATTTTGCGCTTCCATCGCTAAGGCGCTCGGATCACCATAAGGCTGTTTAGTAAAGGTTTTTACTAAGTGCTGATAATGTTGAGGGGCATGGTTGATTAATGCCTCTTCTACACTAATTGGATCGCCGTTAACCACCGAGGTGCGACCTGCTGAAGTATGAATAGGCAGTGCCAGTGCTTTTTCCGTTAAGCTGTATTTCGACGGAATCCCTTTACTTTCAACAGAATCAAGTAAACGCTTCTCAAAATGTTCAAAACTCACATCAACTCGGCAATATTGATCCAACTCTGAGAGTGTTAATACACTCTCAGACTCTATCCAAAAGGTGGCTACATAGCTGGTTGTTTCATCTTCAATCGCTACATAGTTTGATGTTTTTTCATCCTTATTTTCCTCCGCCCTGTAATATTTGACACTCACTCTCTCAACGGTGGAAACAGGATGAGCAGAAGCCTTACCTTTCATATTGCCACTGATCGCTAACGTTTCAGAAAAGTCACTTAAGGTAATATGCGCATCGACAAAAAGCTCAGAAGAAAAATAGACCTGAATGGTATAAAACTGAGGCACCTCAATTAACGTAACGTGCGAGGGCTTGTAATTACTTAACCACTTTCTGTAATTCTTAAAATAGGCATTTTTTTCTAGTTGCTCTGCAGTCAGTTTATCATCAGGTAACAGCAAGCAGTTATCCGCAACAGAAACTGAACGCTGCTTTAGTTGTACTGCACAGTCATTATTATCGATATACGCTTTTAAGCTCTCATAAAGCTTTTTCATCCAATCATTAGCGTCTTCTGTTTGATAACTGACTTGTGCCATCGGGACTAAATAGCTAGGGAAAAACAGCATCTTTTTAGAGACACTGCCATCTTCACCTTTTTTCTTTACAGCACTTAATGCTAATGGCGTACGTACTAACTCACCTGTTTTATTTGCGGTATCGCTCAGGTTACTTAGCTCTCCGTTTGCCCCACTCGCAATTAACGGATAATGATTAGAGTGTTCATCTTCCGACTTTCCTTCTTCATTTTGTAAAGCAAGAGTTTCATAAGGCATAGGATAATAACGACTGGTAGCTACTCCATCACGACTATGCAGTCGCCCCATTAAATACACAGTGCGGTTATCATTACTTGCCATTGTTCGCTTCCTTTCTTTCTTTTAGTTGGCGCTGATAAGATTCTTGATACTGCGCTTGAGTCGGTATCGCAGGAAAGAACACACCTAAATCCATATTGTCAAAATCACCCGCTAAGTTAGGCGGCAAATAAGCACTAAATTTCCCCGGTAATTTATAATCCGCGTAATCTTTACTTCCTTTCGGCTTGATTTTATAAACATATTGCACCTTATTAAACATGCCACTTTCCCCTGGCTGTTTGTATCTGAACACCTTGCTTCTACCTGAGTCCATATACCATTTACCACGCTGGATCATTTCATCATAAGGGGCATTTTCAACTAAAGTCATTGGATCACTCATGCGGTAAGTCGCGTATTCTCTACCACACACAAAATAGCGCTTATCCATATGATAAGTATTCCCACCTTCACAATTTTCAGGTAGGTATTCTTGTCGGCCTAATAGCTTCATATCTGATAAGCGGAAAACCACCGTTCTTGGTAGATCTGGTTGTTTACGAGCAATATGACTAGATAAGGTCCAAATGAATCGATCATTAGCATCATCAACAAAAAATGAACCTGAATCTCTTGCTTTGGGATAAAACACATCTCCACCGACTTCAACCTCATCCGGCAATACATTTGTGGTTACTTTTGTCTCTAAATCCACACGATGAGGATAAAATTCACTACCATAATTCATATAATAAAAAAAACGATCATCTTGACTAAATTGACCACCAAAACATTCATCGGTATCAGAGACTATTTCTCTATTGTTCAAATCAAACACCGCACAATTGGTACCCGCCATGGCATAATATTTAAGCAGCAAATAACGCCCCGTATTTGAGCGCTGAGTAAACCCTGTTGATGCGGGTAATTTCCCTAACTCATCACGATGCAGTAGCAAACGAACATCGGTGCCATTCATGTTCATGATGTAAATGGTAGAATCTTTACCGTAATGAAACATAATTTGCGGTTGGCTATAAAGTTGGTCCCACTTATCTAGCACGGGCTTTTCAGGGATAGTGATCGCGAGAAACGCAGGAAAAGTACGATTTATATCCCGTCCATCAAATTCAGTGGCTTCAACAAAGAAATCAATATCCTCTTGATAAAGTCGCTCTGCCTCTGTCTTCGTATCACTGCCACAGCCAGCGGTTATTAAGGTAAACAACAGCGCCCCAATGAGCGCAAAATTACGTTTTGTATTCATTTTTCATTCGCCAAAAATAAGGTTAATTACATGAGACATATCGATAATAGGTCTCTTAAAATAGTATTTTTAATTTATTACGTTAACTGGTGGTTATCATCACTGACCAAAAATAAGCTTCTGCATTGCCGTACGTTGGTCATTACTTGCTTTTATCAATCCCAGCTGCTGCTCATCTAATTCGACAGGTTGTGCTGGCTCGGGAGCGTCTAATTCCAAATCATTAGCGACCATTTCTTGATATGTTAATCCCTTAAAGAGAGTGACTAGAGAATCTTCTCCATGCCTATTCGCAAAATACAACGTAAATTTACCTTTCGGTGGAATGTCCGTAATTAATGCAGAGATATAGCCATTATGAATAACCGGTTCAAAGGCTTCATTGACACGCCAATCGCTCTCTTCATCCTCAAGAATGGCTATCAAGCCGTTATATTCCCACGCATCCAGCTCTGATTCTGGTATCTGTCGGTCAATATCATTGACTTCAAGCCGAACCTGAAACCCATTGTTATGCCCATCCAAATAAGCGATGACAATATTACTCTTATCAAGGCTTCGTAATACGGCTTGTTTGTCTGAAAACCAAGGCATATCATCTTTGGTAATGTCATGCACAACCGCGCTATCGACATCGGAAGTAAATTCCAGTGCGCTGAATGACTGCGCATCACTATAATGACTTAATTCATCTAGAGAAGAACTGACCTTATTTAGCTTGGCCGGATCTGATTCTAATGCTTCAATTTGACTAAATGGTTTCTGCTTTGGTGAAAAAAATAACTTAAGTCCACTTTCGCCTTGCTGTACGTCACCAGCAATTTTATAAGGCACCCAAAACTGAGCCAAAGGTAAACCATCAGGTTCACGTTTGAGTATTTTAGGCTTAGGCTTGTTTTTTTCTTCATCAAAAAGTCGACGATGATATTCAACATCAATATCTTGATAGTAGCCATTCTTATCAATATAGAACTCTCTCCACAGTGTGTTTTTCCAAAAGAGATAAACATACCCTCCCTGCAACTCTGCGGCGTTAGACTTATTTTTGTCTCCCGTTAAATAAGCTAATGGCCTTACTGGCACTAACACATTATCCCACTCATCCATCTCTGTTTTTTTCTCAACAGGTTCAATGTTTTCGGCAAGCAGTAATTTTAAAGGTTGTGGCGTGCCATTCATTGGAATGGTGAGGTAAAGGTTTCTTGGCTCTGGCTCTAAATCTTTAAAAATGGCAATACTGCGATGAGCAACATGAATATCGGCTCTTGGTTTGGTTATTTTTTCTTTTTGTTCATCAGACTTAGCAAGCAACAAAGAAGCTGCATTATTTGGCCACTGCCCTGCAAACTCTACGACTATTTTATTCTCAGGCCTCGGTTCGACTGGCGTATATTGAAGACTGCGAGATAGCACGACATCATCAGTGACTGCTTGGAAATTTGCTTTCACATACTTTGTCGATTGAGTCTCACTCACTCGCACCATGTGCTTGTTTAACTGCGGGTATTGGACGAGTTGAGTATCTGATAGTGCTTTAGTTCGCTTTGCTGTCGATATTGCTATCCATTCCCCCCTTACTAGCTTTTGATTTAAGGCCGTAAGTAATGAATGCACATTTTTGGTAGAGGAAAGCGCTAAAGATTCCCTTAACGGGGATGGTAGGGACTTTACAATATTCTGTGAATTTTTCTCACGAGAAAGCAGCCTAACGACCTCGTCAGGAGTGAGAATATATTCTAGCTCTTGATGTGATAAAGAAAGGCTAGGAATAAGTTTGCAAGTAAAATGCATGTAGGTCTCCACAACCATAAACAAAGATTCAATATTGGTTGTAGTGATAATTAAGCTGATAAGGCTTAGGTAGAACGATTTGGTTTATTGAGTTTACTGTTCTTTATAAATTCATTCAATCGCTTGATGCAATTAAAAATTAATTTAAAATAATGAACACTCTAAGTGTGATATTTAGCACAAAAAAACATCACTATTTAAAGGGCCAAAACTCACAAGCAATAGCCCTTCGTTAGTTTAACCAAACCCATGCTTATAAAAATAATATCTCGCTCAACATCTAATAAGATTGCATCTCGTTGTGCAGCATTAAAAATGCTAAGGCCCTATTAATTAGATATAAACTAAAAGCCAATATAAACCTTCATTTTACCAATACTGTTTTTCGTACCAAAATCTTCAGAGGCCTGCTCTAAAGATAAAGCTCCACCTAAATAACCCGTTAAATTAACAAGTAAGCCTCTCATTTTCGTATCTTGATTATATTTTGGCAACCAGTTAACTGTCTTGGTTATTTGTCCACTTTCAGAACGTTCCTTCCACCGTTCAACCATCGGATCTATCAATTTATCTAGACCGCCATCTTTAATATATCCCTCGAATAAACCGGCCATAATAGCCTCACTACTATTCGTTATACCTAAAAGAAGTTCAGCTAACGCTGGATAAGCATGTTTTCTAGCTTCAATGGTATCCTGATCATTCTGTACTAAAACATCCTCAATTATTCTTGTTGTCACTTCAGTTAATGCCTCATTTAGGTTACCTGAAGTTTTAACTATCTGTGTCATTCCTCCTTCAGCAGAGAGAAGGTGCATCACTTCATGGCGAGCAAGATGCTCTCCGCCTGCAATATTTAAAGCAAAAATAGGTTGACCGGGAATATTCTGTGAAGTAAAACCTAAAGAGTTAGTGGATTCTATGTATTCTTTCGCATCGATCCTTGTCTTATGACTTGGGAACCGACCTAATCGATCATCCTCAAAGAAAGCATCCACAAGCTCTTCTTTATTCACAAATTTTAGTATCTTATTTTCTTTCGTATATGAATAAAACTCATCAAATATTCCTGAAAATTGCATTAACTTTTCATTAAAGTCTTCGTTAAAATTAATTTCTCTAACTCTGCTACGATAATCTTCAATGGTTTGAGGTGCTCTAACGCTTTCATCTGATAATGTCACGGCCTCATCTAAAGCAAGTAAGGTCTGATTATCAATAACGCCCTCTTTCTCTTTTATTTCATACTCAGTATGCACCTCGTGTGTTGGTACAAACTTACTCTGAAAGTCCACTACGGCTTGTTCAGTTTTAGCGCCAAAATCACCGTCAGCACCGTGCTTACCTAAATCAAAATTAAGCGCAAGTAACGCCTTTTGAATTGCCTTAATGTCATTCTTTTTCTTTTCGTCTTTATCGCCTTTCTTAATTGCTTCTTTCTTTTCTTGAGCTAGCGCTTCAAGTCCATCAGAACAAGACAATATGGTAGAGTGAAGCAGCACTGAGTTTACTTTAATTACAGGTGTATGTTTATTCAAAGCCGTATCATCTTGAACGAATACATGCGCGACATCTGAGAATTGTTTCTCTATCACACTCCACACATTCAGAAAGGAAAACACCCACTTATTACCGCTCACATCCTCTGGACTGAGAGCGTTTCGACAAACTTCCCCTGCTCCTTCTTCGCTTTGCGTTGTTTTCTTAACTCGCAACTCATTATCTAACGCCAATGCTCCGCCTTTATATATCGGATTATCTGCATTTAAATCAAATAATTCTTTCGCGGCCACTCCATACTGTCCTGCAATTTCACTCCACGTTTCAGGTGCGCCGCTCTCTGGATTGATTTTACAGACATGAAGCTGGGTGTTCTCTTGCTCAGTGGGCGCGTCTTTTATCGTGATTACTTTGCCCGGCTCAATAATATCGGGGTTCTTAATCTGAGGATTCAAAGTAAGGATAGCGTCATACGTAATACCTTGTTTTTTAGCAATCAAATCAAGTGTCTCACCAGATTGAATTGCATACGTCACTTTTCCATTATCTTCTTTCTCTCTCTCGATAATGTCATCTGAACGCGCATTAACCGCTTCATCTGGGTTTACCAGACACGCGTTCTCATCAAGCCATTGAGCGTTAATCTCACTTAATTTCTCTTCTGTCATTTTCTCTTTGGTATATAACAAGTGTTGACGAGAAATAACGGTGTTTTCTATTTTCCAAGGCAGTAAAATAAAGGCGTATTCATGATCTGATAACAAATCAGAAGACAACGTTTTTCCTTTTGAATAAGTCACTTTAAAAGACGATTTTTCCCCACCCGATAATTGGTATTCATTCACTAATTCATCATCAATAAAGTGATAAAAAAATCCAACTTTAGGCCACGCTAAGCGGTCATAGACTTGAATGGATGGCTTAATAGGTACAAAAAACTCAGCGTGAGTGCCTGTGCCTTTTTTAACTGGAGAAACATCATCAAAAGTGCTGCTGTGACCACTTGAAATAAAAAACTCACGAATAAGGCTCTTAGGCTCATTTACATTGACACTTGCGGTCAATAAGCTGAACCCCTTATCGGTTTGGGATTTTGTCCATAGTGATATACTCGCTTCTTCTTTAGTTTTTCCTAAAGAAAATGCACCAACTTGATAAGAATTGAGCTCTCCAACTGAACAGGCTATTTCAATCGAGTATTCAAACTCTGCTGTATCAATTGGTTTCTCTTTGGCTGACTCATTATGTGGGGTATCCGCTTTAGCTTCTTTAGCAAGATCTTCGTTCCACGGGTAATACGCTCGAACAAAAGTTTTATCATTTTCTTTCATTGCACACACTCAAGGTTATATTAATAACAAAATTAATATTTAACCTTATCAAACCTTAACTTTACCTATAGATTTAACTCCTAGGCAGAATAACGGAATCTACAGCCACTTTTACCAAAATGGTTATCGTGGGATATTCTCCTAAAATTTAGCCCTACCAAAAGCATTCACAATTAAATCAAACTAACTACCTACCATCAGCTATATCAATTAGTTGTAAAAGCTTCAGTAAGCAGGAAGAAAAGTACTAAGCTGGTCTGAGTCCAAAAAACCAAATTGAAGCTCCAAACGACAGATACGACAAAAAACGCTATTAAGCGCATCATTTTTAATAAGTTGGAATTTTAAAACAGGAACAATCTCTTGAGGAGGATAAAAAGAGATTGGAGCGTACAGCGGGAATCGAACCCGCATCATCAGCTTGGAAGGCTGAGGTAATAGCCATTATACGATGTACGCACATCGTCGAACGAGATAGATAATGCCACACTGAGCGGATACGTAAAGCACTTTCTTTCACTTAACTTACTGATTGATGGTTATTTAATCGTTAGTGCTCATTTTTTAATACATTGGTCACAAAAAAAGCCCTATTCAAAGTCAACGAGACGTTAAGCTGCTTTTGAATAGGGCTCTTTATGCCCTTTATACTTCTCTTTTCTTGAAAAACTCCCCTTACCTTTTTTCGCTTTAGTGACTCGAGTGGTAAATAATTGGCTGGTAACTACCGCTTTTAGTGCATTGTCTTTAATGACGCCTCTCCCGTGATCATGATCATGATCAGGAGTGACTGCCTTTTTATTACTTTTCATAAGACCTCTTAGTCAATATTTTCTATTTGTACAAAAAACGATCGGATTGTGTTCTCTTTTACCTTTTAAGTCAAATTGCTCATTAATTTTTACTTTATCCTATTTGTTTTAATCATTTTGCTTTAGAATCCTATCGCCTAAGCAAACGATTAACTCAATGAATTACTTAGGCTCTTATTTCTTTTTCTGGTGGGAGCAGCAAATGACAACTTTAACAATTACTCGTCCTGATGATTGGCATTTACATCTACGTGATGGTGACGTATTAACTGATACTGTACGTGACTCTGGTCGTTATAATGGCCGAGCGTTAATCATGCCAAACCTAGTGCCACCAGTTATCACAACCGAACAAGCTCTCAGCTATCGCGAACGCATTCAAGCGGTAAACTCTTCTAATACTTTCGCTCCAATCATGTCTTTATACTTAACAGAAAAGACAACTTCTGATGAAATTCGTAAAGCAAAAGCAACTGGCTATATTGTCGCGGCTAAATTATACCCTGCTGGTGCCACCACGAATTCGGATTCAGGTGTAAGCGATATTCAAAAGGTTTACCCTATTTTAAAAACCATGCAAGAAGAAGGTATGTTGCTTCTTATCCATGGTGAAGTGACAACACATGATATTGATATTTTTGATCGCGAGAAAACCTTCCTTGATACGGTATTAGCGCCAATCGTAAATGATTTTCCTGAATTGAAAATTGTTCTTGAACACATCACAACAAAAGATGCTGCAGACTTTGTTAAAAATGCAGGTCCGAATGTGGCTGCAACTATTACGGCTCATCATTTATTATTTAATCGTAATCATATGCTTGTTGGTGGTATCAAACCTCATTTCTATTGTTTACCAATTTTAAAACGCAATACACACCAACTTGCCCTAATAGAAGCGGCAACAAGTGGTAGCCCTAAATTCTTTTTAGGCACAGACTCTGCCCCTCATTCAAAAGAGAAAAAAGAAGCGGCTTGCGGTTGTGCTGGCTCTTATACTGCGCACGCTTCTATTGAATTGTATGCAGAAGTATTTGAGAACGAAGGAAAATTAGATAACCTTGAAGCTTTTGCAAGTTTCAACGGCCCTGATTTCTATAACTTACCACGCAATACAGATACGATAACGCTAGTCAAAGAAGCGTGGATCACTCCTGAAACCATGTCTTTTGGTAATGATGTTGTTGTGCCTATTCGTGCTGGTGAAGCGGTTGAATGGTTAGTTAAATAACGATAACTGCCTAGTGTTAGTTATTATGTTATAACCATAAAAAATGGGATGCTGTAATAAACAAGCATCCCATTTTTGTCGTTGATTAAAGGCTATGGCACGCCGTGACCTTTAGATTCAACCCAAACACGATACCATTGCTCACGAGTCAGCGCTAAGCTCATGGCTTTAATTGCTGATTGAACACGCTCAATCTTACCTGAGCCAATAATTGGCACAGGGTTTGATGGCAATTTAGCAACCCACGCATAGATCACTTGATCAATACTATCGGCACCAATCTCTTCTTTAATCTCTTCTAATACATGACGAACTCGAATTGCTTGCTCTGACGTACCAGAGAAAATATCGCCGCCCGCAAGACAAGACCATGCCATTGGCTTAATACGATTCATTTGTAAATGGTCTAACGTTCCATCATGAGCAACATCAAAGTTTAATGGATTGATTTCCACTTGATTCGTTACTAATGGTTTATCTAAACGCGACTGCAATAAATCAAAATGAGAAGGCGTAAAGTTAGAAACACCAACGTGTTTTACTTTCCCTTCTTTTTGTAATTGATTGAATGTATCTGCGACTTCATCTGCATTCATTAATACATCAAGGCGATGAATAAGAAGAACATCAATTTCATTAATATTTAATCGAGACAGTGAGTTATTAACAGAATTGAGTATGTGTTCTTTCGATGTGTCGTAATGATTGATTTTACGATTTGGAAAATCAGCCGTACATAAATTGATATCGCATTTTGTTATGATTTCAATCTTGTCACGAACCGAAGGATCAATCGCTAACGCTTCACCAAATAAAGCTTCACATTGATAACCGCCGTAAATGTCCGCGTGATCGACCGTTGTTATACCAAGTTCAATATGTTGCTTTAAAAACGTTAAGCGCTCTTGAGCTGTCATATTCCAATCAGAAAGACGCCAATATCCTTGTACAAGCTCTGAAAATTCAGGACCTTCCGGTGCCATTACTACTTTTTTCATTATGATTCTTCCATTAAATATCTTCCTTCATACTAGATAGCGAAGAAGACGAATGCAATCACAACATAGCGAGCGATCTCAAGTTTCAAATAAAAAGGTGTTTAACCTCAATTCCTTTCAAAAAGTAAGTAATTATTTCGGCCTAAATATTGCACTCCCTATACTGTAAACGTAGAATCAAATCGTTAATTACAATAAGGTTTATAACATGATGAAGAAGAGCCGTTTTTACGCCTTATTCTTGGCACTTATCTCTACCGCCTCTTTTGCCGATATAACTGCAACACCTGATAATGAAGACATTTGTAAAGAGAAGTACATTAAAGAAGTCTTTGATCAACAAGTGCAATACAGCAACCCGACAAATACCGCTCAAGTGCGTCGTACTGCAGAAAGACATATTGATCGTTCTCGTGAAATTTATAGCGAAACGAACAGTTTTTGTTCTGCTTTTAACTATTTAAAGAATGAAGCATCTGACCGATTAGCTGACGATTTTAACAACGCGAAAGCGGGTGAATCTCAATTTAAATAAAAAGCGATATACGGTGACACAATGCTAGGTAACTGACTCATCAATTTACCTAGCATTCGTTTATTAAAGTGTTAACTACGATATTTTAGCGGTCGAATCACTTCATCGAGCCCTTCAATTTTCATCGCTAAACATAAGGCCATTAGCTCGCCTAACTCCCCTTTTGGAAAGCCATTTTTACGCTCAAACCACAATAAATACTCTTCTGGTAAATCAATCAGCACTCTGCCGCCATATTTACCAAAAGGCATCTTCATTTGAGTTAATTTAACGATTTGTTCTTTTGTGAACATTTATAGGCACTCTTTTACAATTAAATGAAGTAAGAACGTCTCACGCTCAATGCTCATGCCTTTTTTATCACTGTTTATTAGAATATGTTCATTATGCGCAATGGCTTCATGAATATTAATCCAAACAGGACGCATTCCATTTCTGATTTCATAACTCTCATAGCTTGTTTCGCCAAGAGTCCTATCTGCATTACAGGTATAACAATAAGAAATCATATGCAATACATTACATTCATGTTTATACCAAGGTCGGAATTCTTCATATATACCAAAAGGCACAATGTTTGAAATATTTTTAGCCCCTGTTTCTTCTTCAATTTCACGTACTAACCCTGCAATTACGTCTTCACCTTCATCTATACCACCGCCTGGTAAAGAATAATCATGATAACGCTCTGTATACAGTAGAAGAATCTCTTCCCCTTTTAAAATAATTGCTCTGGTTGCATTACGTTGAAGAATTTTCTGATTGTCTAGATGTTCTAGATCGGGATGCGTTGTAATATTTAAAATGCGCATAAAACTGACTAGCCTAATTGGAAAATACCTTAACATTATACGCAAATGAGAATTAGATGCAGCAATCAAATTAGGTGTTGAATTAAAAGCATATGAATAAGCCGAATGTAAAGACAATGTAAATAATGTGGTTTAAATCTATTTCTTTTAAGTTTAATTTCATATAATTAAGGCTTAATAATAATGACAAGCCAAGGAAGCCTTATGTTCACAAAAAATAGCTCAATAAAAACACTGATTATTGCCTCAACACTGTTCGCTTCAACCTCTGTCTTAGCACATACTTTTAATGAAGCCGATAAAGCCATTGCTTACCGTCAAGCCGCATTCACTATGATTGCAGGTAATGTCAGTGAAATGGGTGAGATGATCAAAGGAAAGACAGATTGGAGTGACGCGATCTTTTCAAAACGCGCAAATCAATTATCACAGTTAACGTTAATGCCATTAGATGCTTTTTATGTAGAAGGATCTGATAAAGGAAAAACAAACGCATTACCTAAAGTATGGACAAACTTTCCTGATTTTGAATCGCGTTTAGCTCAATTTCAAGAAGATGCCGCCGCTTTAGCAAGTATCTCCGATAAAGGTGATAAAGACGCAATACGCAAAGCGTTTGGCAAAACAGTAAAAAACTGTAAGGCTTGCCACACCGATTATAAAGCAAAGTAATTAAAGGGAATTCATGAAAATCTGGGATAGTTTTATCCGAGTTTATCATTGGAGCCAAGTAGTCTTACTTGGCTCTCTTTGGTATACAGCAGACGAAGGATTAATGGAGTGGCATTTTGCGCTCGCCTATCTTTTAATGGTGTTTTTACTCACTCGTATTGTTTGGGGAATTATTGGCAGTGATACGGCAAAGTTCACTCATTTTATCACCTCGCCCAAGAAAGCGATTACTTATCTAAAAGCAAGAAAAGCATCACATGCGATAGGCCACAACCCTGCTGGTGGCTATATGGTATTAGGTCTATTTTTCTTACTTACATTACAATTAGTGACTGGATTATTTAGCAATGATGACATTCTCTCTGAAGGACCTCTAGCCTCTTTAGTGAGCTATGATACAAGTAGTTTTCTAACTACGATTCATCACCAAAGCTTTGATGTTTTACTTGGTTTCATTGGGCTGCACATTGCCGCTGTATTATTTTATCGTATTAAAGGCATTAATCTAATTTTACCTATGTTTACTGGGTCTGCGGATTTGACCGGAAATGCACCCAAAATGAAACATACCTTAATAGCATGGTTAATTTTTGCGGTAATATTATCATTTGTATACTATTTTTGGGCAAGTGAAGTGCTAAACTACCTTTTTTAATTATTGAGTAGTAAATACATGACTCCTTTCTTAAATTGGTGGAATGCACTTCTGAATTTTCAAGAGAATGATTGGGTACAGAACGTACTCGTCATTACTCTGTTTAGTGCATTTTTATGGGTCGTATGGCGCATTGTAGTCAACCGTCTTCAACATATTACAAAAAAAACCTCATTACCTTGGGATGACGCGGTAATTACAGCGCTCTCCTCCCCAGTTAGTCTGATTATTTGGGTCTGGCCAGCAACTGCCTCGTTTAAAATAATGCTGTCAGGGCATTTAAAGTTAGTACCCGATTGGATCCCCACCCTTCAAGTATTCATTCTGGTTTGGGGTTTTATTTGGACCGCGTTACGTTTAACAACGTTAATTGAAAAGCAAGTTCTCACCAATCAAAAACATGACATTACAACCGTTTTAGCCCTTGGAAAAGTCGTCCGCTTAATCTTTATTTCTCTTGGTTTATTATCATTAATGCAGGGGATTGGACTCAGTTTATCCGGTTTATTAACCTTTGGTGGCGTCGGTGGCTTAGTGGTCGGTTTAGCGGCTAAAGATCTCTTGTCCAACTTTTTTGGTGGAATGATGATCTATTTTGATCGCCCTTTCAAAGTCGGAGATTGGATCCGCTCTCCTGACCGTTCGATTGAAGGAACGGTTGAAACCATCGGTTGGCGTATGACGGTAATACGTACTTTTGATAAACGCCCTCTTTATGTGCCCAACTCCGTATTTAG
Organism: Aliivibrio logei; assembly: GCF_001691055.1. Lineage (NCBI taxonomy): Bacteria > Pseudomonadati > Pseudomonadota > Gammaproteobacteria > Vibrionales > Vibrionaceae > Aliivibrio > Aliivibrio logei. The sequence continues at coordinate 110,367 of NZ_MAJU01000015.1, forward strand.
TAGCATTGTGGTTGAAAACCCATCTCGTATGCTAAATCGAAGAATTAAAGAAGACATTGGTATTCGCTACGATGACATTAGCAATATTGAGCAAATTGTAATCGAAGTAAAAGCAATGCTGGTTAATCATGAAGGCATCGATTCGAATCAGACCTTAATTGTTAACTTCAATGGTTTTGGCCCTTCTTCATTAGATCTATTGGTCTACACTTTTACAAAAACGGTCAATTGGATTGAATACCACCATGTTAAACAAGATGTATTAATCAAAATTGGGGACATTATTGCCCAACACGGTGCAGAGATTGCCTTCCCGACTCAGACTCTAAAAATTGAACAATTACCGGCTAATTAATACTTTCTATTGAAGAAATAAGTCACTAACAAAAAAGGGCATTACACATTTTGTGCAATGCCCTTTTTAATGTGGTATTAATCCGAATTATCTACCCTGTTAATACATTTTCTTCTGGGTATTTCACGCACGAAGATTCCGGTCTAGCTAACATATACGCTAATGTTAATGGCCCAATTCGACCAATAATCATAACAATAACCATAATAAATTTACCCGGTTCAGATAACTCCGCCGTTAAACCCGCCGTTAAGCCTACCGTTGCGAACGCTGAGATAACCTCAAACATGACTTTGTCAAAACCAGCATTTTCTGTCAGCATTAACGAAAACATAGCGATAGAAAGCAGCAATCCACTCACGACAATAATAGCTAACGATTTAGTTACTATTGGCCAGCCTATCGTTCTTTTAAACATCACAACGTTTTTCTTCTGACGTAAAAAAGTCCATGTTGCCACTGCCGCTACTGTCACTGTTGATACTTTTAAGCCCCCCCCTGTCGATGTAGACCCAGCACCAATGAGCATTAATATAATCATAATAAATAACGCAGGTTGGGTGAACTGTGTTAAATCGACACTATTAAAGCCCGCAGTACGTGCACTCGCTGATTGGAAAAAAGCCGCCAACCATTGATCACCCACAGATAACGAAGCCAAGGTATTCGGATTATTATATTCAAGTACATAGAAAAATAACGTACCGATAAGTAACAATGTCGGCGTTGCTATGAGCATGATTTTGGTATGCAATTGCAGTCGACTGAATCCTTTAGAGCCATTTTTAACTAAATCAACAATAACCGTAAACCCAAGACCACCCCCAATAAAGAGGAAAGACAGAGTAAATATAACAAGTGGATCGCTAACATACCCCATTAAGCTGTCTGAAAATAAAGAAAAGCCTGCATTATTAAACGCCGATATGGAGTGAAAAGCGGCATAGAACATACCTTTTGCCAGTCCTAACTCTGGTACCCAACGAAATGAAAGAATAAACATCCCAATTAACTCAGCCGCCAGTGCAAAGTAAATAATATTCTTAATTAATTTGCGTAAGTTTATCTTCTTCTCTTGCCCCAAAGCTTCTTTCGCTAACGCTTGTTGACGTAAACTTAACCTCAAACCAAAAACATACAGCAATACCGCTGACAATGTCATTTGGCCAAGACCACCAATCTGCATTAAAAACATTAAGACCACTTTACCACTGGTCGTGAAATGTGTACCAGTATCAACAACACCCAACCCTGTCACACTGATGGCTGAGGTTGCAGTAAATAAAGCGTCCATAAAGCTTAAGCCTGACACTGAAAATATCGGCAGTGTTAATAGCAAAGCAGAAGGCAACAGAATAGCCAAAAATGAAAAGAGAATGATCCTAGGTTCTGACCACTCTTTTGATTTTTGACTATTCTTTAACGGGAATAGACCACGTTTGGGTAAATAATTCATAATGTTCTGATTTTTTGTGCCAGTTTCACTTCTGGACCAACAATAATAAGAATATCTCCCATTTCTAATTCTTTACTGTATTCAGGCGCTGATATGATTTCAGGTCCGCGCTTAATGGCTAATATCTTCACGTCTGACATTTGACAAAAATCAAGCTGCCCTAACGATTTCCCCATATTTTGGCCACCCACCACAATTTCGGTAATAGCCAGTCCACTGCCTAGAAGATGGAAATCAAATACACGGCGATCGAGCATTTTCCTTGCGACTCGGATACCCATGTCTCTTTCAGGAAGAATAATATGATCAGCGCCGATCTTAGTTAAAATTTTCGCATGAAATTTATCATTCGCTTTCACCCAAACGGTTTTAACACCCGCTTCTTTAAGTACCAATGTGGTTAGGATACTGGCATTGATATCAGAACCAATGGCTACCATTACCATATCGTATTCATCTAATTTTAGCTCAGCAACGGTCTCTTCGCTCGCGCAATTTGCCACCACAGCGGTAGACACAAAATCAGTCGCTTTTTTTACTCGTTCTTCATTAATATCAACGGCTAACACTTGTGAACCATATTGATGTAACTCTTCACAAACTGTTAAACCAAAACGGCCTAAACCAATTACAGCGTATTGTTTATTTTTTGCTTTCATCAATTTACTCACTTTTAATATCATAGATAAACTTGGTACATCATCCTCTTAGAAGACAATAACTTCAATTTAAAATAGAACCACTCAGAATGAAACCAATACTCTGTATTAAAGATAAGAACAGACCAAGCGTTTACGATTGCCTCTTTAGTTTCAACAGATTTCGTTATCAAGGATAAAAATAATGTACATTCTGATAAAAAATGTGACATCAATCTCATGACACCTTAAAATATAGGCCTAAAATAGCGCCATATCGAACAAAAATGTTCAACAAATTTAGTTAAACTTAAATTTTTATATTTTATAGACTGGAGACCTTGATTATGGCTACCCCACATATTAATGCACAAGTTGGTGATTTCGCAGAAACAGTTCTAATGCCAGGAGATCCACTACGAGCTAAATTCATTGCTGAAAACTTCTTAGAAGACGTAACTCAAGTATGTGACGTTCGTAATATGTTCGGTTACACCGGTACTTATAAAGGCAAAAAAGTCTCCGTTATGGGTCACGGCATGGGTATTCCTTCTTGTTGTATCTATGTACACGAACTGATCGCGGAATTTGGTGTTAAAAACATCATTCGCGTTGGCAGCTGTGGCGCAGTACACGATGACGTGAAACTAATGGACGTTGTTATTGGTATGGGTGCTTCTACCGATTCAAAAGTTAACCGTATTCGTTTTAACAACCATGATTTTGCAGCCATTGCTGATTTTGGTTTATTAGAAACGGCGGTTGCTCAAGCTCGTGAACTTAATGTACCAGTAAAAGTAGGTAACGTATTCTCTGCGGATTTATTTTACTCTCCAGAAACGGATCTGTTCGACAAAATGGAAAAATTAGGCATCTTGGGTGTTGATATGGAAGCGGCTGGCATTTATGGTGTGGCAGCGGATCTAGGCGCGAAAGCACTTACTATCCTAACAGTATCTGACCACATAAAACGCGGTGAGAAATTAAGTTCAGAAGATCGTCAAAAATCATTCAATGATATGATGACAGTGGCACTAGAAACCGCCATTAAACTGTAGTCCTATCCTCAACGCCAGAACATTCTGGCGTTTTAAAAACATAAGGGGTGTCTAGTGCCAACTGAAAAACTGCCGTTGGCTGCTAAAGGGTTACAACTCAATTTTTGTAAAACATTGGCGTGTGACAATTTTGGTGATAGCGATGAACAACATTATTTAGTTCAACGCACGAACCCGAAGCGACCTGCATTAGTTTGTCGGAAATGTGGTGCTTTTCCTCCCTTAATCAATAACAATGAAGTATTGAACGAACTTGCACGTCAGCAAAAAGTGCAATGCCATTCTTTACCTGCTTGTAATAATTCCCATTGCTCTCATTTCGGTTTAGATGTTCTTACTCATCGTGAGCTTTATCATGCCTTCGGTTATAGTGGTGATCGTCAACGTTATCGTTGTAAATCTTGCGCTTCTACCTTTGTCGATAAATGGTCTGGTGAAAACCAAAAAAGCCCTATTCAACAAAAGATTTTAGGTTTTTTATTTACTGGGTACTCTGTACGCGAGATTTGCCGTCGTTTACATATAAATCCTAAAACCTTTTATGACCATATTAACCAAATAGCCAGTCGTTGCCGACGTCATATGTCTTTGTTTGATGTCCGTTTACAGCATGACAGAACCCAAATTCAATTAGCATCAAATGCCACCCCACTGCAGCCTCTAAGTAATAATGGGGTTTTCTGGTACTGTACCGCAGAAATGAGTTCAGGTTATCTCATCGCTCAACATATTAACTATTCAGAAAATGACCAACCTGGTAATCAGTTGGATCACGACCCGTTCTTACCCGAAGCACAATATTTATCGAATACCTTTATTGGTGAAGCCAATTCTCAATCAGCTATCGCCACAAACAGTATATTCAGCCGCGTAGACAGCAAATATCAAGAGATATTAGCCCGTGCAAATGTTGAAGATCCTTTAGGTAATTACGTCTCTTTAAATTACCCATCGAAAGGGGCGTTAATACGACCTCCTTATACGTCTTATGCTCATTATTTAGAAATCCAAGACGCTTTTTCACATTGTGATTCTATTGAGATTTATATGCCTCAAGAGCCTATGCTTCGATCGGCAGCAATGTCTGTTTTTCTTGAACGCATTAAAAACAACAATATTGATTTACTGTACGTCACTCAAGACGATGCTTTTCCTATTGAGCAAAGCGGCGAGAAAGTAGATATTCATCTTGTGGGTTGGTGGCGAGATCGCTGGGCTTTTACCGAAGTCTCAGGGCTACATAAAGGGATTTGCCATCTTAATGGCGCAGAGAACAATGAACAATATTGGTTAAAGCGTGCTTCTGCCACTTCAGCCGCTGATTATCAGCAACGTTTTTATAATCAATTTACAAGTTTAGTGAATGAACCGAGACGAAAACTTCGTCCGGCTAGCCTACTTCCTTTATTAGATATCTTTAGAGCATGGCATAATCTGTGTCATCAAGATAAACTAGGTACAACACCAGCACAAAAGTTAGGGTTAATTTCAAAACCCATTACACTTGCTGAATTATTAAGTTAGGAATAACAATGAGCTCGTCACCTTCTCAAGATCACACTGAAAACACCGATATGTTGACAGAAATCGCCATCCTTTATTATCAAGAAGGAGCGACTCAAGAAGAGATCTCGAAAAAATTTGGCTTATCTCGCGCTAAAGTCGGACGCATGCTTAGAAAAGCACGAGAAGAAGGTATTGTCGAAATTACCGTAAAATTTCATCCCGTTTATAGCGCACAGCTAGAACAAAAGTTGGTTGAAAAATTCAACTTAAAACGCGCATTGATTTCATTAGATCAACCCAATACCAGTGAACAACGCAAGCAAGTTGCCGCTCTCGTTAGCTCTTATTTAAACAATAACTTGCAAGATGATATGGCGGTTGCCGTTGGTCAAGGTCAAAACGTTGCTGCTGTCGCTGATCACGCTGGGATTGTCTCCCATCGTAATGCTCGATTCGTATCCGCTATCGGTGGTACACACCGCAGTGGTGATATTATTAACGCTGACCATATTTGTCGACGTTTAGCAAAAAAATACGGCGGAAGCAGTGAAACGCTTTACGCACCTGCGTATGTGAATGACCCGAGCCTTCGTTCTGCTTTTATGGAGCACGCAACAATTAAGGAAACACTGAACCAAGCCAGAAAAGCAGAGTTTGCATTGGTTGGGATCGGTGATATGGATGAAAACAGCCACATGGTTAAACTTGGCTTTTTTACGCCTAAAGAATTTGTAGAAGCGCGTTTAAATGATGGCATTGTGGGTGATATTGGCGGATTTGATTTCTTTAAATTAGATGGCAGTGATGCGGATACGTTAATGCGAGGAAGAGTTATTGGCTTAGAAATGGAAGATCTTCGTCAAATTCCTAACGTAGTCGCAATGGCAAGTGAAAGTCGCAAAGCATTGTCAATCATGGGGGCATTAAGAACAGGTGTTATTGATGTTCTTGCCACAAGCGTTAGTTGCGCGATGGCCCTGCTTAATCTCGCAGAAAATGAACGCTAACTTATACAATATTCTATATGACAAGAGCACCTTAACAACAGTTTATACTTGACTCGCATATCCTTAATATACTTCGTGACATCAATGTAACGAGAGTATTATATTGGTAGTACCAATAAGGAAGGATATTTGTGATTAACTCTAAAGATAAGATAATTACACGGCTTACTGCATTAGAGTTGACCGTAGAAAATGAATCAGAAGCGGCAAAATCAGAAGCTGAACAATTATTAACACTTTGCGAAGACATCAACTTCAAGTACGGCATCGCCTACTCTAAACTCATAATTTCAAATACTTACTGGCATTTAGTCCTTTATTCACAAGGACTAAAAATTGCTAAAGAAGTCCTACAGCTTCATCAAGAATTAGAAGATGATGACCTATTGCCCTCAATATTACACACACTCGCTTTGCATTCTTGGGGAGAAGCCAAACTCTATACAGCTCAGAACTATTGGATTCAAGCGTTAGAGCAAGCCTCTTTATTAGGAAACTATCAAATTGAAATTGAGGCATTAATTGGTCTTGGCAACGTTTGGCGTATGACAAACAATTTAGCACAAGCAAACTCTACCCATTATATTGCTGCTCAACGGGCTAATTTTTATCGTATTCCTCATCTAGAGGCAAAAGCTTATATATTACAGGCATGGGATAACTACTTACTTCACCACCATCAAGAAATGCTGCCCATTCTTCTAAAAGCGGAAGAATTATTAAAAGACAATACGAATCTAACATGGAAAGCGGAAATCTATGACTTTAGAGGGCTGGCATTTTTAGGCCTCAATGATCTAACCTCAGCTCAGCAATGCTGTCTCTATTCAAACCAGCTGGCTAAGCAACATAATTTAATATGGATGAAGGCACATTCAGCAATCTGTTTAGCTCGAATAGAAACGGCAAAAGGTAACTTTACGACGGCGTATGAATTATTAACCAAAGCCGAAATATTATCAGAACAATTCGATAAAGGTGAGTTACGCTCGCAAATATGCCTTGAGCAGTCACGCGTTGCTGAGTTAACCAATGACGATGAGCAAGCACTCTATTCTTATAAACGCTATCGCCAATATGAAATAACACTTTTACAAGAACAATCCAATAATCTCGGACGTGATAAATCCAATACCTCTAAAAAACAGTTAGACATCCGAGCCATAAGATTAATCAATCGAATTAAAGACCAACTTGAATATAATAGTCTTTCTTCACTCACCTACCTAATTCCTGTAGATAAATGGCACCAGAGGCTTCATGACATTAATTCATCACTAATGAGCACTCAATATCATGTTGTTGTGATTACTGATCCATCAAAAGAAAAAATAAGGAATATCACGTTATTAAGTCATCATTATTGTAAATATGGCGATGTTCTAACACGTTTAAATGACACCGAAATTGGGTTATTACTTCACGCAGAAACCAACGTGTGTTTAGAAATAATCCATTCTTTATCTATCAGTTTATCAACCTATCCATGGCATCGATATTCAAACAGCACTTCGGTCCCCGAAGTGAGCTATTTTAATATTATCGAGTATTTATCAGAATCGATGGCACAAGAAGTATTATAATTAAGGGTTCGTATGGATACATTCTTAGATCGTATACAAGAGCAAGGAATTGATCTTTCTGTGCTCTCCCATTCTCAATCATTGGTTCTTTGGTATCACATACTAGAACACATGGCAGAGAGCAATGAGGAAAAAGCCTACGCATTATTTATGTGTTCAGAATATGAAGTAAAAGCGGATCTTACAGAAAAAAGTATCTGCCATTTACAACGAGCATTAACATTATTAGTTCTACCTACTCATATTGATCTTATTTTACAAATTTACTCTTCATTGAGCTATCGTCACATTGATTTTGGTAACTATCAAAACGCCTTATCGACTTTAGATAACCTCTCTAAAATTGCTGTTGAGCATGGGAAAAGCGAATTTTACATCCAATCAATTCTGGGGATTGGTAATCTTTGCTCCATTTACGGCGACCACTTAAAAGCGCTCCGTTACTACCAAAAACTAGAATCTCTCAGTCACATAATAGAAAGCCATAATTTAGCTTTGCGTTATCGCTTATACATGATTGCTTGTCTCCTTGAACTCAACCGACTCTCCAAAGCGAATAAACTGCTTAAAGAGTGCCTCGTCATACAATACCTCGTTGATGATCCTCAATTAGCCCCTCAAGTGGCTTTATATTCAGCAAAATTATTGCGCCTAAAAAATAAGCCTCAACTCGCTTTAGATCAGCTAATCTCTTTTAAAAAAGAATGCAAGTACGCCAAAATCTCTTTTCCTTGGCTAAATAAATTGTTTGCTATCGAAGCCGCTAACTGCCTTATCCAGCTGCAACGAGGGGAAATGGCAGAAGTGATTATCAATCATCAAATTCGAAGAACATCAAAATATTCTAATGGTTATTACATTCGCCAATTGTTAGATATAAAAAGTAACGCCTTGGCTTCATACGGCAATTTTTCTGATGCACTCGCGTGTGAAAAAAAAGCGCAAAAATTAGCCGTCGATATTATTCACTCTTTTCCGATCAATAAACTTGGAGGACATGCTCTCAGACGTTTATTTCATTTAGAATTGCAGCTACGTCTTAGTATTTCAGAATCAGAAAACATTGAATTGAAAAAAGTGTCTGTTCAACAAAAAAATAAGGTCGAGAAATTACAAAAAGACGTACAGCACGATAGCCTCACAAAACTCTATAATCGTCGCTGGTTTGAATCTACGTTTATAAAAAAAATCATTCCGACAATCAAAAATTATCAACTGCTTATTATTGATATTGATGACTTTAAATCCATCAATGATGAATACTCACACCTAACCGGGGATGTCGTATTAAAAAGATTGGGGCGAGTTTTACAGAAAAACTTAGATAATTCACATTATGCTCTTCGATACGGTGGTGAAGAGTTTCTATTGATTATCCCATCAAATGACCTAGAGGTAGGCCGACACATTGCAGAGCAGTGTAGAGAGCTTATCGCCAACGTTAATTGGAAACATATTCTCAATGATAGAAGTATTACGGTAAGTATTGGCCTTGCTATAAATACAAATAGCGAACCTTGTAAATCTACGTTTCTGCGTGCAGATAAGGCATTGTACAAAGCAAAACGTTCAGGTAAAAACAAGGTATGTATTTACTAAAGTAACGACACTCTTTTGCTAATGTAAAAAAACCAGCTCATGGCTGGTTTTTTCTAATAGAGCATTTATTAAAAAGAAACTAACGGCGTAAGCCCATGTCTCTCTGTAAATGCTCAGATAATTCTGATGTATAATGCACTGATGTTACTTGGCCTTTACCAAATAATACATCAATACAATGAGCAATCAGTCCTTTGAAACTTACTGAATAGGCCTTCTTTTCCAAAGAAGAAGTAGCGATGTTATTAACGTTCATTGCTGCTTGTGCCATGATTGCCTCACTTAAAAATAAAAGTCATTTAAATTTTGATGTGGCAATAATAGAACTATATTCTTTGCTCAAAAAATGACATTTTCTTCAAAGTAATATTAGTTTTACTAATGCAAACATTACATTAATACCTATTCACATTAAACGCTTAAAATAAGAACTAAAATCAAATAAAGTGAATAAAAATCAAAATAAAAGCCAATTTAAGACTCCGTTTATTCAAAAATTAATTTACCGACATAGTTTGGTTTAAAAGAGTTAAATAAGTAAAATTAATGTTAACAAAAAGCCTTCTACAGAATAGAAGGCTTTTTTATTGTTACTTACCAACCAGAAAATGGCACAAAGTAAACCAGTACTGACCACGCAACAACCCAACCGACTACTAGTAATCTATCAGACCAATTACTATCCATAATATTCCTTTGCTTAAATCTATGAATTAATTCCATATTTATAAAAGCAAATTTTATGCCATTACATCATCGCTTTGTCATTTCTATGGTATTTATTTAAATATTCTTTTGGTTTAGTCAAACTTGAGTAATGTTGCAAATAATCAATAAAACAATCAGCCATAGAATGTTCGGTAATATGCACACCCTTTTCTTTATTTAATAAAGGTTCGTACCCCTCTTTACCCTTTATGGTGTAAGCGGTTGACGTGCCAAAATAAATTTGTTCATCCAATACTGGTTGCCATCCATTCACTTCATGATAAATACTCAATTCAGTAATACGCTTTCCACTAGGCTTACTTGCGTTATAACTGTACTTTAGCTGTGAAACGTAAGGATAACTCCCAGAGCCCGTACCAATAACCCCGTTATCCGTAGCATTATCAATTGCACCCTCAATTGCCGCTTTCAAGTACTTTCCTTTCACACTGTAAATGGCAATCGGTATGGCAAAAGGCAATACATTTCCGGCGATATCCGCGTAAGTAATTGCCCCTTGGTTAAGACCGGCACGAACTCCCCCAGCATTATGCATTGCAAATTGAACTCGGTGATCCACTTGATGCGCTTTAGAGTAGAAAGATTCGACCACCCATGGTGCTATATCACTTTGACCTAGTTCATTAGGTACACGACGGTGAGTTAAATCATCTAGACACTGCCCTATCACTTGGCTAGAAAGACGCTCAACTTCTCCACGATATTTTTCAATTAACAGTGATTCAATACTTTCATCTTTTTGACAAAATTGAGCATGTGAGAAACCTGACAGTGATTGCTTTACATCAGTTAACGCTCTTAACGGTAAGGGGGTCTCGCACGCTTTATCTTGATAGGCGACATCATCTAATAACAGTAGATTATTACCATTGAAATGGATCAATTCCCCACAGTTAGAATACTCAAGGTCACAATAGCCCAACGCTAACGCATGACACCCAGCTTGAACAATATACGTACCATTCACTTTCTCACCATATTGATCTCGAGTCTCGAGCCCAATACTTTCATAGTCACCTTGTAATACATGACTGTGTCCACCAATAATGAGATCAATACCGGATATTATCTCCGCCAATGCTTTATCGGCTTCATACCCTAAGTGACTCACTATCACCACGTTAGTTATGTTCTTACTTGCCAAATAATCAATCGTATTTTTAGCGACTTCCACAGCATTAACAAACGGAGTGTCTGGATCTGGACTAGCAAGCAGAGACATACGATCTATCGTTAAACCAAAGATGGCAATTGACGTTAAACCCACATGTTTTATCATGTATTCTGCGATTTTTAGTTCCGGATTATATTTTAATATACGCTCACAATACTTTACTCCATGCCCTTTGGTCTCATCTTCTTGGCTAAGATCCCAGTTCCCCATCAGAATAGGGAAATCAGTGTTCGCAATAAATTCACTGACGGGCTGGTTGCCGAGATCAAACTCGTGATTACCTAAAACCATTCCATCAAGCGGTAATTGATTTAATAAATCGGCATTGGCTACCCCTTTATATAAAGAGAAATATAAAGTGCCTTGAAAGCAATCACCAGCATGAAAGAAAGCCGTAGCTGCGCCACATTCTGTTGCTTCTTTTATCAAATGCGATGCTTGATATGATATCCGAGAGAAACCACCACATTTAATATAATACTTTCCATGGTCGGCTGAATTTAATGCAATGACAGACTCATCAAAATAGGAGTGAGTATCATTAATATGCAGTATTCTGATTGTTTGATTGTTTATTGCGCACATTAACTTGATTCCCTAATAATAACGATGTGTTTCAAAAGCATGATACCCCTTAGGCTCTAAACAATTCAATAAGTGTGACTGTCATAGTGCTTTGTTTTTATTACTTGCTATATAGTTATTTATGACAACTCTCTTTAATGAGGAAGGTTATATGCTTTTAGAACGTATTGAAGTTTCAGGATTTCGTGGCATAAAACGCCTATCTCTTTCTTTTGAACAACTCACCACTCTGATAGGTGAAAATACATGGGGCAAATCATCATTACTTGATGCCCTATCTATCGCTCTGCCTATTTCAGGAGAGCTGCATCAATTTTCATTAACTGACTTCCATCAAGACCATTCCATCTCTTACACTCAAGATCAGCACATTCAAATCATCATTACTTTTCAGACCACAGAAAAAAATGAGTACAGAGCTGGCCGCTATAGAAAACTCGCTTCATTATGGCAACCAGATGAAAACAGCCACGCACAACGTATTTATTACCGTATTAGTGCAACAAATAATGACGGAAAAATAACGGCATCCCATTCTTTTTTAGATAATAAAGGCCGTATTCTTCGTTATCATAAAATTCATATGCTTGTGTATGAGCTTATTCGCTTACACCCTGTCATTCGTATACGCGACGCCAGACGGCTTCACCCAGATGGAGACACGGCGCCTTTACCTGATGATCGCATTGAGCGACGTATCAATAATACCTGCCGCCGTCTACTTACCTCTCCTGGTCAAGTTAGCAGTGGTGAAATAAAAAGTGCTCTCCATTCAATGCAAGCGTTAGTCGAGCACTACTTTGCATTTAAAAATCATAATCGACATACACAACATCGAATTCATGATGATCTCTTCTTTGGCCAAAAAACCGAAGGTATCTCATTAACCCAATTTATTAATCAAAACAAAAGCAAACAAACCAAACTATTACTGCTTGGTTTACTTAATACGTATTTAAGAGCAAAAGGACCGAATGTCCTCAAACCATCAGCTCGACCTCTAATGATAGTGGAAGATCCCGAGGGGCGATTACACCCAACCCAACTAATACAAGCATGGACATTGCTTAATCATATTCCCATGCAAAAAATATTAACAACAAACAGCAGCGAGCTACTGAGTACCGTTCCCCTTTGTTCGATACGTCGTTTGGTTCGAGAATCTGACTCCACCTCTTGCTATTCAGTCTCTCCGACCTGTCTTTCTAAAGACGATTTACGTCGAATTACTTTCCATGTCCGATTCCAACGATCAAATGCCTTATTCGCTCGTTGTTGGTTACTGGTTGAAGGGGAAACTGAAGTTTGGTTGTTTAATGAAATGGCACGAATTTTAGGTTATAACTTGGCAGCAGAAGGCATTCAAATCATCGAATTTGCACAATCAGGATTAAAATCACTCATAAAAATCGCAAAAACCTTACACATTGAATGGCATGTAGTGACCGATGGTGATCCCGCAGGGAAAAAATACGCGTTTGCGGTAAAAAGTCAGTTAGATAATGAACACCAACGCCACCGTTTAACGGAGCTTCCACATAAAGACATTGAGCATTATTTATATCACCATGGTTTTGAGCCCTTATTTAGAGAGCTTTCAAATACATCGGTAGATCAACCTGTACCGCCTAAAAAAATCATTATAAAAACACTAAAAAAATACGCTAAGCCTGATTTAGCCTTAGCGATAGTGCAATACTGTGAAGATAATGGACCCGAAAGTATTCCACTTCTTCTACGTTGGACACTAAAACGAACATTAACCATGGCAAAAGGCCAAGGCTAATGTCCGTTTTATAAGAAACAAATAAACGCCAACAACTTCTCAGTTATTGGCGTTTATTTATTGATAAGATGTCGTGTTATTTATTACGACGAGCAGTGACTGCATTCGCAAGTTGATGAAGAACTGTTTCCGTATCATCCCAACCAATACAAGCATCAGTAATAGATTGGCCGTAAGTTGCAACTTTGCCATTAACAAGATCTTGACGACCTTCCACTAGGTGACTTTCAATCATCACACCAAAAACAGCGTCTTCACCGCCAGAGATTTGGCCACAAACATCATCCGAAACAATCATCTGACGCTTAAAGTCTTTTGAGCTATTAGCATGACTGAAATCAATCATCACTTTCTCAGGTAAACCAGATGCCGCAAGTTGCTCTTTAACTGGTTTTACATGTGCAGCGCTGTAATTTGGCTCTTTACCACCACGTAAGATGATATGGCAATCAGGGTTACCCGCGGTTTCAATAATCGCAGAATGACCGTATTTAGTTACTGATAAGAAATGGTGAGAAGACCCAGCAGAGCGAATCGCATCTGTTGCTATCTTGATATTACCATCAGTGCCATTTTTAAAACCAACAGGGCAAGACAGGCCAGAAGACAATTCACGGTGAACTTGTGATTCTGTTGTACGAGCACCAATCGCTCCCCAACTGATTAAATCAGCCATGTACTGTGGAGTGATCATATCAAGAAACTCACCCGCGGTTGGCAGTCCCATATCAGTAAGATCGAGTAAGAGCTTACGTCCCATACGAAGGCCATCATTCAGTTTAAATGAATCATCCATGTATGGGTCGTTAATTAGACCTTTCCAACCAACGGTTGTACGAGGTTTTTCAAAATAAACACGCATAACAATTTCAAGGCGATCGCCTAATTCATCACGCAATGTTTTTAACTTAGCGCCATATTCTAGTGCGGCTTCAGTATCATGAATTGAACACGGACCAATAATAACAAGTAGACGGTCATCGTCACCTTGTAGAATATTATGAATTGATTGACGAGATTCAAACACCGTCTTAGCAGCCGTATCTGTCGCAGGAAATTTTTCTAAAATCGCAACAGGGGGTAAAAGTTCTTTTACTTTGTTAATTCGTACATCATCAGTTTGATACATTATTATGCTTCCGTCTATTTATGCAGCATATACTCTGTATACTGCATGTTTATTCTCCATCCTGTTAACGTAACGTGTCTTCTTCTGTTGTGCAATGGTTAATTTAATATAAATAAGTCTCTCAGTTAAGATTTAACCTCAAGTGTACATAACACCCAATATTGTTTAAAATTCATCCACCAAAAAAGATTCACTTCTTTAGCCTTATGAATATGTTAGAGTAAGTTTAAGAACTAAGAAAAAGGATGTATTGTGAGCCGTCAAAATACACAGACTAACTCCGTGATTACTTTTAAACACGTAGAAAAGTATTATGATCAATTCCATGCTTTAAAAAACATTAACCTCTCTATCGCTCAAGGTGAAAAAGTGGTTATATGCGGCCCCTCTGGTTCTGGTAAATCCACTCTGATCCGCTGTATTAATACGCTAGAATCCATTGAATCTGGAGAGTTATCTGTTTTTGGTCAACCCGTGTCAACAAAGCAGCAGTCTAAAGGTCAAATTGGCATGGTGTTTCAACATTTCAATTTATTCCCACATTTAACGGTATTAGAAAATCTGACACTAGCACCCATCAAAACCTTAAAACTCTCTAAAGCTGAAGCCAATAAACGTGCCTTGCATTATTTAGAGCGCGTTAACATTGCAGAGCAGGCGAATAAATTCCCCTCTCAGCTCTCGGGTGGTCAGCAGCAACGTGTCGCCATTGCTCGCTCATTGTGCATGGAACCGAAAATTCTGTTATTTGATGAACCAACTTCCGCGTTAGATCCTGAAATGATCAGTGAAGTCTTGGATGTTATGTCAAATCTAGCAAAAGACGGCATGACCATGGTCTGCGTTACTCATGAAATGGGATTTGCTAAAAAAGTGGCTGATCGTGTTGTTTTTATGGATGAAGGTGAGATTATTGAAATCGCCGAACCAAATGAATTTTTTGAACACCCAAAACATCATCGTACTCAAACTTTTTTAAACCAAATCTTGAGCTACTAATATGCGCAACTTTCTCAACATATTGCAGCCCGTATTTTCCGCTTTACTCCAAATCGCCTTTATTACTCTTGGATTATTCTGGGTATTAAATAGCGGAGCTGAAGCCATGAATTATCAGTGGCAATGGGACCGAGTACCTGATTTCCTCTTTTTTTACGAAGACGGTGAATGGTTTCCAGCTGAATTAATCGAAGGCTTATTGGTTACGTTACAAATCTCAGGGTTAAGCGCAATAGCAACCTTCGTGATTGCCCTTATTACGGCCTTATTACGCTTATCTGATTCTGTCGTTGGCCGCTCATTGGCCAAAGGTTATATTGAGTTAATTCGAAATACGCCCTTATTGGTGCAAATCTATTTACTTTATTTTGTATTTGGCCCTTATTTAGGATTAGAACGATTCTCTACGGCTATCCTTGCTTTAGCTCTATTTCAAGGGGCTTATACCGCAGAGATTTTACGCTCAGGTTTGGTCAATTTACCTAAAGGGCAATTTGAAGCCTGCCGCTCGCTTGGTTTATCTTCTTTTAATAGCTATCGATACATTATTCTTCCTCAAGTAATTCAAAAAACCTTACCTTCACTCACTAATGAATTAGTTTCTTTAGTAAAAAACTCTTCTATAGTCAGTGTGATGGCGATTTTTGATTTAACAACGGAAGGACGAAACATTGTCGCAGATACCGCAATGCCATTCGAAATTTGGTTCAGTGTCGCCGCTATCTATTTATTAGTTACACTCAGTCTCTCAGGGTTATCTGCCTGGTTAGAGCATAAAATGCATAATTCACATTAATGGAGAACACACAGCATGAAGCGAATATTATTATCTTTTGTTAGCCTATGCCTACTTTTTAGTAGCTCGGCCTTTTCAGAATCAATGACACCCAATGTAGATAAGATAAAAGAACGTGGCACACTTAAAGTAGGTCTCAGTACTTTTGTCCCTTGGGCTATGCGTGATACGCAGGGTAATTTGATCGGTTTTGAAGTCGATGTTGCGAAACGCCTTGCTAAAGACTCTGGCTTAGATATTGTTTTCATACCTACAGCATGGGATGGCATTATTCCTTCTCTGATCTCAGGGAAATTCGATGTGATCATTGGTGGATTAACCATTACTGATGAACGAGCAAAAAGTGTTTTATTTACGACCCCTTATTCACACTCTGGTGTACAAGTTGCTGCAAATAAAAAATTAACGGAAGGCTTTACTCGTGAGCAATTCAATTCTCGCCGTGTAAAAATTGCCGTTCGTCGTGGTGCCGTTACCGTTGCCGCCGTTAGAGAAAGCTTCCCTAAAGCAAAAGTTCTTCAATTTGATGATGATGCTCAAGCGTTTCAAGAAGTATTAAATGGCAATGCTCATGCGGTTGCAGCTTCAACACCAAAACCAGAGTTTGATGCTATCAAATATTCTGATGTGCTTTACCTTCCTTTCAAAGAGCGCCTTTCTGAAGGAAATGAAGCTTTTGCTGTACGTTTAGGCGAAGATGATAAAAAAGCATTTTTTGACCAATGGATTAAAGACCGAACTGAAGATGGTTGGTTAAAAGAACGCTACGATTATTGGTTTACTAGCCTAGATTGGCAGTCACAAATAGCGAACTAATGCCAATGCAGCAAAGTAAACATTTTTCACTAAATCGATTAGATTGGATACTACTGGCCATTGTTGCTGGTAGTATCTCATGGTTATTTCTCAAAGACAGTGGATCATTGACCTACCATTGGCAATGGTCCAAAGCCATCTCTTTACTCTTTACCAGTAAATCTGATGGCTCTCTGCCTTATTTTTTTGATGGGATAATTTCTACATTACGTTTAACGTTTTGGGGAATGATCTTTGCTGTGTTGTTTGGTACTTTATTGGGATTGGGCCGTCGCTCTAACATCACATTTATTCGTGCTCTTTCGAACAGTTATATACAACTGATTCGAAATATTCCTCCCCTTGTTTTTATTTTCATCTTTTACTTTTTTATTGCTAATCAACTTGTGCCTTTATTTGGTTTAGAGCATCTATTACGAGAGCACAGTGGCAATATTAACCCACTTCAGTCCATTCTATTCGGCCCTGCATCTTTATGGGAAAATCTAATCTCAGGGGTACTTTGTATTGGAATGATCTCTGCTGCTTATATCGGCGAAGTGGTTCGTTCAGGATTAGACGCAATACCAAAAGGACAGCATGAGGCAGCAAGAAGTTTAGGCTTATCAACGTGGCATCGTTATCGCTATATTATTGCACCCCAAGTGTTTAAAGTGATCATCCCTCCTCTTGCAGGTCAGTGTATTTCGTTAGTGAAAGACTCTTCTATTATATCCCTAATATCGATACAAGAATTAACCTTTGTTGGTACTGAAATTGCAAACTCAAGCGGAATGATCTTTGAAATTTGGATCGTGGTTGCTCTCTGTTATTTCATTCTTTGCTTTAGCTTATCTCGCCTGTTCTCGTATTGGGAATCAACAACAGAAAAAGCTCAGGGCTAACCTGAGCTTTTATCTACACCATAATCAACATTTATTGTTATACCGTAAATTTATCCATGATTTTTTCTTGCCTGTTTACAAGTTCTACCTGTTCATTAATCGCTGTTCCTGCGTTTTTAGAAGCGTCATGCACAACAATAGAGAGATCTTTAATGTTCACCGTTTTACCATTAATCTCTTCTGCAACATGGCTTTGCTCTTCTGCTGCGGATGCGATGTGAATATTCATGTCATTGATCAGTTGTATTGTTTCTCTGATCTTTCCTAATGCATTTGCTGTCTGCTTCGCAGTTTCAACAGTTGACTCTGCACTATCTTGACTGCTCGACATCGCAGAAGACACTCTAGACGCCCCTGATTGTAATTGTTCAATCATTGTCGCTATTTCAGTGGTTGATTGCTGTGTGCGCTTTGCAAGCGTTCTGACTTCATCTGCCACAACCGCAAAACCACGCCCTGCCTCACCCGCTCGTGCTGATTCTATCGCCGCATTCAATGCTAATAGATTGGTTTGTTCCGCAATATCATTAATCACTCGTAAGATAGTACCAATGCTATCCGTTGCTTTCTCTAAGCTCTCAACCTCAACTACCGCTTGATTGATATTCGTTGATAGCCCATGAATGGCTTCAGTAGTTTGTCCAACGACACTCATGCCATGCTCTGTCGCGATATCAGCCTGTTTAGCAAATTCGGCAGCACTCTGTACATTATTGGCGACATCAACCGACGTTGCCGCCATTTCATTCATTGCCGTAGCCAGTTGCTCAAGCTCCATCATCTGTGTATTCATCGCATTAGACGACTCTTGCGCCCCTGCTGAAATTTGCTCTGTACTTCGCATTAACTGATGGCTTAATTGTTTTGTTTCTGTCACCTGAGTTTGTAAATTAATAACAAATTGATTAAACCCTTCCGCTAAAGGCGCAAATTCTGCATCTATCTTTGTATCAAGACGCTGAGTCAAATCCGCGTCACCTGAACTGACATTTTCAATCGCTTTATTTAAATCCTGAATAGGACGAATCAATTTGGTTATAAATACAAGCATCAACATAATAGATAAAATAATCGCAATCACAGAGTAAATCACCGAACTATTTCGTAATTCATTCACGTATTCAAATACTTTATTTTGGTTCAGAACAACACCAACAGACCAATTTTGCCCTTGAATTGGCGTAAAATCGATGTTGTAAGGAATTCCCTCTATTTCTATTTTTTGTATTCCTTCACGAAGACTCACTTTTGGTAAGAACGATGACATGCCTTTGCCATTAAATTTACGGTTAGGATGCGCAATGACCGTTCCATCGTTATCAACAATAAATAAATAACCAGCATCAAACAAGGTCACCTGATTAACTAACTCAGCTAACGAACCTAAACTTAAATCAAAGAATATTGCACCAGAAAAAACGCCATTTTCTTTCACTGGCGTTCCAACTGAAACCAATATTTGCCCCGTTGCCGCGTCTTCATAAGGAGCCGTGATAATAGTTTTTCCTTGCTGCTTTGCCGCTTTATACCAACTACGCGTCTTAGGATCATAATTCACAGGTTTCCACGATGGATCATTACTCATAAAGTCACGGCCATCTTCAAATCCAATTCCTGCTAAAATAAACGCTTGTTTCATTTGCGGCTGATTTAATACCTTCTCAATACCTGTCTCACTCGAATCACTCTCTATCATACGAGTGGCATACTCTGCTAGTAATGTCTTACCTGAAAGTTCAGAACTAACCGTATTGCGCACCCCATTTACAATTTCTAAAATACTTGATTCAACCTGACTCTCTACTTCTTGTTTCATATTGATGTATTGAACGGTACTTAAAACAGCGAGGGTTCCTGTCATTATTAGCGAAAATGCCGCGATTATTTTATGTCTAAACTTCATTAATATTTCCTATATACAGCAATTAAATAGTAGGTATAAAAAATATCATCGCATTACCTTATTTATGCGGTCAAAGTTACATTAACAATTTTGCAACAGCTGTCTCACTATTTAAAACACATAAAAAAACAGCCACTCGATTAAAGTGACTGTTTTAAATGGTTCTTTATTGACATTACTATTTATTATTCAATGGCTTGGATTTCATCGAGTTTCTTTGTATTAACAGTAAATACTCTAAAGATAAAAATAGTATTCATCATTGATAAGACGACTTCACATACAGAAAAAACGAAAGAGAGCGCTGTCGATTTCAAACCAATTAATGCAAAACCATATTCAACCGCCCACATTAAGCCTGTTGTAAAACCAAAGATAATCACCAACCCTTTAAACAGAATCCAATAGTTGTCTTTTGTCTCATGCCAACCGAGCTTAATCGAATCGATGGCCGTTTCTTTATACAATACACAATAAATTTCAGTGAATGAAAAACGTGCCATTAAATACAGTCCAGGCAAGATTAATGCGATAAAGCCCATTAATACTGCAGCGCCTAAAATCATATTCATGAGAACAAAAGAGAACCATGTTTTCGCTGGTATCTGATACAACTGTGAGAACGGTACTCGACGACCATCAAACGAATACGCAATATAAGCCAATATTGCCCCTTTATAGAAAGGATAAATAGTCAGAATAAATAGCATATAAAGTAAAAATTTACCTGATCCATCGTCTTCATTAAAACTTAAAGCGATGCCATTCGTCAGTAATGCAAAAGGCAAAACGAGAATACAAAAGGCAACAAAATGCGTTTTGAAGTAGTTAAAGCTATCCATCAATAAAACTGATAACGCTGGCATCTCTTTCTATCCCTAAATATATGTGTAAATAATAATGGTTTATTACATGAGGATAGCAAATAAAAAACAAACTAAGAAGTCGATTTTAGCTAATCACCGCTAACCTACCGCATTATGATTATTAATAGTTCGAATACACTCCCAATAAAGAATCCGACTTACTGGATTTTGAGGTGTCCTCATAGGAAAAGTAAGAGGTAATATGAGGTCTATACTTAAGTCATCGACGATATCGTTTATTCATAACGAAGAAGAGTAAACCATTGCTACTATTACTTGTGGGTTTATTGTCAGCCAACCAAAAGAGCAATAACAATTAAACGCCAATAAAATCAATAATAACGTAATGAGTACTTATTTATTGTCGATAAAAGCCGAAAATGAACTTCGGCTTATTTCATTATTTATCGCGATTTGATAAATAGAATTCTTGAAGAATATACATACGCTTAACATCGCAATATTCTCCATTAACAAAGATTTCTTTGATTAAATGACCTTCTTTAAGAAAACCACATTTTTCATATAAATGAATCGCTTTCTCATTATTAACAGCAACATGCAAATACACTTTATGAAGATTTAGAATCGTAAATGCATAATTAAGCGCTTTATGAATCAAAGCTCTCGCATAACCACAACCTTGAAAATCCGGAGCGATAATAATTTGGAACTCAGCATTACGGTGTATTGAATTGATCTCAACCAACTCTACAAGTCCAATCGATTGTTGATCTTTATTTTCAGCAATGAAGCGACGTTCGTTACTGTCATGAATATGCTTACGAAATAAATCTTCAAGTTCATAATAAGATTCATAAGGCTCTTCGAACCAATAGGACATAATCGACCTGTTGTTATTTAACTGATGAATAAATCGAAGATCAGTTTGTTCAAGAGCGCGCAGTCGGATTTCATTATCCATTTTATTTTCCATTCACTAATAAAAATAGTACTCGCAGTGGTGATAATGTTCAGCACGGCTATTTCCAAGAAAATACCACTATTAAGTAAAAACGAAAACATATAAATAAAAATCTATCGATAGAACCACATAAAAACCTAAATTTTATTAGGTCGCTTACCTAGTGCATAAAATTATATTTACGATTAATGAATTCAAGAAGGGAGTTTATAAATAGGTTCTTCAACAATCAAAGTTACAGGCATAAAAAAACCGAGCTACATGAGCTCGGTTTTTATTATTAAATCTTATTAATTAGTCTTCACGAGGTGTGCGTGGAGCACGGCTTGCGCCTGGAGCTCGTTCGCCACGGTGACTACCACGGTGATCGCCACCTTTGTTGCGGTCAAAACGACGTTCGCCACCACGAGCTGCACCAGCACCGCCTTCGCGATTGCCACGGTAACCACCACGGCCTGCACCAGCACCAGCGTTATCACCAGCGCCACCGCCAGTACGAGGACGACGATCAATTGTTAGGTCAACGCCTTCAACAACAACCGCTTTCACTTCGTTTTGACGAATACGTAATTGCTTAAGCTTGCTTGCAACGTCAGAAGACATTTTCTTAGGAAGCTGTACGTATGTGTGACCCGGAGCAAGTTTGATTGCACCGATAGCACCTTTAGTGAAACCAAGTTCGTTAGCTAAAGCACCTACGATGTCTTTAACTTGAACGCCTTGATCACGACCAACTTCTAATTGGTACGTATCGAAATCGTCATTGTTGTATTGACGACGTTCGCCACGGTCAGGACGGTCACCACGATCATTGCGGTCACGACGCTCACCACGTTCAGGACGGTCACCACGATCACCGCGCTCAGGACGACGATTTTTCGAACGTTCTACTGCTGCGATCATTGGATCTGGACCTTTATAGAATAAAGGACGCTTACCTTGTTGACGCTTAAGAAGCATTGCTGCAATTGTTGATGCATCAACTTCTAGAGTTTCCTGAAGCTTAATGATTAAGTCAGAGAATGCTTCTAGTGCAACGAATTCTTTATCTGCTGCTAATTCAGCACCAAGAACCGCTAGACGAGCTTCTGCAACTTGATCGCGATGTGGAAGTTCGATTTCTACCATTGAAGATTTAGTTACACGTTCAATAGTACGAAGCATACGAATTTGGTTTGTGCGAACTAAAAGAATCGCTTTACCTTTACGTCCAGCACGACCAGTACGGCCGATACGGTGGATGTAAGACTCAACATCGAATGGGATGTCGTAGTTAAATACGTGTGTAATACGAGGAACATCAAGACCACGAGCAACAACATCTGTTGCAACTAGGATATCGATAACGCCACGTTTGATATGGTCAACAGTACGCTCACGTAGAGACTGAGGAATATCACCGTGCAATGCAGCAGCTTTAAAGCCACGAGCAGATAACCAATCAGCTAGACGCTCTGTATCTTGACGAGTACGAACGAATACGATTGATGCATCAGTTTCTTCAGTTTCAAGTAGACGAGACATTGCTTCGTCTTTTTCTACGCCTTTAACAATCCAGAAGTTTTGCGTTACTTGTTCAACAGTATTGTTAGTACCAGCAACATCAACACGAGCAGGATCACGTAGGTAACGGTCAACAATTGTCTTAACCATTGGTGGCATAGTTGCAGAGAACAGGATACGTTGAGCTGTTTCTGGCGCTTTTTCAAGAATCCAAGTTACATCATCAACAAAACCCATTTTTAGCATTTCATCGGCTTCATCAAGGATGAACGTATGAACTTCGCCAAGGTTTAGACGGTCACGGTTAAGTAAATCTTTAACACGACCAGGAGTACCAACAACAATGTGTGCGCCACGGCTTAGGGCACGCATTTGATCAACGATAGAAGCACCACCGTAGATTTCTAAAACTTTAAGACCCTTGATGTTACGACCAAGATTCTTAACTTCAGCAGCAACCTGAATAGCAAGTTCACGCGTTGGAGCCATGATGATTGCTTGTGGGTTATGTTGCTTAAGGTTGATTTTGTTTAAAAGAGGCAAAGAGAAAGCAGCTGTTTTACCAGTACCTGTCTGTGCTTTACCAAGTGCATCACGACCAGCTAATAATAGAGGAATTGATTCTGCTTGGATTGGTGTTGGAGCAACAAAGCCCATTTCATCAAGAGCAGATAATAAAGTTTCTTCTAAAGCCAGTTGGCGAAATTCAGTAATAGTTTCTGACATTGGGATCCCAATAATTAATCATATAAAAACGGTCCCATTTGCTCAGCAAGTTCCATTACACACACAAGCACTCGGGACAGGACGGGTTAATCTCTTAATACAAAAGTGTATGTAAGATGATTAACTCAGGGCGCGGATAATGCCCTAATACTGCAAGAATTACCAGAAAAAATTGAGCAAGTTCACAAATTTAACTCTCTTTTCTTAGTTTAGGCAGTTTTTTGTACGCTAAACACTCTTTTTTATACATTTCAACCAAGTTTTCTAGTAATCAATTAAGTGCGATAGTAAAGTTAGCTCGTTATTTCTCTAACTATATTATGAAGGCTCATGTTTCAAGATAACCCATTACTTGCGCAATTGAAGCAGCAAATACAAGAAAAATTGCCTAAAAAAGAAGGCACAATTAAAGCAACCGACCGTGGTTTTGGCTTCTTAGAATCAGATGACAAGAAAAAAAGCGTCTTTATTCCACCAGCACAAATGAAAAAAGTGATGCATGGTGACAGAGTCATTGCTCTTATTCGTACTGAAAATGACAAAGACCAAGCAGAACCAGATCAACTTGTTGAACAATCAGTTACTCGATTTATTGGCCGCATTCAGATGTTTAAAAAACGTCTACAGGTAATGCCTGATCACCCTAGCCTAAAAAATGCAATAAAAGCAAAAACACGTAAAGGTGTAAATCCAGAAACCTTAAACGAAGGTGATTGGGTTGTTGCTGAGTTAACACAGCACCCATTAAAAGGAGATGACGGCTTTCTATGTGACATCACTCATAAGATCACTGACACCGATGACAAAATCGCGCCTTGGTGGGTAACTCTTGCTCAAAATGATTTACCAAATTCAGAACCTAAAGGCATTGAACATTGGGAAATTAAAGACGACGCTGATTTAGTTCGTGTCGATATGACCGAAACACCATTTGTAACCATTGATGGTTCATCAACCAAAGACATGGATGATGCCCTTTATATTAAAAAGCAAGACAACGGTTCTTTTGAACTGACTATTGCGATTGCCGATCCTACCGCTTATATCACTCCAGATGATGAGATGGATAAAGTGGCACGTCAGCGTGGTTACACTATTTATCTTCCTGGTCGCAATATACCAATGCTACCAAGAGATCTAAGTGATGAGTTATGTTCACTAATCGAAAATGAACAACGCCCTGCGATTTGTTGTACCGTGATTGTTGATGCAGAAGGCACTATTCAAGAAGACACCATTAACTTCTACGCCGCGACGATTAAATCTCACGCACGCTTGTCTTACGATAATGTGTCTGATTTCCTTGAAACAGGCCATTGTGAAACTTGGGCACCAAGTGAGATCATCGCTCAAGTAGTTACTGAACTGCATGAATTTGCACAAGCTCGTACTACATGGCGTCAAACGCATGCTGTTATCTTTCCTGATCGCCCAGATTATCGCTTTGAATTAAGTGAAGACAATGATGTTGTTGCGATTCATGCCGATACGCGTCGCTGCGCGAATAAGCTAGTAGAAGAAGCAATGGTTACTGCGAACATCTGTGCAGGTAAAACATTACGTAATACCTTTAACATGGGCGTATTTAACTCACATGCTGGTATTAAACTCGATAAGTTTAAAGACGTTGTTGAGATTGTAAACCAATTAGAAGGCGTTGAATTTACTGAAGAGCAAATAGCAACACTGGAAGGTTTCAGTGAACTACGCCGTCTTTTAGGTAGCCAACCGACGTCTTACCTTGATGCACGTATTCGTAAATACCAAACTTACAGCGAGACAGGTAACGAACCCCTTCCTCATTATGCAATGGGTCTTGATATCTACGCGACGTGGACATCACCAATTCGTAAATACAGCGATATGATTAACCATCGCATGCTTAAAGCTCATATTTTAGGAAAAGAACCAGTACAGCGCCCTGATGATATCGTCGGTGAAGAATTGGCCCTAAGCCGTCGTTACCATCGAATGGCTGAACGTAATGTGAGTGATTGGCTATATTGCCGAACATTGGCATGTGAAGTTGAAAAAGAGACGCAGTATACGGCTGAAATTTTTGATATTAATCGTGCAGGTATGCGTGTTCGTTTAATTGAAAATGGTGCCGCCGCTTTCATTCCTGGTTCGTTAATTGTTGATAACAAAGAACGCATTGAATGTAATGGCGATCAAGGAACGGTTTCAATCGATAAACATGAAACCTTTAAGCTTGGTGATCAACTTCAAGTTACCTTAGCTGAAGTAAAAGAAGAGACTCGTAATATAGTTGCAAAACCAGTGCAAGCCTTCCCAGCTCCTGTTGTTGAAGAAACAGAAACAGAAAATCCTAGCGCTTAATTACCATTAAATAACAAAAGGCTCATACAATACAGTTCATGTAACTGTTTACCCATTGTATGAGCTTTTTTATTACTCTATTTTCAACGAACCAGAAAATGGAACTTCTTCATCTTCTAAATCAAAACGATCTTTTGCTGTATAAACCGCAATATTATCAATTTCATCCTGACGCTCTCGCCTATCCTCTGCTACCATCTTCTCTGCATTTTCAACAGCAGCGACAACCATACGGTAATATTGTCCTAATTTTTTCTCAGGTGTGGCCGCTAACATATCTAAGCTATAACGAATATAAAGTGTTGGCAGTTGATTTAGCGCAATACATTTCATGTCTGTTATTTGATCAAGCGTATAAGAGTGGTAGAAATCGAGTTCAATGAAACGTTTTCCAACCAGTACTTCCATATAATTATGAATGTTTGATTCCATACGAATACCTTATTGTTATTAAATACGTAATGTTACGTAGTAAGCGTATTAATAAAGTCTTGTTATTGATAGAATAGGCAAATTGTCCTACCAATTCAGTGACATGCCTTTACTTTTTTAGATTTATTAGGAACAGATAAAAACAATGTCTTCTAGCCTTCTGAGTCACCCTTTGTTTAAGTTACTTTTACCTATAATTTTGGTCGTTTCTGCGATTACAGGAATGAGCGGTATCATTCAACTTTCAGCTGAAAACAAAGGCTTCTCATACATATTGCCATACATTGTATTATCAATTGTATTGCTTTTAAGCCAACCATTTAACCAAGGTCGAATTGGAATGATTGCCATCAGTATGGCGATTGCTTATTGGATCATCCAAGAAAGACTGCAAGTACCTTTATCTTTTGGTACGACTCGTATTGAATTTACGCTAACCGCCTTTCTTTTACCGATTACAATGATGGCGACTTTCATTTTTCCTGAGCGTAGAATTTTCTCAAAATATGGTGCAGGTTACCTCTCTGTTCTTTTATTCATGTTCATTTGGTGTTGGATCATCGTGACGCATTTCTCAGAAAATGACATGACGGAGATTTGGGAAACCTACCTACTCAACATCCCTGAAATATCACCACTTCCTATTATCATCGTACTTTATAGCTTAGTGATGTGTGGTCTTTCTGCTATTTTTGTTTTAACTCGCAGTAACAATACCGATCTCGCGTCATACACTTGCTTACTTTACTCTTCGTTAACTTTTTCACTATTTAGCGTTGAATTTATTTCTAGCACTATGTTCTCTATCGCTGGTCTACTTCTTCTTTTATACATTATTTCAGCGAGCCACGAGCTTGCCTTTATTGATCAACTCACCAGCATTCCTGGGCGACGTGCATTGGAATCTGAAATGAAGCATCTTGGCCGACGTTATACCATTGCAATGCTAGATGTTGATCATTTTAAAAAATTCAATGACAGTTACGGCCATGACACCGGTGATGATGTACTTAAACTGGTTGCGAGCATTATGGCGCAAACCGGAGGTAATGCTAAAGTATATCGTTATGGTGGTGAAGAGTTTACGGTGCTGTTTAAAGGCAAAACCGCAGAAGAAAGCCTCGAATACCTTGAAGAACTGCGTGAAGACATTGCCGATTACGATTTAATTATTCGAGACACATCAACTCGACCTAAAGATAAAAAAGAAGGTCAGGCGAAGCGTGGGAAGGCCAATAAAACCAAAGTAGTCAACGTGACGATTAGTATTGGTGTTGCCGACAATACCGAATATAAAAAACCACAAGACGTAATAAAAGCATCAGATAAAGCCCTTTATCGTGCCAAAGATGGTGGACGAAACTGCGTTAGTTTATAGAGCTATCATTCTCCCCCTCATCGGTACAAAACGTAACCGATAGCTATTTAGTTATCGGTTTTTTTTGTTTCTATCTCTCTTTAATCTACTTAGTTTACGATTCTACCTTGCGTATTTAATCAAGCAATGCGACACTCAAGTTATTAAAAAGTAACTATTTTGTTACCCATTGGATTGTAAATAACGACAAGGATAAGTTTATGTTTTTAGATTATTTTGCCCTCGGCTTACTCGTATTTGTAGCGCTAGTTATCTTCTATGGAATTATTGTTATCCATGATATTCCTTATGAAATAGCACATAAGCGTGACCATCCTCATTCAGATGCTATCCATATTGCCGGATGGGTCAGTTTATTTACTCTTCACGTTCTATGGCCATTCCTTTGGATCTGGGCAACGCTATGGAGAGAAGATCGTGGTTGGGGGTTTCATAAGATTGAAAATAATCAGTTAGAACTGCAAACACGCGTTAATCATTTAAACGATCAAGTTGAGTTACTGACAGAGAAACTGTCTCAAATAGAAATCAACCAAGTGAATCAACCGCCTCAAACACCCTCTAAAGAGGAGCAAATATAATGGATTTATTGCTGATTCTTACGTATACCGCCTTATGTATCGCGGTTTTTAAAATATTTAATATCCCTTTAAATAAATGGACTGTACCAACGGCAGGCTTAGGTGGCGTGGTTCTTGTTGGTACACTTGTTCTTTTAATGAACTATAACCACCCATTCACTCAATTTGGTGGACAGTTTTATGTCACTACTCCAATAGTGCCAAGTGTGAAAGGCAAAGTTATTGAAGTTAATGTAGAGGCAAACCAAGCTCTAAAAGAAGGTGATGTTCTTTTCAAAATAGATCCAATCCCGTTTAAAGCAGAAGTTGTCCGTAAACAAGCCGCATTAAATGAAGCACAACAAGGGGCTTTACAACTAGAGTCCATTTATAAATCAGCTCAAGCGAATACAATCAAAGCAACTGCTGACAAAGATAAAGCCTATCGTGAATTTAAACGTTATGAAAAAGGCTATAAAAAAGGCGCATTTACAGCTCAACAACTGGATACTCGCAAGCAGAACTATAAAGCCGCGCAAGCAACCGTTGAGTCAGTTCAAGCACAAGAACAACAAGCAAAATTAGCGTTAGAGTCTCAAATTAATGGTGAAAATACGACAGTTGCTCGTATGCGAGCAGAACTAGAACAAGCGCAATTCAATCTTGATGAAACAATAGTAAAAGCGCCTACTGATGGTTACGTAACTCAAATGGCATTACGTCCTGGTATGATGGCCGTTCCCCTACCTTTGCGCCCAGTAATGACCTTTATTCATACTGAAGCTCAATATTATGTCGGTGCATTCCGTCAAAATTCTTTACAGCGCTTACAAGCAGGCTTTAAAGCTGAATTTTTATTCCGAGCAATCCCGGGTAGAGTATTCCAAGGAGAAGTCGTCGAAGTTATTCCAGCCATTGGCGAAGGACAAATCCAAGCGTCTGGCTCATTACTTGGTACGAATGCAATTCAAACAAATGGACGCGCCTTAGTTAAATTAAAATTAACGGAAGACGTGTCAGAATTCCACCTTCCTGTCGGTGCTAATGCAGAAATATCTGTTTATTCCGATAGTTTTGAACATGTGTCTATTATGCGTAAGGTATTAATCCGTATGAAGTCTTGGCAAAATTTCTTATACCTTGATCATTAAACAACCAGAAGCCAACCATCATTTCATAACGCCTTAAGATACTGTTTTAAGGCGTTTTTTTAAATGTCAAACCCAATAAATAAATATATGTTTTTTTTCTTAACTCTGATATTATTCCTCGCGAAAAAAGCTGTTACTTAAATGTTAACAGCGCTTAGGTAGCCTCCGATTGGAGCTATCATATATATTATGTGAGGACACATGAGTACTACGGATAAGTACAGCATTGACAGTACTGATTATGAAGTTGGCCAAGACAATATTCAAAAATGGGGTTTTGATATTCATAACCAAGTTTTTGGTATTAGTGCTGGTGCCATTATTTTATTTCTTACTGTTCTTCTGGTTATGGACCCAACAGAAGCCAAATCTATTCTTGACGGCGTAAAATTAAGCATCATCAATAACTTTGATGGTCTATTTATGTGGTCTAGTAATATCTTCCTTGTTTTCAGTTTACTTCTAATTATCTCTCCTTTTGGTAAGATCCGTCTTGGTGGCGATAACGCAAAACCAGAACATTCCACTATTTCATGGATGGCAATGCTATTTGCTGCTGGCATGGGTATTGGGTTAATGTTTTATGGTGTTGCTGAGCCTGTTGCTTATTTTACCGATTGGTATGGTACACCGTTAGCGGTTGAACCATTTACCGATGAAGCAAAGAAAATGGCGCTAGGCGGTACAATGTATCACTGGGGTATTCACCCTTGGGCTATTTACGGTATTGTTGCTCTTTCTTTAGCTTTCTTTACGTTTAACAAAGGCTTACCACTATCTATGCGTTCTGTTTTTTATCCTATTTTAGGTGACAGAACATGGGGTTGGTTTGGTCATATCATTGATATTTTAACCGTATTGGCAACATTATTTGGCCTTGCAACCTCTCTTGGTTTGGGTGCACAACAAGCCGCTGGTGGTATCAACCATGTATTT
Organism: Aliivibrio logei; assembly: GCF_001691055.1. NCBI lineage: Bacteria > Pseudomonadati > Pseudomonadota > Gammaproteobacteria > Vibrionales > Vibrionaceae > Aliivibrio > Aliivibrio logei. Next base: position 141,187 of record NZ_MAJU01000015.1, read on the forward strand.
GGCACCAACGGTGGTGTCAATATGCAAATTGGTGTCATCATCTTTGTTACCATGCTAGCAATGATCTCGGTTATTCGTGGGATTGATGGTGGTGTAAAACTGCTTAGTAATGTAAATATGCTTGTTGCTCTTGCCTTACTTATTTTCATCATCATCATCGGATTTTCTGATGTAATGGCAGCAATACCACTAACGGTTATGGGTTACATTGAGAACATCATTCCGTTAAGTAATCCACACGGTCGCCCTGATGAAGGTTGGATGCACGGCTGGACCGTATTCTACTGGGCATGGTGGATTTCATGGTCTCCGTTTGTAGGTATGTTCATTGCACGTGTTTCTAAAGGTCGTACTGTTCGTCAATTCTTGATTTCAGTAATGCTAATTCCAACAGCCGCAACCGCATTATGGATGTCTGCTTTTGGTGGTATAGCAATGGAACAAGTCACAAATAAAGTCGGTGAGCTTGGTGAAAATGGTCTACAAGACATAACCATGGCATTGTTTAATATGTATGATGCATTGCCAATGAGTACAGCTCTTTCTGTGATTTCAATCATCCTAATCATGGTGTTCTTTGTAACATCATCAGATTCAGGTTCATTGGTTATCGACAGCATTACCGCGGGTGGTAAAGTTGATGCGCCAGTACCACAACGCATTTTCTGGGCAATCGTTCAAGGTTCTATCGCTGCCGTATTATTATGGGTTGGCGGCACTGAAGCGATGCAAGCACTGCAAGCCGGTACTGTTTCTACGGCACTGCCATTCACCTTTATCTTACTTCTAATGTGTGTAAGTTTAGTGAAAGGGTTTAGTACTGAGAAATACGGTACGGTTCCAAAGACAAGTAAAGCTTAATATCTTTTAAGACAAAAAAAGCCCCGATACGCATTAGCTATCGGGGCTTTTTTATTCAAGTAATAGAAAGATTACGGGTTTGTAGAGAGCTCTTTATCGTCTTTTTCTTTAGCAAAATCAGCAATACGTTGAAAATCACTCGGTGTCCAATAAGATTTACTTTGTAATGATTTAGGTAATGCTACGAACGCATTATCATTTTGATTCGGCATAAGCTTAAACGTTACAAGTCCTTCGTGTTCGGTTGCTAAGCTTTCTTCCATTCCATTTTTAAACCCATTAGGACGAAGATCCGTGCCTAAATGATATTCTCTATGAATAACTACCCATTTATTTGGCAGACGTTTATCGCTATCCCACCATACACCATCCATACTTTCAATTTCTGCTTTTGACTCTTCTTTCGACCCGACTTTCAATTCAATAAACTTGTCATGAATCGCTTGTGTCATCGCTTTTGAAAAATCATTTTTATCTAGATTTGGATTATTAGAAATGACCGCACTCGCTAATTTTGCCCCAAGCATATTTGAATACAAATCTTCTGGCGAAAAAGCGGATGCGTATTCTTTAAAACCACCAACCGATTCCATACCAAACCATTGAGCAATTTCATGCCATTGCGCTAAACGATAAGCGGTTAATGCGGCGACTTCAATACTAATAGATTTTCGTTGTGCTTGCGAATACGATTCCGTTGAAGCGTTCATTTGTACTATTCGATCTTTTAATTCAGGAGAGAGAGCAATACTGTAGTTTTCACCTAAATGCGCACTGATTTCGGTATAGAGAAAATAGGTAAAATCGGCAGTATCACGAATATGAGCTGAATCTAAAAAACCGCCTTTTTCTGAATAAAAAATTCCGTTACTTTCGTCCCCGAATCCCATTAAGCTACTCGCAACGCTTTGGCTTCCATCATTATAAATATGATCTCCTAACTCGCTGATGTTCAGTACGTTTTCAACAGAAACAAAAGGAACGGGGATCCCTCCTACTTCGGTTTGTAAATTAGTACCAAACGCACAGCAAGGCCTAACGCCGACAGGAGCTTCAGCAAAGACTGAAAATGAACTCCCCAAAAAAAGGAAACTCGCTATCATAGCGACTGTTTTACTATTCATAGGATTACTCTCTAAAATGCTTCATTAATTTGAAAATAAATGGCTTGGCTGTTTTTCCCTAGACCATAATCCAACCGGACATTAACTCGAGGCTTAAACGCAAATCGATACCCTACCCCATAAGTAGGTAACCATTTAGAATCAAACAACGTATTAAAAGAATCGCCGACATTACCACCACCGATCCACGCAACCATTCCGTGTCTTTGTGTCAATTGATGACGAAATTCGATCTGTCCAGACAATTGCGTATTATCGCGATATTGGCCAGAATAATAACCACGCATACGCTTATCGCTGCCTAAGCTAGAAAGCGCAAACCAAGGTGCATCCCCTTCAACATCTTCACCAAAAACTTCCCAAGCAATAATAGTTGCATCTGATAACGCATAATACTGCCGATAGTTAATCGTTATTTTATCGAAATTAAAATCAGATCCAAACTCTTCTCGATACGCATTCCAATTGACACTAAATAGCATGCCTTTTTGAGCATTTAGTTCAAAATCTCGGCTATCATATTCAAGACTGAGTGTTGAGGCGCTTAAAAAACGATCAGCAAGATCATCACTTGGCAATAAGTCTGTATCAGACGATTGTTTACGATGACTTTCCATATCAAGGCCAATTAATACATAAGTATTCGGTAAAAATTGATACGCTATTTTCGGTGAAAACCCTAAAATCTGAGCTTCTACTAACGTTTTATTACTGTCGGTTTCTGCGGCAGTTCTACCAACACCCCAGTAGTACTCAGGGGTATGGCTTGCTTTCGCTTCCACAAGTAATCGCAAATCATCATTATCAAAATACGTACGATTATTCACACCAACACCATAAGAGCCAGAGCTAGACCCATAGCCGGTAATATTAATGGTTGATAATGGCGTCCCTTCTGTAGGTGCTGTCGGAGAATAAAGACCAACCGCCGCGATACCGATACCAAAGCCTTGCTCAGGATTTGCAAAAGGACCGGGTAATACAGCCCAATCAATCCCTTTACTGACATCGATGGTCTCAGATGATCCTAATTCTTCAAGAAAAGTATCGACCCAGCCTTCTGGTTTTTCTTTTGCTGAGATCGTAAAAGTACATGCGCTAAAAATAACGACAGTGAGGAATCCTATCAATCTCATGATTTAAAATCGCATATCAACAGTTAAGAAAAGGCTTTTTCGTTTACCTAAACCAGCTTCACCTAATAGGTATAATCCATCGTCCAATTTATATTGCATACCTAATAACGTATTCCATGGGGTCACTAAATGCTGCTCAACATTAAAGCGGCCATTATCGACTTTACCCACAAGATTACCCAAACTGCCCGTTAATCCAATGTCAGTTAAGTTACCTGATAATGATTGTTCAACCTCTTGATACATCGCACCAACCCAAAAACGCAATGGCGTCCCCATGCGAGTAAAGTCATATCCTATACGAGGAGAAATAACGACAGAAGTGATAGAGCCATCAATAACGTTTAGTGCGGTTTCTGTATAACTCGCATCAACTAACGTAAAAATATCTTTATATCCACCAGCAAGAACAAAACCAGCACCATAAAGCGTGCCGTTCAAATCCAGACGAAATGGCATATTTCCTGACAATTTCTCAGACCCAAGCGCTTTTACATGAATCGTCGTCTCAGAATAACCTTTAAGTTGTCCAACAATGGCGTATAGATTAAGAAAAGGGAAAAGCCAAACATCACCACGTAATGTTAATACTTCACTCTCTTGCTTGCCATTTCCTACGGCGTCTATATCAACCAAATTACTTAGCGCATGCGGCGGCTTCCACGGCAAAAGAGCCGGAATAGTCCCCTCAAAACCAACACTGTCTACTGAGATGTCTTGAGTTTGTTTCATGTAACTAACGTTCAGCCCAAAAGCTTCAGGTAAAGTGTACCCACGAGCTTCCGCCTCCTCTTTCCAAATAGGTAAAGTAAAAGACTCTGCAAATAAATGAGAGGATATAAATAAAGATGATAAGCAAAGTGCTTTTGCAACTCTTTGCAGCATAACGACTCCAACAAAACTGAAGAAAAATGGTCCACAAATGGTTTCAGTTTTCGAGAAATCATACGCTCAGTTTTTTCTCAATCAATACAATTTTACACTGTTTTACATACAGAATTAATGTGCTTCATACTTAAGAATTAATGACTTATATTTGAACATAATCACACTATTAAAGATCAAGTAAAACAAATAAGATAAAAATAAACCACATATAACATTCAAATATAAAACAACCACATTACAAACAAAAAAAATACCCAACATCATTTCATTCATGAATATTGGGTATTTGATTTATATATTATGTTTTCTTATTTCTTGAACTTACCGCGATTAGCATGAACGTTTGTTTTTGCTTTCATTTTTCTTTTATCTGAAGAACGACCACGGCTTTGTCTCGGTTGATTCTCTTTTTTCGGTGCATTAGGATCTGGTTCGTAACCCTTTAACCATTCTTGAGGTAAACGCGTATCTAATAATGTTTCAATCGCTTTTAATAAGTAATCTTCATCCGCACTCATTAATGAAACGGCTTTACCAGTGTGCCCAGCTCTGCCTGTACGACCAATTCGATGAACATAATCTTCTGCTTTAAATGGTAATTCGTAGTTAATTACGCATTCAAGTTGTTCAATATCTAAGCCTCGAGCAGCTACGTCAGTCGCAATTAATGCACGAATTTTACCCGTTTTAAACTCTTCTAATGCTCGAATACGAGCACCTTGGCTTTTATCACCATTAATAGAAGCCGCTTTAATGCCATCCAACTTAAGCTCTTTTACTAAATCATCAGAACCTTGCTTGGTTTTTGTAAAGACTAAAACTTGCTTCCAATTACGAGAGCCTATCAAATACGCAAGCAATTCGCTTTTACGATGCTTATCGACAGGATAAACCATTTGCTCAACAGTATCTGCAGTACTATTTGAAGGGGTAACTTGAACCACTTTTGGATTATCAAGAATACGGTAAGCAATCTCTTTAATCTTATCGCCAAACGTAGCAGAGAAAAATAACGTCTGATGCTTGCTTGCCATTTTTCGTAAGATACGTTGAATGTCAGGCATAAAGCCCATATCAAGCATTCTATCTGCTTCATCTAAAACAAGGTATTCAGCTTGATTTAACGTTATATTGTTTAAGTGTAAGTGATCAAGTAATCGCCCTGGTGTAGCAACTAAGATGTCTGCACCACCAATAAGGTTTTCTGTTTGTATTTTGACACTTGTGCCGCCATACGCTACAACACACTTAAGGTCGGTATTTTTAGTATACGTCACCAAGCTATCGAACACTTGTTGAGCCAACTCTCTTGTTGGCGTCAAGATTAACGTACGAATAACTTTAGAATTAGCAATTCGTGGACTTGGGCTTTCAATCAACCGTTGAATTAGTGGTAAACCAAAGGCCGCCGTTTTACCTGTACCCGTTTGTGCCCCTGCAAGTACATCATGTCCTTTTAATACGAGTGGGATAGCTTGCTGTTGTACAGGAGTTGCCTCTGTAAAACCCAATTCTGAAACGATGTTAACGAGCTCGGTAGTTAACCCTAATGAAGCAAATGACATGATGAACCTTTACATAGACAATAATTTGGGCTGATTGTAACAAAACTAATATCAATCATACTAATTAAATCATTAGCTATAGATACTTAGTAATATCGACAGTATCTAACTGCGCTTCTGGTAGGTATGTTTTCGCATACTCAATATAAAGACCACTTTCAATAAAGAGCTTAAATACATCTTCATCAATATATTCATCGACAACCATCTGATACATGATCTCAATAGCAACACTCACTGGTTTTGCTTTTTTATAAGGCCTATCAGATGCGGTAAGGGCTTCAAAAATATCAGCCAATACTAATATTCGCTCTGGAACAGACAAGTCTTTAGCACTTAATTTTCTAGGGTAACCCGTTCCTTTTAGCGTTTCATGATGAGTTGAAGCATATCTTGGAACTCGAGCTAGTTTAGGTGGGAATGGTAAGCTCTCTAGCATCTTGATTGTACTTATCATATGTTCATTAATTTTAAAACGATCTTCTGTCGTTAACGTTCCACGCTCAATGCATAAATTATATATTTCCCCCAAATTGTACTGTAATTCAGGGACCTCCATTTTTATTCCAAATTCTGGGTTTATTTCAAACGAACGGACACGGGTAATTTGATGATATGGTTTATCACTAAGTAATTGCTCTTTTATGGGCAGTGTTACCGTGCTTTTATCTATTGCTAGCTCTTCGGCTGGTGATAAGCCTAGGGTGTCATCAAAAAAACGTAACCATTCTTTTTTCGAAATTAGATGGATCTTATCTTGAGCCTCTTCACTCATGAATTCCTGACCAACATTACAAGTGGCAACAAATTCAAATTCTTGTCTTAATTCTTTCTGTGTTAACTCTTTTTGTTTTCTTAGTTCTGATTCATTATTTGGCATTTCTTGAACTGCCTTATAATATTCAATTTCAGCATCACGCCATAACACTTCAAATCTCATGCGAATTTCATGAATTCGATTATAATTGGCTTCTAGTTTTGTTCCTTTATCAATAATATGTTCTGGTGTGGTTATCTTCCCACAATCATGAAGCCAAGCCGCAATTCTGAACTCTCTACGTTCATCCTCATTGAGAAATACAAAGTCTTTTAAGATGCCTCGTTTCGACGTTTCAGCCGCTTTTGCTAACATCATTCCTAATATTGGCACTCGATTACAATGCCCTGCCGTATATGGCGATTTATCATCTATCGCTTGAGCAATCAATTGAATAAAAGACTCTACGAACTCTTCTTGATTTTTTTCATGTTGGATAAGCTCTTTAACCATATCATCGACTGAGACGGATAAATCCCATACTTCTTTTATATAGCTATCCACTTTTAGTACCTGATCATAATTACCATTTTTTATTTGTATGGTTTCTTTTTGCAATAATCGAATCGGTTTAACAACAGGTCCACTTAAAAACCACGCAAAGGGAATAAATAGCACCATCACAATCATCGTTAGTAAAATTGAGGCATAAAGTTTTTCGTTCACTTCTGAATAAATAAGTTCATTAGGAATAACGACCCCAAAATATTCATTTTCATTAATGGCGCTGACATAGAAATATTTCATCACGCCATTGACGTCTTTTTGTATCAACTGGCCTTGCAACCCTTCACTGTTCGCTAACGTAACTAATTCGGGGTAAGGCACCAGAAGATCTCTTTCTTGATCTTTCACCGTCAAATGGTAACTGCCATTCCATTTGTCTTCTAACATTGAACGCTGAGCTAAAGAAATATTTTGGATAGCACGATTAATTAAATTTATAACCGCTTGATCTTCTTTCTTCATTGTAAAAAAGAATTTCAAGTTGCCATTCCAACCTAAAATACTCACATTCTGATGAAAAGTTAAATCACTAAATACATATTGTTCACTGGCGGCACCCAAGGTAAGCGTCGTACCAATAACAGCATCGGTTCGACCCGATACGACGGAACTCAACGCCTCTTTAATCGTGTCAAATATCACGATATCAACTCTCGGGTAACCTTGTTTTAATTTAGGGATCACTGACCAATCTTTAACAACCGCGAGTGCTTTATCATTTAACTGATCAAGTCTCTCTATTTTTATGTCCGTTTGCTTAGTCACAATACTAACCGGCAGTTGGTACATAGGTTCACTGTAACGTTCAAATTTTAAATTATTGTCTATTTTTAATATCGAATGTAATAAGTCTATCTCTCCCTTTTGATATTCTTCAACTAATTCATTCCAAGAAAAACCATTAATAAATTTGAATTTCAGCCCTGTCATTTCAGAAACAATTTCTAATAACTCGATGGCATAACCTTCAGGTTTACCTGCGACAGCATAGTCAATTGGAAGCCAATCCATTTGGTTTGATACTTTCAATTTACCGCGTTTTTGAACTAATGCTTTCTCTTCTTCCGTTAACTTTAAGGGAACCGACTCAATGTCTGCTTTTTTGAATGAATGATTCCAATTTGAAGCGATTACTTCACCCGAGTCTTTATAGATAAACCCTTCTTGATTACTCTCAAGAGCACTACCAAGAGAAGATGAGACTAAAGCGTCCGACATCGATGAAAGAACAATATCAATGCCAATCACTTTGTCGGTATTTTCCACCTTAATTGAATACGTTTGCCCAGTGATTTGAAGATATTGAAAGAAATAAGGGTTAGTTTTATAAGATACATTTTCTTGAGATTGTAAAAACCAAGGCCTTTGTGAAGGGTAATAAGTAGTGGCTGCTGTTGTTTTGTCTCTTAATACAAAATCGTCAGAGTAATAAGAAAATGTTTTAATCCGTTGCGATCCCTCCCCTTTGGCCTGAACGAATACCCATCGATCATTTTTATCCGCATTCAATTTTTCTCTAATAATTAATGACGCATCCAAATTAATCACTTGAAAAAAATCATCGTTATCAGAAGCAATATAAATACTATAAAAGATAGGATTATTTGATAATACTTCAGTAAATATTTTTTTAATGTCCTCTTCTCTTCTTTGATAATGAGGAGAGCTGCCAATTTTTGCTAGAATTTTACCTACGTTTGAAGCCCCGGTATCCAGAAAACGGATGTGCGTATTTACCATCGTAGACATTGATGAATAGGTTGTTAATGCATTCTCTGTGGCGAGTTGCTTACTAAAATAATACTGAAACCCAATCGCTATTGATGCCGTAAATAAAGTAGCAAATACAAACAACCCCCCAAGTGCCAGTTTGATTGATATTTTTCTGTGTGTGAAACATCCTTTTCTCACCACCATTTCTAATCCTCTTTACCTACTGCACAAATAAAAACACTCACTTAATCTTAGTATAGTTAAAATAAAAAAATCCAACGTACTTTGAAATACGCTGGATCTAAGATTCTAGAATAATAGTGTGCTAACCATTATAGGTAGTAACGAGCACCTAACATCCACTTGTTGTCTTCTGTGTCATTATAATCATTACCAAGATCTAATTGATAACCAGTAAAGCCTACAAATTTATCAGTAAAGTTGTATTCCGCTTGAATAGCCGTAGTGCTATATACTGTTTTACTTGCGTCATTATCAACGACTGATTCATAATTTAAGCTAAGGTTTAAACTGTTATCTAAAGCGTAAGCAACCAAAGCTTCGTATGCTGAACCATCTTCAATCAAGATACCATTAGCATCACTGTTCATATTCTCATTCATTGCATATACACCAGCAACATATAAGCCTGAACCATATTGACCATAAGTTGCACTCAATATATGAGACTCAGATGTTTCTGATTTCAGACCGTAATCTACATCGCCTGTGTTGTATGCATAGTTTGCAGAGAAACCAGCAACATTATAATTCAATGCGATTTGAGCACGGTTACCGTAATCGTTCTCAATAATTGAATTGTCAGGCGTATCTGTTTTACGTCCCTGCCAACCAGCAGCCAATGCTAGTTTACCTGCATCACCCAATTCAAACGCTTTCCCATAGCTCAACATTTTGTCTGCACGAGCCGTACCTAAGTTACCTTGATCTTCGTAAAGAAATTCGTTGGCAAATGCAATTGGTAAATCAGCAACACCACCGACACTGTAATAAGGTGACCATTGCGTACCCGCAACAGCTCGGCCAAATTCTTCATGCGTCAAACCGATGTAACCTAAACGAGTCGTGAATGCATTTTCACCACCATCTAAATAGTTAAGAGCCCATTCGCCTTTTGCATCAGCAACAAAACCATTACCAAGATCATGCGTTGCATTAAAATTAATACGTGGAGAGACAGAAGTTACATCAGTATTACCTTCATCAGAACCTTCTAAAGCAACAGATACGTGACCACCAATATCAAAGGTTGTGCCTTCTTCATTATAAAGTTCAACAGCCACTGCGTTAGATGATGCAGCGATAATAGCTAATGCCAATAATTTTTTATTCATTCTCAATTTCCATTTAATTATGCCCTTTGAAGACTCTCTTCATAGGGAACCGTATGACCAACAATTAAGTCACACGATAAATGCAAAGTTCAAACAATCAGAGTAAAACGTTAACAAAACACAAAAAAAATTAAAAATTTAGAACAGTTAGTTGTTATTAATCAATAAGAAAAGCACACCTAACAAATGTAGCAATATGTTTCATTTATGTTTTTTTAGCGTTTCCTTTCATGAAAAATAAAAATAACGTGGAGAATAAATGCGCTAAATGTATAAAAAAAACACGAACACTTCTTTATTTTAATTTAAGACTTTACAAGATTTACTCATCGCCGTATTATGCGCTCAACAACGGAGGGATGGCTGAGTGGTCGAAAGCACCGGTCTTGAAAACCGGCAACCGTTAATAGCGGTTCTAGGGTTCAAATCCCTATCCCTCCACCAATTTTCAAAATTCAGATAGAGTCTGGGTTTTAAAAAATTGGAGCGGTAGTTCAGTTGGTTAGAATACCGGCCTGTCACGCCGGGGGTCGCGGGTTCGAGTCCCGTCCGCTCCGCCAATACAACCAAGGCATTGTCGAAAGACGATGCCTTTTTTGTATCTATCACATCTACATTTATAAACGGACAGCAAGATAAACCCCCTCCTCAATTATTTACCACATATAATACGTTTATTTTTTGTTCATAAAACGCTAGTATAAAAAGTATTATTTAATGACCGAGATAATATATGAAATCCATAGTTATCGATTCAACTTATGGCATTGTTATACATCGTAATTTTATTCCTTTGTTTGCAGATGAAAAATATGCACAGACATTTGGATTTGAATCCGTTAACGATGTTATGAATCTCAGTTCATTATTTGAAATTATTGATCCTAAGTTCCATGAACTCGCGCAACAATCTTACAGCAATGTCATGTCAGGAAAAGACCAACCAAAGGTTCGTTCATACGTCAACCAAGATGCTAATGGTCGAATTTTCTCAGTTCTAACTGTCGATCATATTGTGGAATGGGAAGGAGAACCTGCACTACAAATTACGGTTATTGATATGTCAGCCATTGATGAAACCAACCATAAGATTTTAGAACAAGAACAAAAATACAAAGACTTAATATGGAATTCCTTACAGGGTATTGTTGTTCATCGCCACTTCAAACCGCTTATGGTTAATCCCGCATTTGTCCGTATTATTGGTGCTGAATCGGTTGCCGAAGTCATGGCGATGGAGTCTTTTAAATTCATTATTCCTGAATATAATCATGAACATGCATCTAATTTATACTATCAATTGATTTCTGGTGAAATTGAAAATACAAACTCAGTTGTTGAAAACATACGCCTTGATGGTGAATCTCGATTTTTTCAGTTATTTGAAAGTGTTATTGATTGGAATGGCGAACTTGCCGTTCAGAGTTCTATTATCGACGTTACTGAAAAATACCATTTAGAACGTAAAATTGAATTTCAAGCCAAACACGATGACTTAACTGGATTATTAAATCGCAGAGCAATAACTGAATTTTTATTAAAAGAACAAGAAGAGCATTTACGCCCCTCTCAGACTTGTTTATTAATTGATATCGATAACTTTAAATTTATTAATGACCAATTTGGCCACAGTGCTGGCGACAGTGTTATCCAACAATTTGCAAAGCTGTGTTCAACGTTCGTCAAAGATAACGGTGTTATCGGCCGATGGGGAGGTGAAGAGTTTATTATTTTCTTCCCGCAACTCAATGTAGAGCAGGCGAATAATATTGCAGAAAAAATCAGATATGCCTGCGAAGAAGTGCATTTTATATTTAATGGCATTCAACATTCAATTACGGTAAGTATTGGTATCAGCACCTGCCTTTCAACTTCATGCAGTATTGAAGCTTTAGTTCAAAACGCTGATAACAATATGTATCAAGCTAAACAACAGGGAAAAAACCAAATTGTCTTACCAAAACGATTAAGCTAATAACGCTCAATCGCAATGCCTATTTCTTGAGAGAGGTGTTGCAGCTGTTGTTCATCATCTAATAATACGGACCATTTTAATCCACTTCCTACTGCGCTAATTACATTTGCCCCACCAATCAACGTAATGGCATCAACTTCTGCTTGTAACATTGTTTTAGATTTATTATTTAATCGCACAACCAACTCATGCTGGTTAGCAATAATGTCCCCTTCTGAAAATGACATTTTCATTTACTACAACTCATACGAAATTTATTTGTACCAAATTATAGCAAACTTGTTCCCTCCTTCTTACTTCTTTTATCTACCTCTCATTTGTTTAAATTAGTTACCTATTGCTACCGCACTTATCTTGACTAAAATATCCACACGAACTATTCTAGCGCACAACTGTACGCTTAAATGGAACTGTTATTATGAATAAAGGATCTAAACCACCAATTATTTGGTTGAATGTATTTATTTTTACATCAAGTCTGTTACTTGCTTTAGTTGCAACCCCTATTTATGCCTATTATAACGGCCTAGGTACTGAACACTGGATATGGCTGCTGCTAACTTTTAGCTTTTGTAATCTTTCTATAACAGCTGGCTATCATCGTTTATGGTCTCATAAAGCTTATAATGCTCATCCTGCATTACGTTTTATTTTTGCTTTAGGGGGCGCCTTTGCCCTACAAAATAGTGCCTTACATTGGTCATCTGATCATAGAATTCATCATCGTCACGTAGATGATAATGATAAAGACCCTTATTCAGCAAAACGCGGATTTTGGTTTTCACATATAGGCTGGATGCTACGTCACTATAAGCCAGCTAAATTTGATGATTATTCAAACTGCCGTGATTTACAAAAAGACAAAATAGTCATGTGGCAACATAATCATTATGTTCCCCTTGCTTTAGTCATGAATCTAGGTGTACCACTGCTTCTGGGTGTTATTTATGGTGACATCCTTGGCATGCTTTTAATGATAGGTGCAGTACGTTTAGTATTAAACCACCACACGACTTTTTTCATTAATTCACTCGCTCATATCTGGGGTAGCCAACCTTATACAGAGAAAAATACCGCTCGTGATAATGGTATTTTAGCGGTCCTGACTTTTGGGGAGGGTTATCATAACTACCACCACATATTCGAAAATGACTATAGAAATGGCATTTATTGGTGGCAATATGATCCAACTAAATGGTTAATTAAAAGCTGCTCTTGGTTAGGGTTAACAAGCAAACTTCGCATTAGCCCTCAAGCTAAAGTAGAAAAAGCGCAAGCGTTAATGTTACGAAAAAAAGCAGAAGATAAAATTGCAAAGCTTCATAACTATCATGCCGTAAAAGAGCATTTAGAGGCCGAGTACGAAGCCCTGATTGATCGCATGTCTGAATACTATGATTCAAAAAAGCAATTACTTGAAAATAAGAAGAATGCATTATCAAAACAATATGAAATCGCGATTCTAAATGTTCAACATAAACAAATAAAAATGCAGTTTGAACAACAGAAAAAAGCATGGAACCGCTTAGTGCTTCAATATGTTTAATTGATAGAAACAAAAAAGGGACATGACTTCATCGCCATGTCCCTTTTTATTGTCAAAAATACTGAGTCATGACGCTCTACTCTTTCGGTAGTATCCAAATAATGATAACCCAAGCAATCCAAACAATGAAATTGGGCCACCAGAGCTACTGCTACTCGTTGTTGCTGTAATCGTTGATGTAACTTCGCCCCTTTGAGCTTTTAGGATCCAGTCTTTATATTGACTGACATCGGTAAAAACAGACTGAGCAGGTAACGTACCCGTTGCTACGATCGTTTGACCACATACTGATGGACCAAAACTAACGATACCAATTTGAGTTCCATTCCAAACAAGTGGACCGCCAGAATCCCCTTGGCACGTTGCGGTCACTAAATTTGAAGAATCAAAAGAATACCCGGACGAGCACACTTGCTTATCTGACGTAGTGAAGTTAGCCCACACATTACAATCCGTTGGATTAACATATTTCACCTGAGCTTCCATAAAATCAACGTTTGTATTTGCTTGAGTCGAAGATAGTCGCCCATAACCAATAATGGTAAAAATAGAGTCTACCACTCTGTAACCTTGATCTGATAAATCTCCTAGCGGTACCGCATGGCCCAGAGTGTAATTAGGTAACGCTTCTGATAACTCTAAGACCGCCACATCATTAATTAAGGTCGTATTATCATAATTACTTGGGTAATAGATATTCTTCACGGCAATGCGCTGTGCAGCAAGCATACTTTGACCATTATTTGCTTCTATTGCCACTTTCATATTTGAAACTTGTGAAGATGCAGTATCATAAACACAGTGTGCTGCCGTTAAAATATGAGTACTGTCTAAAATTGAACCACCACAAAATGGATAAATTACGCCAGGTTGACTTGCATATTCAAACATTAATGAAGCCATAAAAGGGTAACCCGCGACATTCGCGTCATTACCACCCACAATATACGGAGTAACTGAAAACTCTTCGGTTGCCAATACCACTGGTGACAACAAAGATAGCGAGACAAGTGCTCCTACAACAATTTTCATTTTCACTCCTTGATAATGTTAAGTGTTAATTAAATTGCATTAACTTGTTATGATTTTAGTGTATTATTTTTATTTAGTCTTTAATTTAAATGTTTTAATTTTAATAAACATATTTCAATACATTTACATTATTCAGACATCGTCGAATGGATTTTACGTTACAAACTATACTAATAACGTTATTACTTGATAAACCAACACTAAAAAAAATAGGAAAGTACGATGGGAAGAGTCTTCTTTTTTGATTTACTAAGGTGCATTGCAGCTATTGCGGTAGTCGCGATTCATGTGCTTGCCCCTTATAGAAACGAGCTTAACGTGATTCCATTTGACCAATGGGCAACGGCGGTATCAGTAAACAGCTTAAGTCGCTGGGCTGTCCCTGTTTTTATTATGATCACGGGTGCATTAATGCTCAGTGACAAACGAGAATTTAACGCCCCTTATTATGCAAAAAAACGCCTAGGGAAGGTGTTAGTTCCTTTTCTGTTTTGGTCTGTATTTTATGCCTTACTCTCAGGACTAACCGCACAAGGTTATGATTTTGAATCGGCGAAAAGCGTCCTTATCGATCTTCCTTTTGAGTATACCTATTACCATTTAGGTTTCTTTTATTACTTCATTCCACTCTATTTTGTGATCCCTTTCTTTCGAGTCATGGTGCAAAAACTGGATAACACCGCTCTATTTTCAATTATTGGGATCTGGTTACTAACCACTTGCTTCTTCCTCGCCAAATTTGAAGGATTGTGGAGCACTGAAATCTGGCTGTACAGTGGCTACTTATTACTAGGTTATGCGCTATATCAACGAGTAGAATTGACCAAGCAGAATACCATAATCGCTCTCGTTATCGGACTCACCGCATTAGCGACAACCGTTTACATGGTAATAAGCCAAAGTGTGCTATTAGATGAATACACCGTCGGAAGATGGTTGTCGTATAAAACCATTAATACCGTTGCGGCGGCTGGAATGCTATTTTTTGTGTGTCGTTACTATGGCGAATCGTTGTCTAATAAATCACGAACCATCGTCGGTTTCATTAGTACCTACAGCTTAGGTATTTACTTACTCCACCCATTGTTCTTATGGCCGATGAAAAATTTCCAATGGTATAACGGCCATAATCCTATGTGGGTGATCCCTGTGTGGGTTGTGATCAGTGGTGCTGGCGCATTAGGGTTAAGTTGGTTACTTTCAAAATCCAAAAAGACGGCATGGCTTGTCCCTTAAAATAAACTAACTCTTCTCGGCTGCGATAATTAACTGTCGCAGCCATTGATTCGCCTTATTATTTTCAAATTTAGTCGGCCAAATCATATGCGTTTTAATTGGCTTTGTTGAAAATGGAGCCACTAATTTCTGCAATTTAAAACTGTGTTGGTATTGAGAAACCAACCGAACAGAATTGATACCAATGAGATCAGATTGAGCAATACAAGCCATCATCCCCAGCATAGACGTATGCTCACTGCCCATTTTCCTATTCGGTAATACTTCTTCAGATAAATAATCGGTCATCGTTTGCTTAAAACGGCGCATATTCAAAAAAGCATGCTCCTCCTTAAAAAACATATCTGCATCAAGTGATTTATCAACTCGTGGATGCCCTACTCTCGCAATACAACAAATTTTATCTTCAGAGACAATCATACTTTGCAAAGAGGCTTGCCTTGGTTTTACTACATCTAATACTAAATCCACTCTTTCTAGCATTAATGCGTCAATGATTTCTATATCGCTGCTTGGTAGTTCTTTTAGCGTAACTTTAATCGTCGTATTTTTTAGTAATTCACGCAGTCTAATTTGTAGCTGGGGTAATACCGATTCTAAGGCATAGATAACAAAAGTACGCTTAGTGGACTGCGGGGCAAATCTATCGCCGTCATCCACCGCATTGACAAGCGCCATGACTGATGGCTCTACTTGTTTAAATAGATTCTCCCCATACGCCGTCACCTCTATTCCTCGCCCTGAGCGAATAAATAACTCATTTCCTAACGCGCTTTTTAACCGACGAATCGCATTACTCACAGAAGATTGAGTTAACTCTAATTCTTCCGCCGCCTTAGTGAACGATCCTGTCTGGCATACAGAAACAAACACCCGCAATAAATTCATATCAAAATCTTTCTGCTTTGACATTGCAATCTCCTATGTCGACACATCAACGATTTACCACAGCGTAAATCAATACATTTATATTATAAATAATAAGTATATCTTTTTCTCTATTTTTAAAATGAATAGAGATCACTAATATTGATTTCAGCACTGAGGCATAAAACAAAAAACGCCTCATACATATTTTATATTCAAACTAATTTACTGAATTATTTAAACAGGTGGATTTATGAAAAAAACTATTTTAGCGGTTGTTATCTCTTCAATATCTTTAGGTGCAATCGCAGCAGAGCACGACCATGAACACTTTAGTGAAATAGGTAAACAAGGCGGAAAATCAGCAAGCGAAACAACCATTGCAAAAAACAAAGCGTTTGCCAAAACATTAAACTTTTCTGATACACGCGCATTTGATAACAATAATCGTGGGCTTATCGCTTCATTTGATCAAAAAACTGGTGACATTATCCGTAATAGCTTTAATTTCATTGATCCATCAGTGGCTAACGCCGATAACGCGCCAGATTCAGTTAACCCATCATTATGGCGCCAAGCGGTATTAAACCAAGCGGCTGAAGGTCTATATGAGGTTGTTCCTGGTAAAATTTACCAAGTTCGCGGAACAGATTTAGCTTCTATCTCTTTTATCCGCAGTGATAATGGTTGGATCGCTTATGACGTCTTACTAACCCAAGAATCTGCTGGGCAATCACTGAAGTTCTTCCAAGAAAATGTGCCTGAAGGGGGTAACTTACCTGTTGTTGCAATGATCTATTCTCACTCTCATGCCGATCATTTTGGTGGATCTCGCGCGATTAAAGAAGCCTTCCCTGATGTTAAAGTGTACGGCTCTAAGCATATTACCAAAGAAATCGTTGATGAAAATGTCTTGGCGGGTAACGCCATGTCTCGCCGTACCGCTTACCAATACGGCGCAACACTTAACCGTCACGAACATGGCATTGTTGATGCTGCATTAGCAAAAGGGCTTTCTAAAGGTGCAATTACGTATGTACTACCTGATTACGAACTGAACCATAAAGAAGAAATTGAAACACTGAACATTGATGGTTTAGAAATGCAATTTATGGATGCCTCAGGTACAGAAGCGGCGTCAGAAATGGTGACTTACATTCCAAGCATGAAAGCATTATGGACAGGTGAATTAACGTATCAAGGTATGCACAATCTTTATACACTCCGCGGTGCGAAAGTGCGCGATGGTTTAAAGTGGTCTAAAAAAATCAATGAAATGCTAATGACGTGGGGCTCAACAACAGACGTTCTTTTTGCCTCTCACTCAGCGCCAGTGTGGGGAACAGAAAAGATCTCTGATTACCTAAAAATGCAACGTGATGCTTATGGCTTTACTCACAACCAAACACTTCGCTTGGCAAACGACGGCGTAGTTCTACAAGACATGGGCGATGAAATTTATACCGTGATGCCAGATAGTATTCAAAAAACATGGCACACCAATGGTTATCATGGAACTTACTCACATAATGCTCGTGCTGTTTACAATATGTATTTAGGTTACTTTGACATGAACCCTGCGAACTTAAACCCACTGCCAGTAAAACCTGAATCAGCAAAATTTGTTGAATACATGGGTGGCAGTGAGTTAATTCTAGAAAAAGCAGAAGCTGATTTTGAAAAAGGCGAATACCGCTTCATTGCAACGGCGTTAAATAAAGTGATTCAAGTTGAACCTAAAAACGTAGAAGCGCGTAAATTACTGGCTGATACTTATGAGCAACTAGGTTATCAAGCAGAAGGCGCCGGTTGGAGAAATATTTATCTTACAGGCGCTCAAGAATTGCGTGTAGGTACATTACCTGGTGCTCCTAAAACCGCATCACCTGATGTACTTGCAAATATGACCATTGAAAACTTACTTGATTATTTAGCTGTACGTGTCGACGCACTAAAAGCTCAACACACTCCGTTCACATTAAATGTTGTCATTCCTGATGAGAAAGAAACGTATTTTGTAGAAATGTCTAACGGCAACTTAAGCAACATTTTAGTTGATAAAGAAATGAAAGCTGATGCGACATTATTAATCAATCGTTCTGATGTGTCTAAAATCCTACTTCAACAAGTAACGCTAGCAACCTTATTAGAAAACGGAAGTGCTGGGATCAAAGGTGACAAATCAGTCCTACAAAAACTGACTGACTCACTAACTAATGCCGATGCTAAGTTTGAAATCGTCCCTCGCCCAGAAAAAGGCGAAGAAGTCGATGCAGAGTTATACGAAACAGCACATAAACATTAACCTATCTACCCTTTTATAAATAAAACGATTAGCAGCCAATGGTAAATAGCATCGGCTGCTTCTTTTCTACTTTCAAAATAACTTAAAAAACATCACCTATACTTAACACATTGATAAGTGATATCACTCCATTATTAGAGGTCTGTTTATGAACCAATTTCTTATTAAAATCGTCGTTATCGTTTCAACCTTATTATTTGTAGGCTGTGCAAAAACAACAACCGTCACGAATCAAAGCGAGGTGACTTCTCATTCTGTTGAGGTATTTTATAGCCCTCCAACAGAAAGAACCTATACAGAGCTAGGAATGATAAACACTCAAACAGGACAAACTATCTTTCATGACAGAAGTAATGAAGGCATGGTGAAGAAACTGCAAGATGAAGCTGAAAAACTAGGCGCAGATGCGATTATTGTTAGAGCATCAAAAGAAGGAACATGGGGAGTTAAAGGAGGAGGAACAACTGGCTTCGAACGCGGTAACGCCGAAGCCATTGCAATCAAGTTTACTGATAACAAGTAAAATTATTGAGATTTAATTTTCTGGTAAGTGCTAATCACACCAAGAAGAATAAAACCACTCAGTAAACCGATAATCCCATTACCAATGGTTAAATAGGTTGCAGCAACATAAGGAATACTAGGAAGTAAGCTAACAACGCTTTCTAGTGCATGATGAACAAATGGAATACTGTGGACAACAATACCACCACCCACTAAAAACATAGCGATGGTACCAACGACCGTTAAGAACTTCATTAACTTTGGTGCCATTGCAACAAGTCCATTCCCAATAGAGCCCAAAATGCCCTTTCCATCACTTTTACGCTGTAGATAAAAGCCTAAGTCATCCATTTTCACGATACCAGCAACAAGGCCATACACGCCAATGGTCATCAATACTGCGATTAAGCTCATTACCAATACTTGAGTAATAAACGGGTGCCCTTGAACGGTTCCAAGCGCAATAACAATGATCTCAGCAGACAAAATAAAATCGGTACGAATCGCCCCTTTTATCTTCTTCTGCTCATAATCTTCAATGTCCTCTGGATTCGTTTGCGTTTCTTTTTCATGATCTTCTTTTACATCATGATGATGAAAGAATTTCTCATGAATTTTCTCTGCGCCTTCAAAACAAAGGAACAAACCACCAATCAATAATAATGGCGTAATTAACCAAGGTGCAATCGAGCTAATCAACAAAGCTGCCGGAACCAAAATTAACTTATTCTTAAATGAGCCTTTAGCAACACCCCATACCACTGGGATCTCTCGTTCCGCTCTAACACCAGACACTTGTTGTGCGTTAAGCGCTAAATCATCACCCAATACACCCGCCGTTTTCTTTGCTGCCACTTTCGACATCAGAGCAACATCATCAAGTACTGATGCAATATCATCTAATAGTGTTAATAAACTTAACCCTGCCATTTTGTTTCCTTATTTCATCATTCTTAACTAAATAGTAATCCTAATTTGATTCTTGTCATGATTTATTTTTTAGATCATGCACAAGAAACAAAAAAACCACTGACTCAGTTAGAGTCAGTGGTTCGTTTTTAATACATAATGTCTTTAATCAAATTCGATTTCAGAGGCTTGTAATTTACCCGCGTTATTAATCAAATCAACATCCACTTTTTTACCTATTGCCAAGTCTGATTTGATTCCATCTTCAAAACGAGTATTTTCAGTAATCGCAACCACTGTTTTACCGTTTAATGTCATTAATGTTTTTTCATCATTAAGAGTAGTTACATAACCTTCCACTTCAGCATTGGCTAAATCAAGCTCATTCTCAACGTCAACATCGTTAGCTTTGAATGAATTTGATGCTGAATCATACTGACCCTCAAGCTCCACCCAAACACCTTGTTTTAATTCAGCAAGATCATCATGATCCATAGCGACGTTAGAATAATCGACGTTCATTGCTCCAATATTAAAAGAACCCATACCTGGAACGGTCGTAATTTTACCTTCATATAAATCATCAATAACCAAAGAATTCACTTTATAAGCAGCGTTGATTACCCAAGCATCATTTTGATCCACATAACCAAACAACATCACTCTTTCATTTTCAAAATTATTCGATGTAAAGTCTTTTGTCGTTCTCAACGATTGACCATTTACTGTAATCGTATCTACTGTTACATCTGTAACTATACCTACAATTTCAGGATCAATATCAACTTCATAAGCGACACCATTATCATATTCCACATCAACCTGCATACCTGCTGCAAGTTCATTTGAATTAACATAATGTCCATTCAATTCAATATGAGTACTAGCTAAACTTAATGGCATAGAATTGATTGTCATCGTATCAGCATTCGCATCAACCGCTTCAATCGCACCAATGTATGAGCTTGATGCACGGCTATCACCTGAATCATCAGAGCCACAACCCGTTAAAACAGCACTTCCTAACAATAAAATAGCGACTTTCTTCATTTTTTAACCTAATTCTTATAATTAATTCAATTTCTAAGGGTACTATAGTGGTAAGAGTGTGAAGGATTCGTGAAGAGATAAATGAAAGTATTAATTGTTGAAGATAACCACCATGTGGCAGAAACCATTGCCGATTATTTAGAGCTTGTCGGTATTGATATCGATTGTGCTTATCATGGTGTTGCTGCGATTGAAATTCTAAAAAATCAAAGTTTTGATGCTATCGTTATGGATATAATGATGCCAAAATTAGACGGTATAAGTACCGTTCAAGCTTTGAGAAACGATTATGCTTGCAGTACTCCCATTATTTTTTTAACGGCAAAAGACACGTTAGAAGATAAAATCCATGCGTTTGAAGCTGGTGGCGACGATTACCTCGTTAAACCTTTCGCGATGGAAGAGCTACACATACGTTTATTGGCATTATCAAAACGTGGAAAACGCACAGATGTAGGGAAACTAACCTTTGAGGACATGGAAATGGATATCAAAGCAGGTACCCTATCTCGCCAACAACAATCAATAAAACTGGCCCCTATTCAATTAAAAATTATTGCATTATTAATGAAAAAAGCGCCTGATATAGTCAGTAAAAATGAACTTACCGAGCATATTTGGGGTGATGAACTGCCCTCAAGTGATGCATTACGAAGCCATTTATACACAATAAGAAACGCCATTGATAAAGGCTTTGATACCCCAAGACTAGAGACGATTCATGGAAAAGGTTACCGACTTAAATAACACAATAAAGCACCCTAGCTTCTTCAAAAAAATACGTTGGACGTTTGGTATACTCACGTTTTTAATGTTCGCTTTATTTTGGTCTGTTATTTATATCGCAGAAGATCAATTAGAAGTAATTAGTCTTCATCATTGGCTTGATACCGAAGCCAATCAATACATCAAAAAATACCCTCAATTAGGCGAAGAGACTCCTTTGCCTAATGAAGAAGAGTTCTCTACTTATTGGAGCGAACAAGAACACCCTCTTTGGTTAAATACTTATAATAAACCGGGGCTATACGAGCAACAACTCGGTATTGAAGATAAGCATTTTATTGTGAAACCTCATCCATCAGGATCCGGGTTATTATATGTTCTCTTTCAAGATGATTCTGATGATTATTTAGATGAATATGAAGCAAACTTACACATATTGACCTTAGCTCTTGGTGGGATATCTACTATTTTAATGATCTTATACGGCATTTATTTTGTTCGTAGTATTTCCTTACCGCTTCGCCACATTCAACATAAAGTGGAGCTCATGTCTCCAGAGTATGATGACTTCACGGTTGATACTAAATACCAAGAAACACGAGATATTGAGCAGACTCTTTTAGAAAATAAACATCATATTGCTCAGTTTTTTACTCGAGAAAAAGAGTTTAGTCGCTTTGCATCACATGAATTAAGAACCCCTATCATGGTCATCCAAGGTTCTGCCGATTTACTTGCAAAAGTACCTAATCAACCAAATGTCGCTTTAAAAGCCATCAATCGCTTACATCAAGCCAGTGAAGAAATGACCCTCCTTACTGAAACTTTCTTATTGTTAGGTAAACAAGAAATTGAATTCCATCATTTTCATTACTATCAAATTGAAGTGATTTTAAAAGCACAGTTAGAACACCTAAAACCCTTATTTGCAAAACAGGAAATGGGTGCTCAACTCTCCATTGTGACCGGCGAACCAAGCTTAGCACCTAGCAGTTTTATTACCGTTGTGATTAATAATTTAATTAAAAACGCTTTCAGCTATAGCGTGGGAGACATTCAAATATCATTAGAAAGTAATCTGCTCTGTATAACTAACTGCCACGATGGAAATGACACGTATAACGCAGGATATGGTTGTGGACTTGTTATTGTAGAACGAATCTGTGAGCGCATGAATTGGCCGTTTACCATAGAAAAAACATCCACAGACTTTATTACGACAGTTTTATTTGAATCACAAATAAATAATTCTCCAGAATAATCCATGAATTCCTTAGATCCCATTATGTAAATTTTGGTAGAATAATTACATAAGAATGTAATTAAAATGGATGTTATTGTGAACCAAGTAAATACCAACTCAAATCTAACCCAAATAAATGTCTTCCCTGTAAAATCAGTTGCAGGGGTTTCACTGCCCTCAGCTCAGGTCGAAAAACAAGGTTTACAATGTGATCGTCGTTTCATGGTCGCAACACTTGATGGGGCAATGATCACCGCTCGAACACATCCAAACATGGTTAAAGTCAAAGCAATCATAGAACCTGATGGGTTAATACTTTGCTACCCGGGTTTACTTGATTTACACCTAATTTTTGATAATTTTGAAATGAAAAACGTTAATACTACCGTCTGGAGTGATTCATTTTCTGCCTACAGTACCACTCAAGAGGCAAACCAGTGGTTCTCTGCAATTTTAGGCCTTAAAACACAACTGCTTTATTCTGGTAAGCAATCTAATCGTGTTCGTGAAAAAATAAGAACTAACGTCAGTTTTGCCGATGGTTATCCATTACTCGTGATCAGCGAAGCCTCTCTGGCTGAACTAAACAAACGCAGTACTGGCCACCAAACGATGGCACAATTTAGAACAAATCTTGTGGTATCAGGAACAGAAGCATTCATAGAAGATTCTTGGAAACGAATCCGTATTGGTGAGGTTGAATTTGAAATAGTGAAACCTTGTCAACGTTGTATCTTAACGACAGTTAATCCACATACCGCTCAATATCACCCAAATAAAGAGCCATTAAAAACATTCTCGACTTTCCGCGCTGATGACTCTGGAAAGGTCTATTTTGGTCAAAACCTAATCGCAAAAAACGAAGGTACAATTAACGTCGGTGATGCGATTGAAGTATTAGAAACCAAAGAGAAAGAATATTATGCCGACTCAGGTACTATTACTACGAGCAAGCCCGCTGCATCTGGCACCGTGAAAACAGAAAACGAAGATAAACTAAAAGAGATCACCATTAGCTTAAACGGCAATTTATTCACCGGTAATACAGAAGATCCTTTACTTCAGCAAGTAGAAGCGGCCGGTCTAAGTATTAACAATAGCTGTCGTGCCGGTTTATGTGGTGCATGTCGAGTGACTTTAGAATCTGGCAACGTTGAGCAAGAAGATTCTCCAGCACTAAATCAACGTCTCAAGGATGCAGGGATGATCTTAGCGTGCTGTGCTATTCCAAAATCAGACATTGAAGTCGTTGACTAATTTATTAGAAACCCAAAGAGAGAAAGGCATAGGACGATGTCCTTCTCTCAGTTACAATAGCGCCAATTCGTAATTAAAGAGATCCTCATGTCAGATCAAGAAGAATTTGAAGTAGAAGCGATTGGTGTTGAAGTTAACATGCAACCAATTGAACTATACAAAGTATTAAAAATTGCCAATGTTGTGAATGGCGGCGGTGAAGCTAAACACATGATTGGTGAAGGCTATGTGGGTGTTAATGGCGAATTAGAACAACGTAAACGTCGTAAAATTTACGATGGTGATGTAATTGAATTCAATGAAGAATATTACGTTGTGATCTGTGATACGCCAGTTGGTGAGCTTCCAGAAATCATAGAAAAACCAGAACCAATGGTTATCCAACCAGCGCCTTCTGAGCCAAAACCTAAAAAAGAAAAAAAGAAAAAACAGAAGCCAGAGATCCCAACAACGATTGACCCAAACAGTGGTCGTAAATCGATAAACTTCTTCTAAATTTCGACATTTATGTCAACCAAACAATCAAAGCCCTCAAGTTTATACTTGGGGGCTTTTCTTTACTCACTTCTTCTCATTAATATTATTACCTATTTGTAAAAGTAATTTTTTATTTAAGCTATTATTATTAAAAATGAAATAGATATACTGCGATCATTATAAAGAATTGATTACTTAGGAATTTTAAAATGGGATGGCTTTTTCTTCTTCTCGCAGTAGCCTCTGAGGCTGTTTCACATGTCGCACTTAAAGCAACTGATGGATTATCACTCCTTATCCCTAATGTCATTGTAATTACCGGTCACCTTGGCGCTTTCTATTTTTTAAGCCAAGCAATGAAAACCCTACCTGTTGGTGTTGCTCATGCATCGTGGGCAGGTCTTGCAATTGTTGCTGTAACCCTTATTTCTAATGTGTTTTATCATCAACATTTAGACAGTAAAATATGGATAGGCATTGGCTTTATTAGTATCGGAATTGCGATCATAAATCTTTCATCAGTTCCCCATACCCATTAAGGGAATTTTATTGTTATGATAGCAATATGAGCACAGCTCACCGACATTAACTCTATAAAAAGGCAGAGGTTTATGACCAAACAACCTAAAAAAGTGCTGATCTTATTTGCACATCCTTCTCAACACCGTTCAGAAGTCAATGTACCACTGCTTAACACCGCAAAAAAAATAGAGAACGTCACCGTGGTCGATCTCTATCATGACTACCCAAAATTCAATATTGATATTGATAAAGAACAAAAACGACTGCTCGAACATGACGTTATTATTTTCCAATTCCCACTTTACTGGTATTCCACCCCTGCCATTTTAAAAGAATGGCAAGATATGGTTTTAGAGTACGGCTTTGCCTATGGTACTGAAGGGCTTTCTTTGAAAAATAAAGTCTTTTTCTGTGCCATGACTGCCGGTGCAAAAGAAGATGCCTATAAAAATGAAGGATACAACCATTTCTCAATCAGAACATTAATGTCTCCGTTAGAGCAAATGGCGTCACTTTGTAGCATGCGATACATCGCCCCTTTTATTTTATTTGGTGCCCGAACCGCATTCGAAGATGATCAAATCAAGATACACACTGAACGCTGGGAAACGCTTCTAACCGCATTAGTGGATGATAGAGTTGACATCAAAGAAGCCAATTCAGTACCAAAATTAAATCACTATTTTGATCGTTTTATTAAGGATGAATCATAATGACCGGATATTTTCTACAAGCCTTCATTTATCTTGTTGCCGCAGTGATTGCCGTTCCAATAGCAAAGCGTTTAGGACTTGGTTCCGTTCTCGGTTACTTAATCGCAGGTGTCGTTATTGGCCCGATCATCGGTCTTGTAGGTGAAGAAACCACAACCATCCAACACTTTGCTGAATTTGGTGTGGTCATGATGTTATTTTTGGTGGGTCTTGAACTAGAGCCGAAAATGCTCTGGGCAATGCGCAACCGTTTAATGGGATTAGGGGGGCTTCAAGTTGGAGGAACCACCGCCATTGTGATGGCTATTGCGATGTTCTTTGGCCAATCTTGGACTATCGCCCTCACTATTGGTCTTATTTTTGCTCTTTCATCTACCGCTATCGTTCTGCAAACCTTTAATGAAAAAGGCTTAGCAAAAACAGAAGGCGGCAAAAATGCATTCTCTGTTCTGCTTTTCCAAGATATTGCCGTCATTCCAATGCTGGCTTTCATCCCACTCTTAGCCTTACCAGAATTGGTTGAGAAAGCACAACTTGCCGCGGCAAATGCCGCGGAGCACCATGAAGAAATTAGCTTAGTCGTAGAGCTACCTGGCTGGGCTTACGGTATCGTAATTACGGCTTCTATTGCCATCGTTGTGGTTGGTGGACATTACTTAAGTCGTCCTCTTTTTCGCTTTGTGGCGAGTTCTGGGTTACGCGAAATATTTACTGCAACCGCACTAATGTTAGTCATCGGTATTGCCGCATTAATGAGTTTAGTGGGGCTATCTCCTGCGCTTGGTACATTCTTAGCAGGTGTCGTTTTAGCCAACTCAGAGTTCAGGCACGAATTAGAATCAAACATAGATCCCTTCAAAGGGCTTTTATTAGGCCTCTTCTTTATTACTGTTGGCGCAGGAATTGATTTTGGCATTTTGTTTGATGATTTCTTTACCATTATTGGTCTTACGATTGGCGTTATGGCATTAAAAGCACTTGTGTTGTTTGCCTTAGCGGTCATCTTTAAAATCAAAAACAGTGACCGTTGGTTATTTGCGTTAAGTCTCGCCCAAGCCGGTGAATTTGGCTTTGTACTGTTAAGCTTTACAGTACAAAATAACGTATTACCACCAGAAGTTGCTCAACCATTATCTTTAGTGGTCGCACTGTCTATGTTCTTAACGCCTGGTTTATTCATTTTATTTGATAAAGTGATCTTGCCTCGCTATGAGCAAAAATCAAATGATCGCGAAGCCGACCTCATTGAAGAAAAAGGCACTGTGATTATTGCCGGTGGCGGTCGCTTTGGTCAGGTTATTAACCGTTTCTTGGTCTCAAACCATGTTAAAACCGTCGTACTTGATCATCAAGCAAGCCAAGTAGATGCCCTACGTGAAGTCAACACAAAAAGCTACTATGGTGATGCTACTCGTCCTGAATTACTTCATACCGCAGGAATAGAACACGCCGCCATGCTTGTTGTTGCCATCGATAATCAAGAAAGTAGCGTAGAAATCGTTAAGTACGTAAAACACATGTACCCCAACGTAAAAATCTTAGCTCGAGCATTTGATAGAGGGCATTCCTACATGTTACGTTGCGCTGGCGCTGATTTTATTGAATCAGAAACCATGCGTTCAGCGTTAGAAATGGGCGCAGAGGCAATGCGTTCTCTTGGCCAACATCCTTTCCATGTTGAACAGCAAAAGATTGCCTATAAGAATGTTGAGAATCAAAGTTCTGACACCTTATATCAAGCCTGGGTCGATGATTCAGAAGGAGAGCGTTACGATAATAACTACCGTAAACTCTTCATTGAATTAGAAGGCACAATCAAACAAGCGATGAGTAAAGACCGCTCTGATAAACACAATCAATCAGAACGCGCATGGACACCGCCACCAAAAGGCTATGCCGATAAAATAGAAGACTAACGTCTGTCGCTAAAAAGTGAATGCCCTACCTAGCTTAAATCTAGATTAGGGCATTTTTTATTCTTTACACTCTGAGTAACAACTTGGTTTTCTTGGGCACACAGCGCCACGAGAACAAATAACGCGAGCGTCAGTTTCAAGTCCTCTTTCTATCCAATTAATATTCAATATTTTAGCCACGCTAATCAATTCTCTTTTGATATTTTTAGATATAGGACTTTCACCGCCATTTTTAACGCATAACTTTTGCAAATCCCGAGCTAACGAAACCGCATCTTTACCTTGAGCTTCAATCGCAGGGTTCAAATCAATACCCGCACATAACACGCGATCATTGCCAGCAGGATCGGTCATATTAACTGATTCACAACAATAAATTCTCGGTTCATTATCCACATTCAAGATTGATATTTGAGCAGAACTTCCCGCTTTCGATTCTGATAACCGACGGAACACCGCCCAATGATGACAAGGATCATTCACTTGAGTCATGTTTCCCCAAGGCAATGGAATTCCGTTGCCTCGGTACACGGCTTTTAATTTACCGGGAGCATACGCATCAAAGTAATGCCAATGAGGATAAGGAGAAACTACCGTCATTCTTCGCATCGCGACGGACGGAGAAACTCCGGCAATTTTATGCGCCTCAATCTCATAGCCGTGCCTATCTAACAATTGTCTAAATGGCACTCTTGGGCACAATAATGCCCCCGCAAAAAAACTGGATTCAAAATCACGCCACGCATGCAAAATATCCTGCGCATTCAATGCACTGTCAGTATGGTGGACCTCATTATCAAACACACGATGGCTTCCTACCGACAGCGAACTCTTTAACCCTTCTTTATTGTGTAATACACAGTGCCCAATATAAACAGCAAGATCATATTTCAATCGTGTTGGGTACTGCTTCAATATCTCATTTAAGTAAACGGTGCAAGGTGGTTCAAAAAATGAAGTGAGTAATTCTTTTCCATTCACACCAAATTCGTCAACAACAGACGTCGGTGTTTCTTGAACCCATTTAAGCGTTAAACCATGAAAAGCCGCCATGTCCATCATTTGTTCAACACTCAAAGGTAGTTGTTTTAGTCCAACCTCTTCAGCTGCTCGTTCTAAATCAGGAAAGTGATTTTGATTGTTCTCTTGATGAGCTCGGATCAGAAGATGAGCAAACTGTCGCCCAGTGACACCGGTTTGATTTAGCATTTCAGGGATCGCGATTTGAAGAATATCACTAGAGAATAAAAAACTTGGTTCTAACACCATGCCACTTATTCCCCCTTTCCTTCCCTTATCTGGCGTAATGGCTTGAGCTTCTGGCTCATTGTCTAAAAACCATGAAGATTCTTTTTGAAAAACAGTAGCAATAACTTCCAGCATATCTGCACTGGGAACACGCTTTCCTCTCTCTATCATTGAAAGATAAGACACTGATGGGGAGTTCTCAGGATCAACTCTTACGCAACGAGTTGAAAGATCTTCCATCGTTAAATGATTGCGTTTTCTCAGATTACGAATTTTAGTTCCAAGAAAATGACTTTGTCGAATTAAGCTTTTTGACTGGCGCATCTTGTAAAATTCACACTGTAAAGTTTTTGTTGTGAAATTGTAATCAAAAGTAAGCTAAGCTTCAATACAAGTAAGCAAACAACTCTGACCAGTGTGACTTACTTAAACTTTTAAAGGAATATATGAGGGAAAGACTATGGCTATCACAACAATAAACACGACGAATAATGAACAAAAAGAAACTCCGTTTATGGCTGAAGCCGTCTTTGCCGTAGAGGAAATGAACTCAAACACAAATAAAGATAAGCAGCATGAAATAAAACAATTACTCGATACGTTGTTTCCATTAGCGAAAGGATCACACCAAGATGTGACAAATTACTTATTAGACTATCATCACCTTGTTGTGTTTTTTAAAGATGGGGGATGCAGCGGATTACTTAACCCAGGGAAATTTGTTGCATTTACCGGCCACCGCTCATCGCCTGATAGAATTCTATTAAAAGACAACAGTGGCAGTCATGTAGAAATTGTTTTTGGTCATCATGAATCAGGGAAAAACAAACTGGTGACAATTGATGATATTGAAATGGAAACCTGTACTACGTTTAGTCAAGATTTCAGTTTAGCGGCGATGCGTTATTGGATCAGTTTATTAAAACGAGACGACAAATCACAACCGAAAGCACGCCAAGAAGACAAAGATTATACGGCTAAAAATGGGGGCGATTACCAACTGGCCTGTTGCTTCAGTTTATAATAAAAAGGCCGCTGTATATGAAATAGCGGCCTCTTTTAACGGTTTGATCTAAGCTACTTATGTTTGTTGTAATACATGCTTCTATCTGCTTGATGTAAGAGCTCATCTACGGATTTCATTTTAGAATTAAAACGAGCATAGCCAATACTGGTTGCTACATGAATCGTACAGTTTTCATATAAAAATGGCTTTCGGTTAATACTGTATAACACTTTATTCATGATGAAATGAATATCTTGTTTTTTAAAGGTTCGAGGCAATAATATTAAATACTCATCACCGCCCACTCTTGCCACAATATCGTTACTGCGTAGCACTGTTGCCACTCTTCTAGCCACTTCTTTTAAAACAAAGTCACCAACGGAATGGCCATAAGTATCATTAATCGCTTTAAACTTCTCTAAATCCAAATTCAATAACGTAAATTTCTCACCTTTCTTATGGCCTTTTAAAAAAAGGGTTTTTAAAGTGAACATAAAATAACGTCGGTTTGGCAACTTGGTGAGTTCGTCTTCTAAAGATCGTCTTGTCGCTGTTACGTATAGGCGATAAATGACAATCAAGGAAAGCAAAGCAAGACCAAAGAATGAATAACCAATAATACGAAGTAAATTTATTCGGTACCACGGGAATATACTTTCTAATGATTGTCCTTTTATTGCGATTTGCCAGCTACCATAAGGTAATGTTACCGTTTCAATCGCCGTTGGCTCAACAAACGTATCTAAATACCCAAGAAAAACCTCACCTTCACTGCCTAAGCTGTGTCTTCCTCTTACGGCTACTTGATAAGATTCTTTCAGTTTATATAAACCAGTCCCATAAAAAAGAGCTTCGTTATCAATAACAAGGCTGACCGAACCCCAATAAATACGATTAGTGGGAGGATCTAAGAAAGTAGGCATTCGAACAATAAAAGCATCTCCACCCTGCACTAAGGCAACGGGTCCGGCAATGAATATATTTTCTATTTCTCGTGCCATATTAATGCCAGGCCATCTCTCTGGTGCACGTTTAAAATTTAATCCAATTGCTCTTTCATTCCCTTTTAAAGGAAACACATATTCAACAACATCATCAGGAGCAACGCCCAAACTACGGATATAGCTTGAATCTCGATAAAGCTCCTCAGCAATGGGACTCCATTCATTGAGCGTTGTTCTTGGGTTTACTGTAATTAATGTTGCTAAGCTATTCGCAATAAAGATATCCGAATGAATGGCGGCTTCCAGCTTTGCTCGTACAATCGCCAACTCTTCTTTTGCTTGTCTGCTTACTTGATTCTTCAAATAGATGTACTGCTTCGTATGAAGTTCTTCAACAACAAACACGATAAGTAGAACACTACTGATTAGTGCTGAAAATAACGTTACCTTTCTATTTAAAAATAACAGCAATTTCACTGATTTTTTCCTAATTTGAAAGTACATTTACAATGCCACGAAAACATAAAGCATTCCATATTGATAATATACTATAGTAGCATTTAGCATGGTATTTATCTGTGTCTTTTTAAATCACACTATAGTTTGGTGTTCAAATTCATTTTCTCAGCTTTTGTTAATTTTGAAGTGACTAAAAAGTAAGAATTATCAATCCACGCCTCTAGCATTCCTCTCGATACTTCATCATCAAGAGTAATGGTTATCCAATGTTTTTTACTCATGTGATAGCCTCGCTGGATACAAGTGAATTCTTCGCTTAAAAAAGTAACATCACAAGGTTCTGCTTTCAGCGTAATACATACCCTTCCATCTTTGTTACCAATGAGAGCAAACATTTTATTGAACACTTTAAACACTAATGCATCGGGACCAAATGGGTAAGAACTCTCGCAGCAAGGTTTCGCTAATAAATAATTATTCAATTCGTTTTCTGTCACTTGTTTTCCCTCAATTACAGGTTCATTTATTGGTGATACACTCTTGGCTTAACTCTAGGAGCCTATTTATGTCATCAGAATTAAAACTGATCCCAATTGTATTCTTATGTGCTTTCTTGTCTATTATTGGGCATTTTATTTTAAGCAGTTTGTTTTCTGAAGAAAATTGGCTTGAATATATCGCAGCGATAATACCAATATCGATGATTGTCATTGGGTATTGTGCATTTAAATTTGCGGCAAAAAACGACAATCGATAGGACTCATATCGAGTGCTTTAATTTATATTGTTCAGGGGTACAATCTGCATACCTTTTGAACATGGTAATAAACGGGCTTGCTTGATTATAACCAAGACTGAATGCCACTTCTTTAATCGACATATTCTTACGTAATAAATCTAACGAATATAAATAACGCATTCTCAAGCGCCATTCAGTAAAACTCATTCCTAGTTCATTTTGACAATGTCGAGATAGCGTTCGCTCTGTTGTATGATTTCTACTTGCCCATTCAGAAAGTGATGTCTCATCTGCCGGATTTGCTTCTAGTGCTTTCAATATTGGTTTTAATAATTTATGTTTGGAAGAAGGTACAAATCGTTCGCTAATTTTTGCTACTAATAATTGATCAAATAATACGCCAATTAAACGTTCTTCTTCTTCCGTTGTCGCTTGCTGTATATCTCGTAATCTCAACTCTGAAATAAGTACTTCAACAAGTGGGGAAACTTCTAATAAACAGGTATGTTGAGGCATCCGATCAGCCAAAGAGGGGATGATATTTACCGAGCAATAATCTATCGGCTTTCGGTTATAGCTTTGATGATTGACCCCAGCAGGTACCCAAATGGCAAAATGAGAAGGTGCTAAAAAACGCTGCCCTCCTGACTTCAACTCTAAAATACCACCACTAATGATCTGTAATTGTCCCCAGAGATGAGAATGTGCACGCGTTTCAGTATTCGATCGAAAAGCATCAAACAGTAGAAAGATATCCGATGGTAAGGCATCAAAACTGACCGATGCTTGTATATGCCGTGAGTTTTCCACCTTCATCATTTCCTATTCGTTCACAATTCTTATCACAATATATCTCTTTTAGCCTAATAGGTGAATCTTAGATTCACAAATAAAATAATCATAAGGGAGTATACAAATGTAAAATTACGTTTACACATAAAGATTACTATTCACATTCTATTAAATTATAATAACGTTCTGTTTTTAACCGTTTATTATCTCGCTTTAAACGTAAAATTAATTATAAATCGATTGCATTGATTCTATAATATCATTACTATCCATGCACAAAATGTAACCAAGAAACACGCTTTACACATCAGAAAAAATGCCAGTAATAATATATCTATAAATAACGAAAATATATTTTACATGACTTCTAAATCGCATTTATGATGTGCTCATTCTAAAATAAAAAACATCGATTTACATATTTCAATTCTAGCCTTTCGTGATGTCATTAAAAAATCACTGAAATAAAAAATCTATCATTGAATACACTTCGATATATTATTACGATTTTTCATAGGCATATTATGTTAGATGAACAAACATCTATGGAAAGCATTTCTCGACGGATCGAGGCAAGAAAAACAGAGCTGGGATTATCAAATACTCAAATCTCGACGGCGTGTAACGTATCAACAAGAACCGTCATCAACTGGACGAGTGGTTTATCTAGCCCACATATTTCAAAACTGATCCCATTGAGCTTTGTGCTAAGAAAAGAATTGAGCTGGATCATATCGGGAAGTGAAAACATTCCAGATTGGCTTGGTGTTACTATGCCTGAAGTGATCGATTTTCATAAAGAATTAGCTAAATACTCAAAATCTGAGCGTACCATGTTATTCAAATCGATCAGCAGCTTAATCGAACAGTTTGGTTTTATTTTAAAATCAAAAGATAAAAAAGACTAATACCTAATTAAAAGTATTTAGCATTATTATTTTATAATGCTAAATACTATCGATATATTAATTTAAATTATAAAAATAGATTTATAATCGCTAATTATAAATCGCATTACTTTATTTTAACATTGTCTTCAATCACATAAAAATAACGTTATATTCCCCCAATGTATTTTATCGATAAATACTTATCACTTTCATTTTTTATGATGTACCGCAACAACACATTCTGCATTTAGATCCATACTCATTCCACATTTTTTAATTATGCAGAGGCTCCATGAAACAACTTGTTGAACGCTTTCTTTCTTATGTGAGTATCGATACTCAATCCAACCCTTCAGCACCACAATGTCCAAGTACAGAAAAGCAGCTTAATCTTGCTAACCAATTAGTTATCGAACTAAAAGAATTAAAGCTTGCCGATGTCTCTGTTGATGAGAATGGCTATGTCATGGCTCGTTTGCCTTCAAACGTTGATTATGATGTGCCAGCTATTGGATTTGTTGCCCACATGGATACTGCACCAGATGCGTCTGGTGAAAATGTTAAACCACAAATTATTAAGAATTATCAAGGTGATATCATCGCACTTGGTACGAGTGGTGAAGAACTCAATCCAATTCAATTTCCTGATTTAAATACGCTTATTGGTCACGATTTAATTACCACAGATGGTACAACATTACTTGGTGCCGATAATAAAGCGGGTATTGCAGAAATTCTAACAGCAATCGCAGTACTGCAAGCAAACCCTGAGATCCCACACGGTGATATTTGCATTGGTTTTACGCCAGATGAAGAAATTGGCCGTGGTGCTAATTTATTTAATGTTGAAAAATTCAACGCACAATGGGCCTACACTATTGATGGTGGCCCTGTTGGCGAGTTGGAATATGAAAACTTTAATGCAACTAGCGCTGATGTGATTTGTCATGGTGTTAACGTTCACCCAGGCACAGCAAAAGGCAAGATGATCAACTCAATGAACATTGCCGCACAATTCCAGCTGATGATGCCGACCGATGAAACACCAGAAGGCACAGAAGGCTACGAAGGTTTCTATCATTTGAAATCAATGGAAAGCGGCGTGGCAAAAACCGAGTTGGGTTATATCGTGCGAGACTTTAGCCGTGAAGGCATGGCAGAGCGTAAAGCGTTTATGCAACAAAAAGTCGATGAGCTAAATGCAAAACTAGAAAAAGGCCGTGTTGAACTGATTTTAACTGACAGCTACTTCAATATGCGTGAAATGGTGGAGCCTCATCCTCACGTCATTGAATTAGCAAAACAAGCAATGACAGCGTGTGATGTGCAACCAGACATCAAGCCTATTCGTGGCGGCACAGACGGCGCTCGTTTGTCGTTTATGGGGTTGCCTTGTCCTAATATCTTTACCGGTGGTTACAATTTCCACGGTATTCATGAGTTCATTACGATTAATGGCATGAAACAAGCGGTTGATGTAATTGTAAAAATTGCAGAGCTAAATGCACTGAACAATAAGTAATTTAACTCTGTTCAAAAAGAGAAAAGTCACAAACAAAAACGCCCGATGATTACATAACCATCGGGCATTTTTTATTTTAACGAATAATGATTATTCACACATTTCTGGTACTACGATCTTCTCGACTTTCACTGCGGCAACTTTAAACTCTGGGATCTTCGCATGAGGATCTAACGCTGTTGTGGTTAATTTATTCGCCGCCGCTTCAACAAAGTGGAACGGAACAAACACCACCCCTTCTTGCATACGCTTAGTCACAAATGCAGGAGCCTCAATGGTGCCACGACGGGTCGAGACTCTAACCATTTCACTGTTAGAGATACCAAGACGCTCTGCATCTGCCACACTGATCATAGCTCGCGGCCCTGCAAGGTTGTTCAACCCTTTGGTTTTACGAGTCATGGTGCCGGTATGATATTGCTCTAATAAGCGACCCGTTGTAAGGACTAATGGATACTCTTCATCAGGCAGTTCTGCGGCGTATCGGAATGGCACCGCGGCCATCTGACCTTTTCCACGAATGAATTGTTCGCTATGCATGATGCGAGTACCTTCTGGATTCGCATCATTACATGGCCATTGAAGTCCATTTTTACCAATCGCATCCCAATGCATGCCTTGATACTGCGGCGTAACCTGAGTG
The DNA here is from genome assembly GCF_001691055.1 of Aliivibrio logei. Lineage (NCBI taxonomy): Bacteria > Pseudomonadati > Pseudomonadota > Gammaproteobacteria > Vibrionales > Vibrionaceae > Aliivibrio > Aliivibrio logei. The sequence continues at coordinate 177,674 of NZ_MAJU01000015.1, forward strand.
ATTTCTTCAGTAATGTCTTCAACCGATTGATAGTTCCAATCTCCGCCCATCGCTTTCGCAATTTCTTGAATGATCCACCAATCTTCTTTCGCTTCACCCGGAGGATTAACCGCAGGTGAGATACGCTGAACACGACGCTCAGTATTAGTAAAGTGGCCCGCTTTCTCTGCAAACGAACACGAAGGCAAGATCACGTCTGCGTATGCGGCGGTTTCTGTCATGAAGATGTCTTGTACCACTAAGAAATCTAACGTCTCTAAACCGTGAATAACGTGCGCTTGATCAGGATCACTCAATACCGGGTTTTCACCCATCACGAATAAGCCTTTCACTTCAGAATGACACGCGGCATCGATGATTTCCGTTAGCGTTAACCCTTTCTTATTTGGTAAGTTTGGCTTGTTCCACGCTTTAACGAACTTCTCGTAAACCGCAGGATTCTCCACTTTTTGGTAACCCGGGAAATCCGTTGGCAACGCGCCCATATCACACGCACCTTGTACGTTTGATTGACCACGCAGCGGGTTAATGCCACCACCTTCAATACCAATATTGCCACACAGCATTTGCAGGTTAGCAATAGAACGAACGTTATCATGCCCTGTCGTATGCTGCGTAATGCCCATTGAATAGTAAATAGCCGTACGTTTTGCTGTACCGATATAACGCGCCATTTCAATCACATCGTGCGCTTTCACACCGGTGATAAGTTCAATCTTATCTGGTGTATACGCATCCGACATGACTTCATTTCTCAAATCATCAAAACCCTCAACACGTTCTGTTATGTACGCTTGATCATGCCAGTTATTCTTAATGATCTGCTGCATAATACCGTTAAGTAACATCACATCGGTACCCGGACGCTGCGCTACATATAACTCAGCATGATCCGAGATATCCACTTGCTTAGGATCCGCCACAACCAAACGCGCACCGTGATGACGAATAGCTTGTTTGATATGCGAAGCAATGATCGGGTGAGCAGATGTGGTGTCTGAACCAATAATAAAGATCAGATCTGAATGTTTGATACTTGGAATATCATTGGTCATTGCACCACTGCCGATAGAAGCTTCTAAACCCGTTACCGTGGTTGAGTGACAAAGACGCGCACAATGATCGAGGTTATTGGTTTCAAACTCACAACGAACCAATTTTTGGAAGGCGTAGTTATCTTCATTGGTGGTTTTTGCCGAAGAGAATCCCGCTAATGCATTTCCGCCATGTTGCGTTTTAATTGCACTAAACTTGTCAGCAACAAGCGTTATTGCCTCTTCCCAACTTGCTGGTACTAATTCACCATTTTTACGAATTAATGGTGTTGTTAAACGTTGATCACTACCAACGAAATCAAAACCAAAACGTCCTTTCACACATAACATGCCCTCATTAACTGGAGAGCCTTTCGCGCCTTGTATGTACTTAATTTTGTTTTTCGATTCATCCACTAACATTGTCAACTTACAGCCGACACCACAATAAGTACAAATAGTATCGACCGGTTTTAATAACTCAATTCGACCTTGTGATTTATCACGTGCATCAACCAATGCACCAACAGGACACGCTTGAACACACGCACCACATTGCACACAATTGGAGTTACCCATGTCATAACCATGCTCAAAACCAGCACGACATTCAGGGCGAGAAGCATTGGTACCGTCTTCATTTTTCATGAAGCTCAATACGCCATGTACGCCTTTTTCGTTACACGCTTCTACGCATTGACCACAGCTGATACAACGGTTAGCATCAAACACAATGAACTCAGAGCTGGTATCAATCGCAAATTTCTGCTTACTTTCGTTACTTAAATCGGTTTCATCGGCTTTGTACTCCGTCGCGTAATCACGCAAGCCACAATCAGTATTCGCCTGACACGCACACTCTAAACAACGCTCTGCTTCACGGATCGCATCCGCATTATCAAAGCCCGTTTCGACTTCTTCAAAACTTTGTTCACGCTGCTCTGCCGTTAATTCAGGCATGATAACGCGCATCGCTTTTTGGATGTGCTCAAAATATGCAGGATCAACCTGCTTGGTCTTCTTCTCTTTTTGAGAATTAAACAACTTAGTCGGGATTTTTTCCATATCGCCTTTAAAGAAACGATCAATCGCTTCAGCGGCAATACGTCCATCAGCAACGGCTTCAATCGCTGTTGCAGGACCACGACGAAAATCACCAATACTAAAGATGTTTTTCACACCACTGTGCATGGTTAGGCTATTAGAATCAGCCGTGTTCCAACGTGTTAACGGTAAATCAATAGTGTCGTTTTCTAAAAATCTTAAATCTGGTTTTTGAGATACCGCTGAAATTACAGTATCAAAGTCTTCAATGAAGAATTCACCTGTCGCTTTAGGGCTTCGGCGGCCTGATGCATCAGGTTCGCCCAATGCCATTTTCTCTAAGCGAACTTGAGTAACACGGCCTTCTGAATCTGCAATATTCTCAACAGGATTAGTTAAGAAATGGAATTTAACGCCTTCATGTTCAGCTTCAACCACTTCATAGTCTTCGGCTGGCATGTCTTCACGAGTACGACGATAAATAAGCGTGGTATCTGCACCATCACGTACCGCTGTACGCGCACAATCAATCGCGGTATTACCACCACCAATCACGGCTACTTTTTTACCCGTAATAAGTTTGGATTCCATTACGTAATCTTTTAGGTAATCGACACCTAAATAACACCCACCCAGATCACTGCCTTGATAATGCATTTCAACCGCTTTAGACGCACCAACAGCCAAACACACCGCATCATAATCATCACTTAGTTGCGATAACGAGAAATCTTCACCTAATTTAACCGAGGTTTGGATCTCCATACCGTTGCGGCACATCAACTCAATTTCTTTATCTAAAATCGATTTTGGTAAACGGTATTCAGGGATACCATAGCGTAACCAACCACCTGCTTTAGGCATCGAATCAAATACCGTGACGCTGTAACCTTCGTTGGTTAGGTAATAACCACAGGTTAATCCACCAGGGCCACTGCCAATAACAGCTATGGATTTACCTTTGTCTGCTTTTTTTGGCGGTACATACGATTCTTGAGCATGTAAATCTGCATCAGCCGCGTGACGTTTTAGTTGACGGATAGCCAATGGCTCATCAACTAAACCACGACGACACTCTGTTTCGCAGAAAGCAGGGCACACACGACCAATCGATAATGGCATTGGTAATGTTCGTTTAATGACTTCAATGGCTTTTTGATGATCATTCTGTGAAATATGATACAGATATGACTGTATATCTACGCCAGCGGGACACGCGGTTTGGCACGGCGCTTCGCAATCGGCGTAATGATCAGAAAGTATTTTATTTAATGCACTTTGACGACGTTTTGCTAATGCTTCAGACGAAGTGATCACTTGCATACCATCAACGACTTGAGTTTCACAAGCACGCTGAACTCCTTGCCCTTCAATTTCAACTACACACAAATCACATGGCAATTTTTCACCATTGATGTTATTTCCGCACAGTGAAGGGATTTCAATATTGCATTCCTTTGCCGCTGCTAACAGTGTTATCTCTTCATCGATAGTGAATGTTTGTTTATCTATAGTTATTTTCATCATTCAGTACCTAGATTTACTAATAATTACCTCGATTATATCATTACTTTTTAAGTGGATTTGAACCCCATCGCATCTTTGCAATATTGTCACGACAAAAACGCTTTTTTTACCCATGAACCATCTGGTAAATAGCCTACTTTTGTGTTCGTTTATTTATTTGAATGTGACCTACCCACCAAAACGAAAGCAAATCGAACGCTCGAACGAACATAATTGAGCTAAATCAAAGAAAGTGTCGAACATAAATATCATCATGGTTTCATACATCAAAAGTGGTAAAAAAGAGACCAAATTATGGATAAAACTTCTCGATTAGAAACCTCTGTTATTATCATTGGAGGCGGCGCTACAGGCACAGGAATCATGCGTGATTGTGCACTGCGTGGGATCAATTGTATTTTGATTGAGAAAGACGATTTGGCCTCAGGAACCACTGGTCGAAATCATGGTTTACTGCACTCAGGCGCTCGCTATGCCGTCACCGATCCTGAATCTGCCAAAGAATGTATCCATGAGAATAAAATCCTTAAAAGCATCGCAAAACATTGTGTTGAAGATACCCAAGGCTTGTTTATCTCACTGCCTGACGACGATTTAAATTTCCAAGCACAATTCATTGAATCATGTAAAACCGCAGGCATTGACGCCAAGCAATTAACCCCCAAAGAAGCCCTATTATTAGAACCTAATGTAAACCCTAATCTTATTGGTGCGGTTCAAGTGCCAGATGGAACGCTCGACCCTTTTCGTTTATGTGCAGCAAATGTGCTGGATGCGAAAGAAAATGGCGCGCGTTTGCTCACACACACTCACGTAACTTCACTTATTCGCCATCAAGATACGGTACTTGGTGTGAATTGTATTGATGTTCGTACCAATCAAAAGATTGAGATTTTCGCTCAAGAAGTCATTAATGCGGCAGGGATCTGGGGACAAAATATTTGTGAATACGCCGATTTAAGCATCAAGATGTTCCCAGCCAAAGGTTCTCTGCTTATCTTAGATTATCGTATTAATAATTTGGTAATCAACCGTTGCCGTAAGCCATCAGATGCTGACATTTTAGTTCCCGGTGACACAATTTCACTGATAGGAACCACCTCTGAGCACATTGACTACGATAAAATTGATGACTTACATGTCACAGCTAAAGAAGTGGATATTTTACTGAGTGAAGGCGCTAAGTTAGCCCCAATAATGGCGAATACTCGTGTACTTCGTGCTTATGCAGGTGTTCGTCCGTTGGTCGCTGTTGATGATGATGGTTCAGGTCGAAATATCAGTCGTGGCATTGTGTTGCTTGATCACGCAGAAAAAGACGGGCTCAACGGCTTTACGACGATTACGGGAGGTAAATTAATGACCTCTCGACTCATGGCTGAAATGACCACCGACATGATCGCTAGAAAACTGGGAAACAACCAAGAGTGTACGACTCACTTACGATCGCTTCCTGGATCGAACGGTGCCTCTATTGCCGCCAAGAAAACAGCAAGCCTAGCAAAACCCGTTTATCAAAGTGCGATTTATCGTCATGGTGAACGAGCAGATCAATTCTTAACGGATGATGCAAAAGATCAAGCCGTGATCTGTGAGTGCGAAATGGTGACTCAAGGTGAAATCAATTACGCCATTAAACAATTAGACGTGCATAACTTAGTGGATTTACGCCGCAGAACACGGTTAGGAATGGGACCGTGCCAAGGTGAACTCTGCACCTACCGCGCGGCAGGATTATTTGAAGAATATGGTCAAGTCAGCGGTAATCAATCAAGCCAATTATTAAGTCACTTTTTAGAAGAGCGTTGGAAAGGCATTAAACCCGTATTTTGGGGCGATGCTCTGCGCGAGGCCGAATTCAGTTACTGGGTTTATGAAGGCTTATTCGGTGCCAGTGACATACCGACACTCTCTACAAAAACGGACCAGAGCACTTCGTCTCAACCAAAACAAGAACAACAAGAGGCCACATTATGAAATTTGATACTATCATCATCGGCGGCGGCATGGCCGGCTTAAGTTGTGCACTTCGTTGTCTTGAAGCCGGATTAAAAACGGCCGTAATCGCATCGGGACAAAGTGCTTTACATTTCTCTTCTGGCTCTGTGGATGTATTAGCAAAAACACCCGATGGAAAGCATGTTGTAGACCCAATGAGGACGATTGAGTACTTTAAAGATAATTACCCTACCCATCCTTATTCAGTTCTTGGAAAAGAGACCGTCAGTCGTGCTTTAGCTTGGTATCAAACCAAGCTGTCCGACATCGGGGTGCCATTACGCGCACAACAAGATGGTCATAATCATTATCGTTTAACACCATTAGGCACCATGAAATCGACTTGGCTATCACAACCTTTTGTTCATCAGTTCCCAATGACATTAGAAAATAGCAGCGTAAAGAAAATGGTGTTGATCACCATTGATGGCTTTCGTGATTTTCAACCAAAACTGGCGCAAGACAATTTAAAATTGGTACCTCAATTATCTAATCTTGAGATCACAACCGCGTCTGTTTCTTTGTCTGCATTTAAAGGCATCAAACGTAATCATTGTGAATTACGATCCATTGATCTTTCTCGAATTCTGTCAAAACGCGCTAACTTACAAGAGTTTGCCCACGCATTACAGCAACACGCAAATCCGGGTGATCTTGTTGTGATCCCCGCTATTTTTGGTAATGGCACTGGCCTGGCATTATTAAAAGAAATTGAAGCCCTAACGCAACTGACATTATGCGAAGTCCCTACCATGCCACCATCACTTTTAGGAATACGTTTAGAGGAATCGATGAAACACGCTTTCATTAATCAAGGGGGCACCTTATTTAATGGTGATCACGTAATTCAAGGTGAGTTTTCTTATGTAGAAAAAGAAGACCCGACCAATTCTTATTACCATTTAAACCGACTATTTACTAAGAATCATGGTGATTTTCCACTGCAAGCAAAACACTTTGTTTTAGCCACGGGCAGTTTCTTCAGCCAAGGGTTAAAGGCAAGTGTGGATTCAATGCGAGAACCTATTTTTGGTTTAGATATCGACCAAACCGATTCTCGAACGGATTGGTACAATCCTGAATTTTTTAGTCCACTATCCCATCCATTTTTAAGTATGGGCGTTAAAACTAATGACCAATTTCAGGCCTTAAAGTCAGAGCATGTCATTAATAATCTTTTTTGTGCGGGTGCTATTCTTTCTGGTTACAACCCAATACTAGAAGGCTGTGGCAGTGGTGTGGCAATTAGCACTGGATTCCATGCGGCTGAAACCATTATTAAGCAGCAATCGGTAAAGACTCAACCAATACAACACGCTGAGGTCGCATTATGAGCAGCCCACTATTTCGCTCTAATTTATTAAAAGACAGCTTCTCAAAAGAAAATCTGATTTTCAGAGCGCCAGCTAATACCAGTTTTGATCAGTGTTTAAAATGCACCGTATGTACTGTTTATTGCCCTGTGGCTAAAGAAAACCCTGATTACCCTGGCCCAAAACAATGTGGTCCAGATGGCGAACGTTTACGCTTTAAAAGCCCTGAATATTTTGATGAAACCTTAAAGTTATGCACCAACTGCAAACGTTGTGAAACCGCTTGCCCGTCTGGTGTAAAAATTGGCGATATGATCGCAGTCGCCCGTGGAAAATACGGAAAGCCCGCGTATAACATGAAAGGTATTCGTGATTTCGTATTAAGCCATACCGATCTGTTTGGATCGGTAGCAACCCCGGTAGCTCCTATTGTGAATGCGATGACGAGCGTACCATTAGTCAAAAAAGTGATGCATAAAACGATTGGGGTTCATGATCATAAATCGTTGCCAAAATACTCTCACGGCACCTTTCGTAAATGGTATAAAAAAGAAGTCACTGATCAATCGATTTATCAACAACAAGTGCATTATTTTCATGGTTGTTTTGTTAATTATAATCACCCACAATTGGGCAAAGACTTTATTAAAGTCATGAATAACATGCACATTGGGGTTCAGTTATTAGACAAAGAGAAATGCTGTGGCGTACCTCTTATCGCAAATGGATACCATAAAAAAGCACAGAAAAATGCAGAATTTAATGTCGCTAATTTAGAAGCAGCAATTGAGCGTAGAGACGTGCCGATTTTATCGACCTCTTCAACGTGCTCCTTCACATTGCAACAAGAATACCCACACGTACTGGATGTAGATAACAGTAAAGTGGCGAAGAAAATAGAATACGTAACCCGTTTTTTATTAAAAGAGATCATGAATGGTCGTGGTCCAAAAATGAAACCACTGAATAAAAAAATTGTTTACCACACGCCTTGTCACTTAGAGCGCAGTGGCGGCAATATTTATACCATTGAATTACTGAGGGCTATTCCCGGTTTAGAAGTGCAAGTTTTAGACAGCGAATGCTGTGGTTTAGCAGGCACTTATGGGTTCAAAACCGAAAACTACGATACCTCTATTGCGATTGGTAAAAACGTATTTGACCAAATAAAAACCGCTAAACCTGATTATGCCATTACCGATTGTGAAACCTGTAAATGGCAAATAGAAGAGAATACAAATGTTACGACCATTCATCCAATTTCATTATTATGTGAAGCACTGATGGCATAAACAACATCTACGTAAGATACGTGCTGGTAGGTAAAGGAAGAAATGCGACGTCTTTCTTTACCTTTCTTTTCATACGCAAATGATTATTGATAATTATAACGTTAAGACAACTAAAGCTAGGCACTTTAAATCGAGTTACCTTGTACTATACTTTTCAATAGAGTGTATATACACAAGGAATCAACCGTGCAATTTTTACCATTACGTTGGATTATTCCACTTATCATTATTAGCGTTTGCAGTATTTACTTATATTTCTCTTTTCAAGAGCCTATTTGGGATCTTGATACTCAAACTCAAACCCCAAAAAGTAATGAGTTTTTTTCTAACGCCATCACTGCTATAAATAAGGTTGAAATTAAAGAAAAAAGCAAAGCTAAATTAGGTTTAGAACTCTTTCTTGACCCAAGATTGTCCTCTAACGGGCAAGTAAGTTGCGAATCTTGCCACCACATATTTACGAATGGTGCTGAATCTATTCCCGCTTCTATTGGTGTTCATGGCGAAGGTACTCGTAATTCTCCCACCTTATTCAATATCAGTTTAAACACCCGTTTCTTTTGGGATGGACGCGCAGCCAGTCTAGAGCAACAACTTGATGGCCCTATTCACAATCCATTAGAAATGGACAGCAATTGGACTGACATCATTCAATTTCTTACCTCTTCAGATCACTACTCCAATCGTTTCAAACAGGAATACAATGGAGATATCACAGAAGCCACTGTCAAAGACGCTTTAGTCACTTTTATGGCAACGCTCAATACACCAGATACACCGTTTGATCACTATTTAAAGGGCGACAAAAGAGCCATATCCCAAATAGCCGTCAATGGCTGGGATAAATTCCAACAACTGGGGTGTGTATTTTGTCACCAAGGACAGAATGTAGGGGGAAACTTGTTTCAGAAGTTTGGCAATTTAGCCGCATTAGAAACACAATTTGGTGACTCTGCAAACAACGATCTCGGTCGATTTGATATCACAGGAGACAGCAATGATCGCCACGTCTTTCGTGTTCCTAGCTTGCGAAATGTTGCTATTACTGCGCCTTATTTTCATCATGGAAAAACAGAAACCCTTGAAGAAGCCATTATCATTATGGCTAGAGTGCAATTAGGACAAGAGCTGACACCCATGACCGTTGTGGAGATCAGTGCATTCTTAAACACCTTAACGGCACCAAGACCTGCTGCGTTAGAGGAGTTAATCCAATGATATTAATTAATACGAACAAACTCAGTCTTATATTGATCGCATTTATTACCTGTGCTGCTCTGTATTTGTCGTTGATTATCACCAAAAGTCATTTGGTCGAACAATATCAACGTGCTTATTTGTCATTGTCTGACAGCATCATTCAATCTAGAGAAAGTCTCTATTATTTTAATCATCAAGACAATAAAGCCTATGACTCTTACTCATCTCAGCTGGTCAATGCCGATTTAAAAGCCTCTTTCCTTTCTGAACACTTAGAAAATGACCAAAACTATTGGTTATCAAGTTTCCTCATTAGTAGTGATCAAGCCGTTATTTATGCAAAAAACACCCAAGTAAGCGTCTCGACCTTAGTTAACGATCTAGAAACACTACTGAGATTAAAAGTCTCATACGAATATTCAACACTCACGACTTTACTATTAGAAAAAAAACTATTAACTACCCTACCAAAACTAGAAGATAAACTGTATGTCTCACAATTTACATTAACGGGTTTAATGAGCTCTCCGCCCAGTAATGAATTAAAAAACCAAGTTGGGTTTAAAAGCTTATCTAATTACATCGCCTTTCGTGAACGTATTAAAGTCGAAAGTAAAAACAAAGAAAAAGACATTTTTACCAACAATGTAAAACAAATGCTGACACAACAAAATAATTATTGGTTATCTCAATCCGAATCAATAAAGAATCATATGTTCATTACCGTTATGTTATTTATCTGCGCGATTGCCGCCTACTTCTATCTTCAATTACGTGAACGGTTACAACAAACCTTAATTATAAAAAGAGAACTGGTAAACTCAGAAAAAGAAAAATCGAAGCTTGCCCTTGTTGCCGAGCATGCACACGATGCCATTCTTATTACCGACAACAATGGCATGTTAACTTGGGCAAACCAAAGTTTTTTTACACTCTCAGGCTTCCAACTCGATGAAGTACTAGGAAAGAAACCGGGAGATCTCTTACAGGGTGAAAACACCTCAAAAGACGACGTTACACGCATCTCTGCCGCCATCAAAGAAGGGGGTTCGATTGAATCAGAATTAATCAATTATCATAAAGACGGCTCAGAGTACTGGATAGATATGTCCATTACTCCCACCTTTAATTCTGATGGCTCAGTGGAGCAGTTCATTGCGGTAGAAAGAGACATAACCAAGCGTAAAGCCCTTGAAATTGATTTATTCAATGCAGCAGAACAAGCGGAAGTATCCAACAAAGCCAAATCAACCTTCTTAGCAACCATGAGTCATGAATTAAGAACACCACTTAATGGCATTTTAGGCATGGCACAGATCATTGAGAGTAATATAAAAGATCCCGAACAACACAAACAGATTAGCGTTCTACTCGAATCAGGAGATCACCTACTTTCTTTACTTAATGACATTCTTGATTTCTCTAAAATTGAACAAAATAAACTGGAATTAGATAACCTTCCTTTTGATTTTAAAGATGTGATTAGTCCTATTGCAAATACCTACATCCCGATCTGTGAAGATAAAGGATTAGAATTAATTATCCATGATCAGATTAATGCGGGTGCAGTATTTAATGGTGACAAACCTCGAATTCGACAAATCATCTTCAACTTAATCAGTAATGCCGTGAAGTTCACCCATAAGGGCAGTATCACATTAACCTTCAGTCATACCCTTACCGCAAAAAGTAAACAAGGTCTGCTTATCAAAATAGAAGACAGTGGTATCGGCATACGCGAAGAGCGCCTTGACTATATCTTTGATCCTTTCATTCAAGCAGAATCAGCAACAACACGACAATATGGTGGAACCGGGTTAGGCTTAGCAATAGTGAAGCAACTCGTTGATGCTATGCAAGGTTATATTTCAGTAGAAAGCGTGGAAGGAGAAGGCACTGGCTTTACTATTATGCTGCCACTTGAAACCGTTATAAAAAAACAAATTCACAAAGAAAAAACTCCCGAAGCCCTTGTCTCTAATGACAATGAAGAACTCATCCATCAAAAATTATCGATTTTAGTCGCCGAAGACAATAAAGTGAATGCTTTGGTCGCCAAAATGTTTTGTGAGCGTTTGGGTCATCAAGTCGTCGTTGTCGAAAATGGACAGCTTGCAATAGAAACCCTAAGGTCACAGATATTTGACCTTATCATTATGGATAATCACATGCCGATCATGGACGGTATTAGCGCAACAAAGATCATCAGAAAAGAGCTTAAACTGCCCACCGTTATTTTTGCCTGTACCGCCGATGTATTCCAAGAAGCCCATGATAATTTCATTGAAGCGGGCGCAAACTACGTATTAACGAAGCCTCTTCAAGAACAAGGGTTTATGGATGCAATAAAACAACATCAACAGTTAATTACTTGTAATAATACGGAAACCAAACCATTCGATAAATCGACTGAAAATGTCATCGAATTAAAACGTCATTCAAAAGAAAAAATAACGACATTAGCACTCACCGAAGCCGAGTTAAGCTTAGCATCATTAATTGCTATTTGTGGTGACGATAATGATATTTTAGATGAGTTCTTACTGTCATTTATTGATATCTCCGAAGAGAGCATTACTTCATTAATCACCGCTTATGACAATAAAGAAATTGCAAATATTCGCTTACATTCCCATTCAGTAAAAGGAATGGCAAGTAACTTTGATGCTCTCCGCCTTGTTGAAAGCGCAACATCCATTGAAATGTTGACGAAAGTAGGTTCAATGCCTGAACTGAATGACATACAACAACTTATCAATTTATTAGAAGTAAATATTCAACAAGCTGTCCGTTTATTACACAGAAATATCAATAAAAACACAAATAATGTTCATATTTATCCGTAATGCTTTACAAAGTAAAAATCATTACTGACGGTAATGTTACTTCATTACTCATTCAAACTATAAATTTGGCATAGCTCGCATTTTGTGTGATTATTCATACAAGTAACTTGTCATTAACCATGATAAATTAGCAAAAATTTCAATTGGGATATAATAAAAATAATGCTTGAGAATAAATACTTCATTTATCAGCCTAATTTCTTTGAAGGTTCTATTGTCTCTTATGAAGCACTACTAAGATTCAAAAACTCTGACGAATCGCCTTTGCACTTCATTTCTACGATTGAAGATAAAGAGAACTTTGATAAAGCTGTAATCTCTCAAGTACTTTCCGACAAATTAAGCTTAAAGAACCCAAAAAACATTAATCTATCCATTAACATTTTTGCCCAAAGCTTAGTATCAGAATCATTTATTGAATATTGTGAATCCGTGTTCCAAAAACACAAAGGGTTTACCTTAGAGTTGAACTTCAATCATCAACAGTTTGACTTAGAAAAAATCCGCTTGCATATGCAGCGCTTAAAAAATCTAGGGGTTCTTTTTACCTTAGATGATTATGGTACAGAATGTGTTAATTCTGACCCCTTGTTAGACTTAAACTTTGACTATATAAAAATAGACCGCTCTCTTATTAGCGCCATTAGCGATGATTATTTATCGTTTTGTTTTTTACGTTCGCTTTACCACAAATTGAATAAATTTTTAGGCAATACGGTCATTATAAAAGGCATAGAAAGCGTTAATCAATTAAACCTGATTAACTCTTTTGGTTCAGTGATAGCACAAGGTTATCACCTTTCATACCCATTGCCGCTGTCAGCCCTTGACGATAATCTTGATACACAATCAGAACAATCGTTAAGTAAAGAGAATTCGGTAAACCCACCGATTGACCGTTTTATTTACAATATTAATATTGCAAAAAACAAGACAGAATTAACTGCCGCTTTAGCGCTGTTCAAGCCTCAAGACCCATTCAATTTATTAGGCATTGATTACAATAATTTTGATCTGGACGCACTCAATCGAAAGTACCAAGAATTATTAGATGGCATTAAAAGCCCATCGATTCTATTCACTACCAATTTAATGAAGCATTGTAATTGCCTTTTTATCTTAAGAGACGAACAAGGTGTGGCCATTTATAACAATAAAAAGCATGTCGATTATTTAGAATGTGATTTAGTTGGGATGCCTGCCGATGATGTACTCGCTCGATTCCCAGATTATCAAATGTGCTTACAGCTTGATCAGCAGTTATTAAATAATGACTCTGATATTTTAATGTCCAATGAAACGGTTGAAGTCGGCTCACAAACGACACACTTCCACACCTATCGCCAAAAGATAAAATATTTCGATAAAACATTTATCATGATTTTTGTGTATGAAGATACGCAGGATACACAAACATCAATTGATCCTTTGACTGGCTGTTTTACAAAATCAAAATTAGAACGTCTTGATATTAATACCTATAATTCCTTGGTCTTTATTGATTTGGATGGATTTAAAAATATTAATGATAAGCTTGGTCATCAAATCGGAGATTTACAACTAAAAGAAGCCGCTCGATTAATCAAGCAATATTTGAGAAAAGAAGATCTTCTTATTCGATTTGGAGGTGATGAATTTGTACTTTGCTTTAACTCGTATTCTGTTGAGGATATTCACGCAAAGATGTTGGTCATTCGATCCCATTTCGAGCGCTATTTTGAAAAAAAAGACATGTATCTTTCCTTTTCATTTGGTACCGCTTTAATTCATACCGATGTTAAAGAAGCCTTAGATCTTGCCGACCAACTGATGTATACAGAAAAAAGACATCGAAAGCTGCAAATCTAATTTACATCTAGCCCATGAAAAAGCCTCAAATATGAGGCTTTTTATCTAGTCGTTCTGTTTATAACGTATTATTTTATAATATAGGCGTAACATCTTGAACATGAAACTGCCCAGAATCTAATCGGCGCTTCTCTTCTGTTTTACCATTAAAGTTAATCTTATTTAAATCCACTTTTTTAATGGTGCTGTCTCTCATCGTTTTATAAAAAAACTGTCCATTTGTTTGATCAATCACTGAAGTCCATTGCGTCGCACTCGGTAGATCTGGAATGTGAGCTTTACTATTGAATTCACTCCCGATAGGAATATCAAAGTTATTTAATATATGAAACGCTTGAGACACGGCTTCTTCTTCATCTTTCATCACTGGTGCCGAATTAACATAAAACGCGGCACGTATGAATCGAGATGGTGGCGTAATATCGCCTGGTAAACCTAAAAAGCTAGAACCCACACCAAAGGAAAACGCTTCTACATCGTTAATTTTTTGCCCTTTACTTACCCCCGGAGTCAAATGAATATAGTTATTAAGATTCGTGACTTGCCATTGATAATCAGGTGCATTGGTTAATACTTTTGCCGTATTTTTATGAATCTTAATTTTGCCGTTATTCATAATTTCAATAACGATATTATTGCCCGCTTTATCTGAAACACGCCAATGAGCAGTAGGCGATGGGATCCCTTTTGCATCAAGATAAACAGGCACTATTTTTATCGTATCTAACGCATTTTCAACCTCAGCAACGGTGGTAAATTGTGACAACATCCAACGAATAAAGTCCATGTCGGTTATCGTTGTTTTTGTGTCTTTCGAATTGTATTTTTCTAGCGACCCATAGTTTTTAAAATAAAATAAACCGGCGCTTAATCCCTCTTCATTTATCCCCTCAGCAATAAAACGATCATCACTGACAGAAATACCAACAAACCCGTATTTAGACGTCCAATCTAACCCTTGCTGTTGATTTGGCATTGTCGAGGAGTAGTGATAATTACGAGGCGATATTATCAACTTGCTCTCTAAATCATTCTGCCCCCACTCAATCGTTCGACCTTGAATATAATCATGATTGGTTGTTGAAAGAGAAATACCAGTACAAGCACTGGCTGAATACGCTACGCAAGACGCAATAAGCATTGAGAGGAATTTAATTTTCATTTTACTATCTCATTTTAATGACATTCAGATAGTACTCTTATCGATAATAATGCCAAGAGTAATCTTAATTCATTGGTAATTTATATAATAAAAAATGCACCTAATTAGAATTAGATGCATTTCATTTATTGAATTATCTGAGTACTTTTTATCTCTTATTTAACTCACTTGTTCTAATTTAACGTCAACCTTTGATGCTATTGAACTATTCATATAATCAGCTACTTTTGCTTGTTCTTCTTTGTTTAAATACAGACCAAGTTTAGTTCTTCTCCACAATACGTCTTCTGCTTTTTGTGAGAACTCATGGTGCATTAAATAATCAATTTCAGCTTGATAAACCCCTTCACCGAATATTTGTCCCATATCCGCTTCACAATCCATGTTTTCTAACAATGTCCAGACTAAGGTACCAAATTGATTCACGTATCGTGTTGCTGTTTTCTCTGCTAACCACGTATGTTTACTGCAAATGTTATTCACTAATTGCGTACGAGGATAATCAAAATCACCACCAGGCAATGCGACGTCTCTTGTCCACGACGCACCTATTTTCATGAAATATGGGCTCAGCATTTTCATTGCCGTTTCAGCCAGTTTTCGGTATGTCGTTAGTTTTCCACCAAAAATAGAAAGCAATGGTGCTTGGTCTAGCTCTTGCTCAAGTTCTAATGTGTAATCACGTGTAATCGCTTGTGGTGAATCAGATTCGTCATCACATAATGGACGTACACCACTGTAAGTCCACACCACATCATCACGTTGAATTTGCTCAACAAAATGTTGATTAACGACATCAATTAAGTAGTTTACTTCATCTTCTGATATTTCGACTTTGCTTGGGTCGCCTTTGTATTCTACATCTGTCGTTCCGATGATTGAAAAGTCTTCCATGTAAGGAATAACAAACACAATACGATTGTCTTTATTTTGCAGAATGTACGCTTGCTCTTCATTGTGAATTCTAGGAACCACAATATGAGAGCCTTTCACTAAACGAATATTACGAGGCGATTCTTCTTCTAAGCTATCATCGAAAAACTGTTTTACCCAAGGACCCGCCGCATTAACCAGTGCTTTGGTTTTACGCTCAAAGCGCGTGTTCGTTTGCTCGTCAAAAATAGTAACATTCCATAACCCCCCCACACGAGTCGCTTTCTCAACGCGGCAATAGTTTTTCACTTCTGCGCCATTTTTCTCTGCGGCCATGGCATTTAAAATAACCAAACGCGCATCATCAACCCAACAATCTGAATATTCAAATCCTTTTTTCATCTCAGGTTTTAGTAAACCAGACGCCGCTAAATTAACCGAATGACTTGCTGGTAATGTGGTGCGTTTGCCTAAATTATCATAAAGGAACAGACCTGCACGGATCATCCATGCTGGACGTAAAAATGGGCGATGAGGCAAACGGAAACGCATTGGTTTAGCAATATGTGGCGCTTTGGCTAACAGAACTTCACGCTCAGCTAAAGATTCTGAAACTAAACGAAATTCATAATGTTCTAAATAACGTAAACCACCGTGAATCAACTTTGAGCTTGCTGATGACGTTGCAGAAGCAAAATCTGATGCTTCATACAAACCAACGGTTAAGCCTCGCCCAGCAGCATCAGCGGCAATTCCTGCACCATTAATACCACCACCCACTACGATTAAATCTAAAACAGCGCAGGTTGTGTGTGTTTGGTTTCCATTATTCATAGTAGTGACCTCAAAGACTCATAATGAGCGAACGAACATTAAATACGATGAATTTACGATAACTTAACTTTCGTTTTGAGTCACTTTATATTTTCGATTACGAACATTTAGTGTGATGGAGATACAAAAAATCCCTGATCTTAATCAAGATCAGGGATCGTTTATTCGTTAGAAGTGAGAGCTACTTTGAAATTACTTCATAAGGGATTTCATTTTCTTTCAAAATAGTCACTATTTCTTCAGGTGGCTCTTGGTCAGTAATGATCATGTGCAATTCAGTAATACTTCCTAAATTAACCATCGCATTACGACCAAACTTAGTATGATCAACCGCAAGGTACACACTGCGACTGTTTTCAATGATCGCTTTTTTCACTCGAACTTCGTGGTAATCAAAGTCCAACAATGAACCATCATAATCAATACCACTGATCCCTAATATGCCAAAATCCAAACGGAACTGTTTAATGAAATCAAGGGTAGCTTCACCAACAATACCCCCATCACGATTACGAACTTCACCACCAGCCAGAATCACTTTAAAATCGGGATTCGCCATTAAGATCATCGCTACGTTAATGTTGTTGGTAACAACGCGTAAATCCTTATGGTTTTTGACTAAGGCTTTTGCTACCGATTCTGGTGTCGTACCAATATCGATAAACAAGGTAGCGCCATCAGGAATATGCTTTGCAAGCGCTTCTGCAATCGTGTCTTTCTCATTCAACTGCATCACTTTACGAGTAGTGTAAGCCGTATTAACAGAGCTAAGAGGGATCGTTGCACCACCATGATGACGGCGTATTTTGTTCTCATCTGCTAATTCGTTTAAATCACGGCGAATCGTTTGTGGACTGACTTTGAATTGCTCCACTAAATCTTCAGTACTGACATAACCATGCTGTTGCACTAAATTCACAATTTCTTGATGTCTTGATATTTGCTTCACGAATTACTCCCCTAATTTCGAACAATCAATGACTTATTATTTTTATCTGAAATCAGTGTACAAAGAAGCCATAAAGATTGGAAATATTTGACATGAATATGCGTGATATATATCAAACAAAGTTCGAAAAAGAAAAAGGGAGCACAATATTTGTGCTCCCTTTGTTTAATTAACCATCAAATTAGGTTAATTACTCTTCATCGTGCAGCTCAGCCCATGATTGAGCACATTTTACTGCGCGTTTCCAACCACGGTAACGTTGATTACGTTTAATTTCATCATGATGAGGGTCAAATGAACGATCAATCACAGCTTTACCAGCCAATTCATCAAGGCCACCCCAGAATCCAACGGCTAAACCAGCAAGGTAAGCAGCACCTAGCGCAGTCACTTCTGTCACTTGTGGACGATGAACCGCTACATCTAATACATCCGCTTGGAACTGCATTAAGAAGTTATTAGCAACCGCACCACCATCAACACGAAGTGCCGATAACTTGATACCTGAATCCGCTTGCATTGCATCAATCACATCACGTGTTTGATAAGCAATACTCTCTAATGTTGCTCGAATAATATGATTTGAACCACAGCCGCGCGTTAAGCCAACAATGGTACCACGAGCATACGCATCCCAATATGGAGCACCTAGCCCCGTAAAGGCTGGAACCACATACACGCCATTTGATGAATCTACTTTAGTTGCAAAGTACTCAGAATCTTTCGCATCCGCTAATAGCTTCATTTCATCGCGTAGCCATTGAATCGACGCTCCGCCCATAAACACCGCACCTTCCAGTGCGTAAGACGCTTCGCCACGAGGACCACACGCTAATGTCGTTAATAGACCATTACGAGACGTCACTTTTTCTTTACCGGTGTTCATTAACAAGAAACAGCCCGTACCGTACGTGTTTTTCGCCTGACCTTGCTCTACACACATTTGACCATAAAGCGCCGCTTGTTGATCCCCTGCAATACCTGCAATTGGAATACGCGTACCGCCTTTACCACCAATGTTTGTTTCGCCGTACACTTCTGATGATGATTTCACTTCTGGCATCATAGAAAGAGGAATATCCAATTCTTTCAGTAATTTCTCATCCCACTGTAGTGTATTAATATTAAATACCATGGTACGAGACGCATTGGTGTAATCGGTAACGTGAACACGCCCTTGTGTCATTTTCCACACAAGCCACGTATCAACGGTACCAAACAATAACTTACCCGCTTCAGCGTCTTCACGAGCGCCTTCAACGTTATCTAAAATCCACTTAATTTTTGTACCAGAGAAATATGGGTCAACAACCAAACCCGTATTTTCACGGATGTATTCTTCAAGACCTGCTTCTTTCAGTTTTTCACATGTATCTGCCGTACGACGACACTGCCAAACAATCGCGTTATAGACTGGTTTACCCGTTTCTTTATTCCAAACTATCGTCGTTTCACGTTGGTTAGTAATACCAATCGCCGCAATTTGATCACTGCGAATACCTGCTTTCGCTAAGGTTTCAACTAACGTCGAACTTTGTGTTGCGTAGATTTCTAGTGGATCATGCTCAACCCATCCTGCTTGAGGATAAATCTGAGTAAATTCACGCTGAGAAACACTGACAATATTGGCATCGTGGTCAAGAATGACGGCACGAGAGCTAGTAGTTCCTTGGTCAAGTGCAACAATGTATTTTTGCTCAGTCATGATGGAATCCTTTTATGTATTAATTTTTAATTTATTAGCTCGTAGGGAGATAATTGTTAGTATTATGTTTAAAGTCTTTTATTACACTTCAGCAGTTTTAGTTTCGTCTTCTGGGTCACACTGATTAGGAATAGTACAACCATGCCCAGCTTTTGGTAAATAAGCGCCAATCAGTTTAGGGTAAGCCCAACCACCAAAACACGCACCAGCAATAGGAGCAAGAATTGGAACAATAAAGTAAGGAATCTCTCTAGCACCTGTTAATGCATAATCCCAACCCGCTAAGTAAGCAAAGAGTTTTGGACCAAAATCACGAGCAGGGTTCATTGCAAAGCCAGTTAGAGGCCCAAGAGACCCACCAATCACGGCAATTAATAAACCGATAAGTAGAGGATTCATTGCACCACGAGACGCGCCATTATGCTCGTCACCTAATGCTAAGATGCCAAACATAAGAACCGCAGTAATAACAAACTCAACAGCAAACGCGCCTAGTATCGATAAAGAGGGGTGTGGATAAGTAGAAAAGATACCAGCCGTTGATAATGCAGCTTCACTGCTTCTTAAAAAACCATTCGCAATTTCATAATCAGCAAATAAATTACTGTATAACGCGTAAACTAACGCAGCAGAGCAAAAAGCACCAAGTACTTGAGCAATGATATAAGGGATTACTTTTGCTTTATCAAATCCATGAAACGCAGCCAGTGCAATAGTTACAGCAGGATTAAGGTGAGCACCAGAAACACCCGCAGTACAATAGATGGCAATAGAAACACCTATCCCCCATATAATACTGACTTCCCATTGACCAAACTCAGCCCCCGTTAACACTAAGGCAGCGACACAGCCGACACCAAAAAAAATCAATAAACCGGCACCGATAAATTCAGCGATGCATTGTCCAAGTAATGTATGTTGTTCATTATTCACCATGATTCATTCCTTTGTTTCGTTATTAGCTCATTTCATCAAGTTTTGTATGTATACGCTCTCATACACCAGATAAACGGCTCAATTATTATTCAAGTAGGTATACAGCATTCACGTTAAGCAGCACGAAATGTACTCCTTTGTATTAATATTTTAAATATCAACAAACCCAAAATGAGCGTTCGAACACATAAAGTGCGTGTTAGAATATTAAAAAGAAGATCTAGAGCATAAAAGATCAAGGCCGCCAGGTACGACCAGATCGAATTTACAGAGAAAATAGAACGAAGGAGAGAAACAAAACAATCAAAAATAAAACAACAATTAAACGCTAATCCATTGAATTAACAGATATTAAACTAACAAAAACAACACTAAAGTAGCAATGTAATACGAAAGGCAAAAGAATAAAAACAATGCTCGTTTATAACCAAAAAGAGTCATAAACGAACATGGATATATTAAATGGAAGTAAACTATATTACTTATTTATATCGCTAATATATTGAACTACAACCTCTTTTACATAAGATTGGCAATATTTCGCGGTATTAGGATTGTAATGACCACCATTAGTAATGTTGTTTGATAAAATACGAATCGCTAAAAATGGAACGTGATACGCTTCACTGATTTGAGCCGCAGACGCACTTTCCATTTCTTCAGTACTTGTACCAAAGTTATCATGGAACCAATTAATACGATCTAACTCACTGTTCCAAAAGTTCGCAGAACCAATCGTCCCTTCAACCACTTTTCCTTCCGTGTATTTCACTTTATGAGCAGAAGCAATTAATTCACTGCTCCCTTCATAGTAACGAATTTTATTTGCATCATCACCACCAGCGGTACCAGCAGAAGCCATAATATCCATCGGGATCCAAGTGAGTGAATTAGAGCCTTCACCTTCTTTCGCTTTCGGTGTTTTTAAATTACCTATATTTACCGTTCTCTTACCTAGAACAATATCTGCAACATTTAAGTTTTTATCATGCCCACCAGAAGTCCCCTGATTAATAATAGCTATTGGCTTATAGCGCTCTATCGCTATCGCCGTTGCCGCCGCCGTGTTCTCTAAACCCTTCCCTGTTTGGCTTACAATGACAGGATATCCATTTAGCGTGCCTTTATAAAAAACAAAAATCCCCGTTTTTTCGATCGTGACATCATCAAGTAATGCAGCAAAATGTTGAGCTTCAATAGGCATAGGCCCTTGAATAATAATGGGTTGCGGTGCTGCGTAAGAATTACCTTCAACAGTCACACTTTTCATCCCTGCCACAGCAGAAAGACTCAAAGGTAACGTAAGTAAAGTAACTAAAAAGCCTTTAATAAAGCGCATAATATCTCCAGTAGTATTAATTTTGTAAATAAGGGTTTCAGAAGGAGTATAAAATGATTTTTGGCAACAAAAGTCAGCGCAAAGCAAACGATTGCTATTTAAGCCCTCTAATCAAGAAAACCAGCGCTCGACAATGAATAGGCACATAAAAATAAACAATCTTCCAAGATGCTATCAATACAAAAGTCAATAAGGTCTAGCATCATTATCTAATATTCTCTACATACTGAGCAAAAGCGTGAACATATTAATAGTAAGTAATTATTTTCTAATCAAAGATGTAGCGAATAAAGTACTGCGTGAGCTCAGTGATGTGCATGAAACAAAAACAATGAATGTGGCTAAGTTTCACAGCTTAACCACGAAAGACATGCATGACTCCCCCCTCCCCGATCTTGTTGTTTATGATCTCGATAGCGAAAAATATTCAATCGAAGATAAAATGCAATTTTTAAATGACAATGCATATTATCCTTTTTCTGAAGCCAAAAACTTTATCCTAATGGGATCGTTTGAAAAATTACGCGAAATGAAGCAATACAATATTTCACATAAAGCCATTTTAGAGAAACCATTTTCAATAAAGACGCTTCAAAATACAGTGAAGAAAAAGATTACTCTTTATCACACATAATAATAACTAAAGGCCAATTAATGCTTTTAAAAAATAAATTCTTTGTCGCTCTTACCGGAACCATCACCGTTTATTCAATCCTCATATCTATCGCTTCG
The DNA here is from genome assembly GCF_001691055.1 of Aliivibrio logei. Classification (NCBI taxonomy): domain Bacteria; kingdom Pseudomonadati; phylum Pseudomonadota; class Gammaproteobacteria; order Vibrionales; family Vibrionaceae; genus Aliivibrio; species Aliivibrio logei. The sequence goes on from NZ_MAJU01000015.1 coordinate 200,306, forward strand.
TATCAAATTATCTCAACTAACGAAAAAGAAATCACCTCCGTAGCAACCAGTGTCGAAAATAAATACATACACAAGAATGTCTCACACTACGCAAATAATATTAGTCAATTTTTAAATCTAGAAATGAAAGAAATTGACAGTATTTCTCAAAGGTACGCAGAAATAATTAAAGGTGCGGGTGAAAACACTAATAATATATTAAAAATATCAAATGACGAATTAAGAAAATATTCAACCTCTGTTTATCTAACAAAAGTTAAAGTCATACCATTAAATGAAAATGATAAATTCACAATAAAGCAATATTATGTTGATAATGGATTTTATTTAACATTCAAAATAAACATAACAAGATTAATATATAAATTGGCAAGAAAACAAAATGAGGATGGTTTTTTATCATTAATTATCGATCAAGATATGAATATGGTAACAAAGAACAATAATGCACAAAAATATTTGTCAGAATACAAAGTTAAATTAAACGACATAACAAAAATAAAAGAATTAACATTTAATGAAATGATAACCATGCGAAATATATCAACAAAAACCGCTTGGGATTCAGAAATACATTTAGGAAAAGAAAAATATATAGTCGCCATTCAACCAGTAAAAGACTATCCATGGAATGTGGCCGTTTTAATAAAGAAGAAAACAACCACAAGTTACAGCCAAGAACTAACGGAGAAAATACATAATAATTATAATGTATTCATAAAAAAAATCATTAATACCATAATAATGTTAACCATACTCACTTTATTATTATCAACTTTCATCACTAATTATATTAAGGGTCCATTAATATTATTCAGTCAATGGATAAAAGAGATACAAGAAGGTAACTATGAATATAACAACCCTTTGTTATATAGGAAGGATGAGCTTGGTGTACTCGCAAGAAATGTGGCTTTAATGGCTCAACACATATCAACGCTAGTTGATGATTTAGAAAGAAAAATCGATGACAGGACCAATAAGCTAAAAAAATCTAAAGAAATTGCTGAATCAGCCAATATTAAAAAATCCAAGTTCATTGCAAATATATCACACGAACTTAGAACGCCTCTTAATGCAATTTTAGGGTTAAGCTTATATCTGATCGAAAAAGAAGAAGACCAAGAAAAAAAGAAAACATTAAACACGCTCTATAAAGCAGGCGAAGGATTACTGGAGATGGTTAATGATATTTTAGATCTAAGTAAAATAGAAGCAAATAAAATAATATCAAATAAAGAACCAAATTCAATCGATAATATTATAACTAACATCATTGATGTCATTAGTTTTCAGTCAAATTCAAAAAACATAAAAATAGATTATAAGAAAAATGAATTCTATAATTTAAACATAGATAAAAAACATTTAAATAAAATAGTTATGAACCTTTTAAGTAATTCAATAAAATTCACAGATAAAGGTGGTAAAATAAATATTAATGTCAAATATATAAACTCAACCAATTTATCCACTGATTTAGTATTAGAATTTACGGATAATGGTCGAGGAATAGAAAAAAAAGACATAGAGCGTATATTTAATCCGTTTGAACAAATACACGATCAAGATAAAGATCAAGGAACTGGTTTAGGGTTATTTATAACAAAGAAAATTATTGAAGATATGAACGGAAACATTTCAATAGAAAGTGAAGTGGGTGAAGGAACCTCTATTTTCATCACATTAAAAGACATTGAAATAATAAAGAGTAAAATAATAAATAAATACCACCACATGAAAAGAGAAATTCATGAAATGAAATCAAAGAAAAGCATCGCTATCGTCGATGATATTGAATTCAATCGTGAAGTACTCAAAAGAAAATTAGAACCTTATGATTTCCATATTATTGAGGGTATCAATGGAAAAGATATTTTAGAAAAACTAAAAAACACATCCTCCCTACCTGATGTTATTTTTACTGATATTAAGATGCCAATAATGAATGGTATTGAACTATCTCGACGAATAAAAGACTCAAAAGACATGAAACATATTCCTGTTATCGCGATAACAGCACAAGGCATGCTTGATGAAGAAACAAAAATAAAGAAATATTGTGATGGATACTTAATAAAACCGATTGATAATAAAAGCTTAGATAGCATAATTTCAAGTTTATTTTAAAAAGAGAGTAACAGATGATACTCTCTTTTTATCGTTTACTTGGTAAGGTATTTACTGCCGCATAAGCGCCAAATAATCAACGTTACCGGACCACTAACGAGTCCATCGACAGCGTAATGCCAACCTAAAGTAAATGAGCCAACATAGATAATCAGTGCAAACAACCAAAAGAGAATCCCTAGCTTTCGATTAAGAGAACTTACCCCTAAGGCCATAAGCACAGCCATAGACACATGCATACTCGGCATGGCTGAAATACCACTACCTAACATTTCTTTTCCCGTAGTATAAGAAGTCCACAAGTAATCTTGAGTACTCAAAGAGCTAAGTGAAATATTCGGACTATATTGTTGTAACCACATGTCTTGCTGATGTAACAATTTCATTAATGGTAGATAATCCGAGCTTTCAGGATATAAACGTCCAATAAAGGTCGGACCTACTGAAGAGAATAAAAGGGCTAATATATTTCCAATTACAATCCAACACAATAACCAGGCTAAAACATAACGCCTTCTTTTTTTACCTTTTTTAATAAGTAAAAATACAATTAACACCCCGTAAACCAGGAAAAACCACAAACTGTAAGCGATATCTAATGCAAAAGTTATCCAAGGTGATTGATACAAATCATGAATTAACCGCCAAGGTTCTCGCCCAAAAAATAACCATAAGTCCATATGACGAATACTCTCGTCAAACTCAAACGGATGAAATACGGGTATCATTGCTTTAAACGTTGAATAATAGGATGAAAAAATACTAATCGCTACAAGCAATAAAAAAGCAGTAATTATTCGATACCGTTGTTCATAGAAAAAAATCATTTGTTGCCAAAAACAATATAACGGCTGTTTCTCCCTACGACAAACCAAAACTAAAAAATACCCTACACTTCCAATAATGAATGACAACTGAAGAACAACTGGTAACAATAATAAATAGCCAGTTAGCTGGCTTTTACTTTCATAACCATTGTGATTAGCGACTATTGTGACAAAAAAAGCAAACGTAATAATTAGTCCATAAATAACTTTATCCGCTTTTATGTTCTTATAAATAACTAGCAAATTACTTTTCCAGAATTCCGCCTCAACCAACCTACGTAGCATATATACCTTCTGTATTATAATTGTTGGATCTCAACCCGACGGTTTTTATCTCGTCCCGCAGAAGTTGCATTACTCTCTAACGGTTCTTTTTCACCTTTTGAACTTGGTGTCAATTTCTTAGGATTTGCTCCATGTGCAACAAGATATTTTAATACCGTATAAGAACGCTTTAATCCAAGATCATAATTATAGGCTTTACTCCCTTTTGCATCAGTGTGACCAATGACTTTTAGGTGCGTATTTTCCTCTTCAATCTTAGTGAAAACTTGGTCTAACACATATTCAGAACGCTTCGTTAATGCGGATTGATCAAAATTAAAGTAAACACGAGCAAGCATATCAGGGCTGTTTGTTTCTACTGTTGATGAATGACTTAACAAAAATTCAGAACAACTGACATCAACGTTCATTTTATCAAGCTGGCTGCGGATAAAAGAGGCTTCTGGCGTTACTGCATCTACTTGTTGAACTTGGTAAAACCCACCTTGGTTAAGAGACACTTTCACTCCATCTCCTACCTGAATTTCTTTTTGGTATTCACCGTCAGAAGTACCACAATAAAGTAAAAGTGATTGATTTAAATCCATATTATCTTCTGCATATGCATTAAATGACAAACTTGCAGACAGCGTTATTATTGTTAAATACTTATTCATTAGTTAATTCTCTACCTTACGCTCTAAGCGCTATTTATTTTAAATGTCCAATTTCTTCACTGATTAATTCAAGAATTGTATTTAGAATATCATCAGCATTTTCTGCTTTATAAACATTCTCTTCACCAACACAATCTTTTAGTGCTTGGTTTTCACTGGGTTCATAATCAAAACCAATCACCGCCATTTGTGCTCTAATTGGCCGATTATCTAGTGTTTTATCAGATTCTAATCCTTGTTGAATATCACGACACATGCCTTTATTAACTAAACTACTGGTCAAGTTATTATCCGTATCCATTCCATCAGAAAGTACAATTAATAATCGACGAGAATTTGTGCCATACTTAAGAAGTTGAGCACCCCGAATTAAAGCTTGATAGGAGGACGTTCCTCCTTTAGGCCAAAATCGACTGACGTCTTGATTAACAACATCAAAATTTGACGTTAAGGGGATATCATTAAATTGACCACTATTATAAGAATTATTACAGTGATCTTTTGATTTTTCATTCCAGAGTTCCTCAATCGTTTTTGAAATTGAAACTCCTCCCCAGAAGCCGTCAGATTCGGCTTGGCTTAGATAACAATCATCACCCCACCAACCACCTGAAGATCCCGAATACTGAGAATAGGTATATTCGTTATAAGCGGTGATGCCCATGGTGTTATCATTATCGTTATGCTCTAAATCATTAAATTTTTGTAACTCTTTAGAAATACTATCAATAATATCAATTAAGTCTTCGTACTTTTTATTACCTCCAGTCCAACGATCTCCCATAGATCCAGAAAAGTCAGCAGCAAACATAACATCGACCGCCTCACTCTGATATTTACGAGCTAAAGAATGCCCACTTGTCGAGAAGCTATCTCCCATCCCAACAATGGCATCATTACCAGGAAACCACGATTTTTGACTCGTTGTCACACCAACCTCATGCTCAAAATAGCGAGGTTCTCCAGCAGCTAAACCAGCTCTACATTCTGGGATCTCTTCACAAGTACGTTTATAGACTTTAATTTCTTGGATAGAATCGACATCACTGATATAAGCATGAATATAATCCCTGACAATTTGTTGGTTAGTAGAGCTCGCAGAGCCGCTACTACTATTGCCTTGATCTGGGTCGTTATGAGCAGAGATAGCAAGCGTAGCAACCTCTGCTGCATCCTCAATTCTGGCCTTAGTTTGAATCGCTCTTGCCCCATCACTTGCTAACGTAAAAATCCCAAATAAAGCAGGGATCATCATGGCAAATAGAATAGCCGCATGACCTTTTTGATGACGTCTTAATTTCACAACTATCTCCCGATCATAATGGATGACGAACTGACATTCGTGTAGCTTTCGTTAACAAGAGAACCAAACATGTTGTCGGTGTTATAGCATAGCGTGACGCGATATAGCGTCGCTTGCCGAGTCCAAGTAGTGACAACGGAAAGATAGTCAAACTCATTAATAGTCTGTGCTAATGGGCAAGCATAGCCCCCTAAGTTATAGCGCCTTGGGGCGTTTGGATTCCCAATACCTCGAAAGGTAAGCTCCTCAACAACACCACCAAAGTTTTTATCCTTATAACTTTGTTGCATACGACGAAGTGAATTTTGTGCAATGGTAAATATGGTATCGGCTTCGCTTTGTGTGATGACATAATCTTCGTCATACAATTGAGTTCGTTCTTTTAATACATTCACCAAAGAATACGATAACCGATCGAGTTTGCCTCGAATTGACAGTTTAATGATGACATCAGCACTGAATACAAACATAATACTAAGTGCTACTCCGACAACGGCAAATTCAACAGTAAAATTTCCTCGTTGTTTAAATCTCAAAGGCATCACGCTCGTACTCCTGAATAACAATAACTTCACGACTAAAAAGACTTTCCGTGTCGACAAAATACGTAAAAATAGAAGAAAAACGATAATCTATCCGATAAACTGCGATGGCTCTGTTTTCTGATTCACCACATTCAGCGGTGACTTCGGCATCAGGCACTACGCATGGGTCAACTAAACCACCTAATTCATTGACACTTTCAAGATATTGAATCGACATTGTAAATTTAGTTGGATCAACAACGCTTCCCCATAACGATTGATTCTCAGTAATGGCTCGATTAAAAGAATCCAAGTAGTCCGCTTCTTCTGTTTTTGATTCACGAGCAGATTCTGAAACAATTAAATCACTGATCGCTGAGATATAAGACATATAACTCATCTCAACCCATGCCATACAAATGAGCCAAAAAGCCATAAACCCCAAAACGAATTCAATACTGGCAGTGCCTTTCTGTTTATTGATTCTCATCGTTATTTTTGACTCCGGTCGGTGTGACTTTATTTCTTTGAAGCTCTGTCTTTCTTAACGCAATATAGCGATCCGATATTTGACGTTTTGTGTACTTAGGAGAAAGCACTTTTTCCATAAAATCCAAATCCCCAGATTTAGCCATCGCTAACATTAAATTCGATTGAACTAATGCGTCATTTTTATCATTCAGATACAGATGCAATAAGCGAGCATTCGCTTTGTCATACTTGCCCTCAAGAATATCGAGTACCGCTAAATTGTTCTTAATTTTCATATCACTGTATAAATGTTTTCTCGCCAAATTAAAATAATGCCTTGCTTGAGGGAGATCTCGCTTCGCTGCGTAAATAACACCCAATAAGTTTTCTATCTCTGCATTATTGTCATCGAGCAAATACGTTTTATTTGCAGTCTCCAATGCGTCTTCTACCATGCCCGATTCTAGCTGTGCATTTGCTTCAATTAAAAAAGAGTGAATCGAGCGAGAATCGTTATTCAACGATGCAATGGTAAATAAAGCGGATTCGGGATCGCTTGAATCTAGATATACTTGAGCTAACTTCTCTCGAACCTGTTGGTTTTCTTTTTGTTTCAATTGATTCTTATAAAAAACAATTAATTCAGCGTGATTTTTCGTATTGACTAAGATCGTTTCTTTTGCAATTTCAGTATCAATGCTTGATTGAGTCACACAACCAGCAAGACTTAATAGCATAATTCCTACCATTATATTTTTAATACACACCTGACATCATCCTCATTATTCCTGGCGCAGCAATTAGAATTACAACCGGTATCATAATAAACAAAATCAATGGTACCGACATTTTAGCGGCTAACTTACCTACTTTTTCTTCCAGTGAAAGAAGACGTACATTACGAATATCTTCTGCTAATGTATTTAAAATTCCGTAAATGGAGCTACCGTAATGCAAGCTTTGCTTTAAGGTCATAACAAAACTTCGCATTTCATTTGTTGGCACTTTGATGTAAAGCTCATCCAATGCCACGCTTAATCCCACAATTCGAGCACGATCATTTGTGCGGCTTACCATATGTGCGAGATCTTTATCAAAACCACGCATTTCTTTAGCAAGATAAGCCATTGATGACTCAATCGTCATACCGGTATGAACGCACATGGCCAAAAGATCGAGCAAATACGGTAACTGACTAGATAATTTATCTCTCAGCGTTTTAATACGAGAATTTAAGATCAGATCAGGTATCAAGATACAAATAACGAGCCATATACACATATAAGCAATGATTTCTTTTGGATCCGTATCGCTTCTATTCAACCAATAAATAGTCACTCCACCTATTGCAGCTGCTGCATATTTAGCAGGCATATATAAATGAGCCCATTTGAATTGATAAAAACCCGCAGAGTAAAATTTTCTCTCAACATCGTCTGCATTCGTCGACACTGAACTGGGTAAGAATTGCTCAACTTTATTAATCACGTTCTCATTACGAGTCAATATTTCATTACTCGCTAAAAATTTAAGTAAGGCTTTTCTTTGTAATACGATTTGATACAACAACCAAAATAATAAGACTAAACCAAAAGAAACTAAGACTGCATACAATACAACGGATGACGTTATCATGAGCGCACCCCTTTCATTAATAACCATATAGTTAATATCCCTATCGATTCACTAATTAATACGTAATATAAAATAGGTCGACCATCGGGATTAAACATTACATATTCATAGTTCTCTGGGCTTAGGTATTGCAACATAAACAAAAAGATAAAAGGAATTGAAGCTACAATTTTTGCTGACGTTCGAGCTTCCGACGTTAATGCATACTTCTTTTTTTCAATGGAACGCGCACCAAACATTAAGCGATTAAGACGCCTCATTATCTCTTTTAACTGCCCCCCTCGCTCCATGCTTGTGCGTAACGTAATGATAAAGAATTGAAAGGAAGGGTATGGAAAACGAGCACACGATTTTCTGAACACCGTATCGGGAGATTCACCTAATTGTAATTGCTCTCCCATGCGTTTAAATTCTTTCCCTACTTTGCCATCGAGAGAGGCCCCTACGAATATAATCGCGTGCATGATTCCTTCGCCTGAACTCACGGCACTTGAAAGCATGTTTAATGCGTCAGGAAAAGAATCTTCAAATCTATTTTTTTCTCGCTTACCTAGCCATAATATCGCACCAAACACGCCTACAACTTCAACAATCACTACTACAATAAAGAAATTACCGTGAATGAACGTTTGATTAATATAGATACCAAGTAACGCCATCAGAACGCAATAGAGTGAAATTTTCACATTGGCTAGAGAATCGATTTGTTGATACGTATTTTTTAAAAAACGCACTAACCTTTTACTGATATCAGCATCAGACAAAGAAACGAGTTTAACCGCTTGGCGATCATTATCAGAGGGTGAAATTGAAGCATGATTAAGATGATCACGATGCCTACCACTATAAGTAGACATCAAATACAGCACTAATAACCCACCAAAAATTAAAGAGATCCCATAAATCATGCTGTCTCATCCACCTTATTAAACGCCGCATTTAATTGTTGCTCTAAACCAAAGAATCGCGCTTTCTCTACCAATACAGAACGCTGCATTAAACCCGCGGTTGAATACTGACCCAGTATCTTTCCATCACTCCCATGCTGTCCTGAAGAATGAAATTTATACAACTCTTCTAACACAACATTGTTTCCCTCAAGACCAACAACTTCAGTGATACTCATGACTTTTCGGCTACCATCGTGCAGTCGACTGATTTGAATAACTAAATCAACCGCACTTACGATCGTACGGCGAATGGCTTCTAAGGGCAGATTATTGCTTGCCATCATCACCATCGCTTCAACACGCGCCATTGCATCTCGTGGCGTATTCGCATGCAATGTAGACATTGAACCATCATGACCCGTATTCATTGCCTGAAGCATCTCAAAGGCCTCACCACCACGACACTCACCGACAACAATACGATCTGGTCGCATACGTAACGCATTGATCACAAGATCACGCTGCGTAATTGCGCCAGTGCCTTCAATTCCTGAATTTCGAGTTTCTAATCGCACCACATGGGGTTGAAGTAATTTTAATTCCGCGGCATCTTCAATAGTAATAATGCGTTCTTTTTCCGATATAAATTGAGAAAGCGCATTCAACATGGTGGTTTTACCTGAGCCTGTACCACCAGAAATTAAGATATTCAAACGACAGCGCGAGGCAATCATAAGGATCTGAGCCATTTCTGGACTAAGCGCCCCAAATTCAGTCAGTTTGTCCAATCCAATACTGTCTTTTTTAAACTTACGAATTGACATTGATGTGCCATCAATAGCAATTGGAGGTATCACTATATTAACTCGACTGCCATCTTGTAAGCGGGCGTCACACGTTGGTGAAGAATCATCAACACGGCGCCCCACTTGAGATGCAATACGTTTGGCAATATGTATAAGTTGCTCTTCATCAATAAAACTGACTGGAGCAACTTCGACTAATCCATTACGTTCAATGAATATTTGATTATGACCATTAATCATAATGTCACTGATCGATTCATCTTCCATTAGCACCTGTAATGGCCCAAGCCCTTGCAGTTCATCCACAAGGCTAGTTACAAACTCGGCACGGATCATGGTACTCACTGACCACTCTCGACGTTCGATCAGCAAATCAATCGCCCCACTGAGTTGCTTACTTAACTGCTCTTTAGATAAAGAGTTAACCGCTTCAGCTTCTAATGCTTCAAAGATCTGATTACGAATTTCGATATAAATTAATTTATTCTGATTCATTATTTCATTCTCTGCGTTAAGCGTTTAAGTAAACTCGGTTTCTTAACCGTTTCACCGAGCAAAAGTGCAGTAACATCATTAAAACTCTGACTTATAAGCATATTTTTTGAATGAATACTTTCTCCATGCAGTAACGCTGACCCTATTTTTGGCTCAAATGGACAAATAACATCAACGCTTCTATCAATGTGTTTTTTGATATCTTTTAAATCTACCGTGGAATATTTTTCTGGTTTCGTATTATTCACAACGATAATAAAGCGCATTTCTAGTTTTTTCTCTTTTACTACGCTTAATACTCTTGAAGCTTCTCGTAAACTCGACACCGTTTGGTCAATAACCAGAACTACAACATCAATGTCTTGTTCTTTAGTCAAAAAACCGATTTTCTCACTTGCTGAGCCAGAAAGATCTTCAATAATAAAGTTCGTTTCAGTCGCAAGCTGAGTCGATAATACATGGATGTATTCTTTAAGCTCTTCAACCGATAAATTATCTGACTCAATCGACAACAAAGAGAGCATTTCATTTACTTTCGTTGTCATTCCCATCGCATATTGAGCATCCAAATTTGCAATAAGCATACCTTGAGGTAATTTTTTCCTAGTAAATTGTTTAACACCCAACATAATATCAAGATTGCCACCGCTAAAATTATGATCGATAACAATGCAGGAACTATTACGTTTTTCTGATAACTCTTTACTAAGCTCTGCCGTAAGCATCGAGGTACCAACGCCCCCTTTCGAGCCTAAAACAATAATTTTTTTTGCTTGGCGACTCTTACTTAACGTATTGTTTCTTGTGAGGTTATCATTAACGCCTCGGATAAAATCAATCAATTCCAGCTTAGTAATAGGCCAAAATAAATAGTAATACCCCATCGCCCTCAAGTCTCGAATTGTCGATATGGAATTTTCACTACCAATCACAATGACAGAGGCACTGTTCGGTAATTGGTGACTAATTTGTTCGATGTCTTGCGTTATATTATCGCTCTCATTAAGTTCAATCATAATAATATGATCGGTAAACTCTTGAGCGTTATCACGAATAGCCTCATCACTGTATTTAAATACAACAGGAGCAGTTACACCTTCAAAACGGAAAACTTCTTCCATTAATTCTCGGAACCTTTCCGTTTGGTAGAATAAGATTAATGATAATTTTTTTTCTTCATTGATTTGTATTTTCATTGAATTCGCTAAATCAAACATTTTACTCATTCCCCTCTGCTACTGATTTTTTGGTGTCTAATAGCATTTTTTGAGGGTTCACCATGGATGCCCAACGCGCGTTTTCAACAAAACAGCCACTAGCTTGATTACCGATGCCACCAATCTTTGCATACTCACAAGACGAAACTTCAACTTTAGGCTTTATCAACGTTAACTTAAGATCAAAATGAGACACTTTCTTCTCATTATGACTGACTGTAATTAAATCACGGTTAACACCACGAATAAGAAGATCTTTACGGATGTCATTAGCCCATTTTTCCCCAACAGTATTAAACCATCGAATCTCTAATCCATAGTTCAATATATCTTTCGAATGATCGGTAAAAAACGCCGACAGTTTCTCGTCTGAATCGTCTGATTTAGATAATGAGATGGAAAATGTGACCGGGAAGATTTCAATCTCAGGGCCATAACGCTCATTTACTTTCTCGACGCAACCAATCATGAATACCAACGGTAAGAACAACGCATATTTCCAATTAATCATTTCTTAAATCCTCCTGTTGCTAATAACTCTTTTGCCCATTTATCGCTGGCCGTAATATAAGAATCCTCTAGAGCAAAAAATCGGCTCAATGTAGTCGTTTTTTTCATCATTGGCAGTTGTATTTGAGAAGGATGGATTGGTTGAACTAAATTAACCGTCGCAACAATGATCAATTCAGTCTTATTTCGTTGTGTTACAGAATTACGAAATAACGCGCCAAGAATTGGAATATCACCAATGAATGGGACTTTTTGTAAACTTTCTTTATCTTCAGAGTTAAGTAATCCACCTAAAACAAAGCTTTGTCCATCACCCAACTCAACGGTCGTACGCGCACGACGCGTTTTTAACGCGGGTAAATTGTAAGAGTCATTTTCATATTGGGTGTCTAACGAACTCACTTCAGGAACCAAAGAAAGCGTTATTTTATCGTCTTTCTTTACCTTAGCCATGAGCTCGAGTCGAACACCAAACTCTTTATAAACCACATTGGTACTGTTATTAACCGTCGTTACAACCGGTAACTCTCCCCCCACTAAAAAGCTCGCACTTTCCCCGGAGATAACAGACAAATTAGGCTCGGCTAATATTTGACCAACAGAGTCATTTCCGATTGCAGTAATAACAGACATGATATCCGAAGAGCTAAAACTGGTCAGCGGTTGCACAAACACACCCGGTACACTTGCACTCGTTCCATATTGAATACCGATTTGCTCAAGAAAAGATTGGGATACTTCAGCAATCGATATTTTTACATTCACTTGTTTCGTCGTCGCTACAACAATATTATTAACAACGCCTTCGTATTCATGACGCTCCATAAACTGTATTTCATAATCTTGATCTTCCATGTCTTGTTCAAACTGGAAATCTTTTCTGCTTTTCTCTAATAATTCACCAACAATACCGTTAATCTCATCTTTTTCTTGTTCCGTTGAGACTGTACCATTCAAAACGACTTGCTCACCGACATTGAATATATCAACCACAGTATCTGGGTATTTCACTGAAATATATTGCTGAATAGTGGCCAAGCTTTTGTTAACCATTATTTTTTTATTTGAAAGTGTATTCCCTTTCTCACCAAAAATAAGCACAGAACTGCTGCCAATACTCTTTCCATAAATAACAATTTTTCGTTTATCAATCACTTGGTAATCGGCAATTTTAGGATCAGAGAGAAAAACAGAAGAAATATCTTGCTCTACTGATATTGTTTTTGCTCCTCCCTCCGACATGTTAATAATACCCACAGCATGGCTAGAAAAAGACATCATGAATAAACTTAATGTAATTATAGTTTGGTAGCTTTTATTCCACATTCCATTCATCCTATTTAATAACCACTTCATTCGCGCGATATTCAGTAATCGCATTAAAATCTTTTAATATATCCCCAGCATCTGCTTGTAAATCGCTAGAATCATACTTTCCTGTTGATTTATACACTTCTATATCTGCAATTTTTTTAGCGACAATCAACTTGGTTGCTTGCTCACGGGTTAATTCAAGAATTAAGCTAATCACTTCGGTTTCAACATCATTGCGATTGCCTTTTATGACTGAACGCTTCACTTGCAGGACTTTTACCCCAGTAAAGATGGGGGTAATTGAAACCGATTTTTTTACATTACGGGTAGAATTGTTCATATTCTGAGGAGACGTCAAAGCAAGAATATCAACAATCGTTCCACTTCGAATCACTCCACCAGTAATAGATGAAGGGTCAACCGTAATTGGGAAAGGAATTCGTTCTGGAGCAATAACATAATCAATATAACCATCTTCTTCTGGCGTGATTAAATCGCTCATTGAAATATAAGTGCCTTTTTTAAGTTCACTTTTAAAGACGGTCCCTGGGATTAAATCTAACGTCACATCTTCAGAAAAACTCAGAGCATTCGCTTTTTGCTCTGGCATTAGCTCTAATGCCAACATATGACGACTAATCTCTTCACTCATGTTGACATCTTTTTTTAGACGCCACACTTTGATTTTCACTTCTTTAGCGGGCTGTATTTTCTGAGGAGTAAACAAAGACAAGCTTTCCCCTAAGCCATATAAACCAAATAAAATAGTCATTACAGCAAGTACAATTATTAATTTAACTTTCATCTTTTACCTTAAATTGATGCTGCAATACCAAATAAATAGCCTATACAAATAGGAACACCATAAGGAACACCATCTATTTTTTCATTAGTCTTACATTTTTTCCAAGCCAATTGACCCAATGCAATAATCCCTCCAAACAGTAGAATAATAGTAATTACTAATAGTTGGTATTTTGGGTTAACTGCAATGGAAAAAGCAGCAGCGAGTTTAATGTCCCCTGCTGCAATTATATTGAATGAAAAAAGAACAAATCCAGTAATAAATATTATCGCTGGATAGAATATATTTTCATAATTATCAGTAACAACGCCAATCATTATGCAAATTATGAAAACAAGCATACATGCTCGATTTGATATTATTCGTTTCGTAACATCTTGATAGCATATAAAATAAGAAATGGCGGCTAATAAAAACCACCATATTATTAAAAAAATGTTCACTTAATAATTATTAACTTTTTACATTAGCAGAATCAATGTTACTTGAGATAGTACCCATAGCGCCTACTAAAGCATCTTTAAGTGTACCATTAAACATCAACAAAACGATTGCTGAAATAGAAACACCAATAATTGCATATTCAATCGCAGTCACACCACGTTGATCATTTTTGAAATTTTCGAAAGCCATTTGAGAACGAACAACAAGCTTAGTTAGCATTTGATAACCTTAATATTAAAATTTTCCACTTACAAAGAAATAAACATTTACTTTTTTGCTATGTATATTCATTGGCACTGATTAACTTTGGAATCAATGTATCAATAAAGTGAAAACATCATAATAATTTGGCATAAAAATGAATAAGGCATATTTTTTTAATATAAAGATAAAAGTGCCAACATCATGACTTTCATCTTATTTAACAAATAGATACGAGCAATGTCACACTTTACACCCAAAACAAAAACAACAAATATAACCATAAAGTATTACAGTCATCACAATTCAGAGCTCATTCAAACGGTTTAGGTACAACTAAATTTATATAAATATTCATATGGATAGACATGAAATTTAGGATAAGATAGAAAATAAAATAAATAAAGACGTATAAAAAAAGCATGATAATAATCATGCTTTTAGAATACGAATTCAAATAATAAAATTTTTATCCTTTAAAATACTTTCATACTCCTTATTTAAGGTGGTTTTTATCAAATCAAACGTCATCACTTGATGATAATTCTCTAGTCTAATGCATATTTCATGCATCCTGTTTAATCCTGCATAACTTGATATACCTTTAATTGCATGAATAGTATCTTGAATTTTTTCATACTCAGCAGAATTGAGTTCATTTTCAATGCTTTCTTTTATCATCGTTTTAAAAAATAAAGCGTCCGATGTTTGGTTTCTAGTGCATGTTCCATTTTCAAACTCTTTAACATTAAATTCCTGAAGTCTCTGATTCATAGTTCTTAATCCATTTATTGATATCTATCGGGTTCATTAATGGTGATAAATAATTGCCCTGTTGATATTTTAATCCTTGTTCAATCAAACTATTTTTAATTTCATTATTATCGACATCATAAATAATAAGGTCATTATCATTTATAGATAAACTGTTACGTATATGTAGTACATCAGAGTTAGGTACATTCTGTTCTATCGTTACGCCTGATAGGGACATTTTCTTAAATGTATCTGAAATATAATTTTTATCACATTGTTTACAAAAATTTATCGCGATTCCAATGCCAATATTTTTTAACTTATTCGTATTATCGATTAATTTAACGTCATCTTTGATCTTATCGTGACAATCAATAACAAAAACTATCTTATTAAAAGGAATTCGTTCTTTTTTACTGGAAATAGATTCGATAAATTCATCATCACAAATGATCTTCAATGGGATTTTTAAATTTACTTTAAAATTTTCACCCATATCATAAAAATAAGCATACACTTCATCAAAGAGCATCAACACTGATAACCTCATGAAGTTTAATAGCTTTTTCATATCATCAATTTTAGGCATAAAGACATTCTTAGACACTGAACTGTCTTCTTTATTCTTCCATTGAATAAAGGCTTCGGCACCAATCATAACCTTATCTTTTGTATTGATTTGAGGTTGATAAAACAATTCAACTAAAGCAGTTTGTCTTTCTTCATTAAGATCATTATCTTCAGATTTTCGTTGATGGAAAATAAAGCTCTCAACTGATTTTATAATGTCTTCGGATGATATTGGCTTTTTGTATGAATTAATAATATTCACACCGCTTACTTCAGCCAGATTCATAATTTTTTCAAGTATGCTCATTTTCACAGACGATACGATCACAATAGGGATTCTATGGTTATTCGTAGAGAGTATGTTAATTAAATCAAATCCATTTCCATCAGGCATGATTATATCGGTAATAATTCCGTTAATTATTACGTTACTTTTAAGTATTTTCTCTACATCGTGGCTATTATTTGCTTCTATAATATTTACGTCATCATTAAATTTCTTTCTTATTATGTAAGAAATTACTTTTCTTGAGAATTCAATATCATCGACTATTAAAATATTATTTTTCATATTCTTTTCTTCTAAAGCCCACAAGGAAATACAATGCTTCTCTTGAACTATTAATGTCAAATTTTGTTAACTCAGAAATCTTCTGGTTTTTTCCGTTATAAATTTCATTATATTTAACTTTGGATTTAAGTTTAACAAATAACTTATGTATATTTTTCTCAAATGATGCCATATATAATTTAGATTCAAGATTAGGAATATCTAAAAATTTATTCAACACATTCCCAATGATAAACTTTAATGTAGTAAGTGTTGAAGCATGAAATGAGATCACAAACGGATTGCTTCCAGAGTATGACTCTATATTAGATAGATCAATACTGTTACTTACCAGATCTTTAATGAAATCAGGTTCAATATCAAGAGTAATAGAATGAGCAATTATTCTTTTTTTATACTTACAAATAATAATTTCCGCATTAAATTTTTCTATCATCATTTGGATAACGTGCTCTTCTCTATCTAATTTAAATGAATCAAATAATCTACTGATATATACATCACCATCTTTGATTAATTCAATTTCACCAATAAAATTGATTGCCTCATCAATGTTCGTACGATTGAGGCAATAAGAATAAAACTCATTAACTGAGTCCGTGTAATAGTCAGTAATGACATAATCTTCACCCTCTATTTGTGGTAAATCTATATCAAGTTCTATTATCTCATCAATTGGATCAACCCCAAGTAATCGATATATCTCAATTTGTTTCCTGAATGGTGGGATAGTGATCCCTCTCTCCCATCGACTAAAAGTCACATTGTCTAATTTTTTCAAATTGGATGAATTATTACTCAATAAATCGACCATAAACTCTTGAGTAATTCCGCTTTTCATTCTGTATTTTTTTAAAATTTGCTCAAATAAATTCTTCATAAAAATGAACTAATCCTCTACCTAGCTTGAGGGTAATATTTTATTTTTTTAACACCCATAGCATTTAAAATATGGATATAAATAAAAGTGCCTAGACTAAAATGATTCTATAGAACTTTATGGGAAATTAAAATGACATTATTAATATAATTAACTGTTATATATAAGCATTTACTTAATAAGGTTGTAATTTATTACTTACAATATAAATTAATTATATAAAAATATTTCTAAATTAGATTTAACTAAAAGTTAAATCATTAAAATAAACTTTCAAATAAACTAAAAAATCAATAGGACAAATCCCAAAAAATATACATAAATCGTCTCTATTTTAAGAATTCAACTTATTATTTTAAGTTTTTCTGTGTCACAAAAAAATAGGCCGTATTCGGTATTACTACCAAATACGGCCCATTTAAATCATAATATAGTGAATTCAATTACCGTAACGTACTAACCATTCTTTTTCTAGCGCCACTTGCCAGCTTGGGTGTGGCTCAGCTAATGATTTAAATAACGTCGTATTTTTTGCTGACCCCATTAAATACTGAGATTCTAATACTGATGGATCTCCCCAAATACTTAAATCACCTTTACGAGATTGTGCTTTAGGGCTTAGTAAAAAGTTAATCGCCACTTGTGCTCCCTCTTTTGCGGATGCATTCCATGGTATTGCTAGGAAATGAATATTAGACAATGCCCCCGCTTCCATTGCATAAGCTTCCGTCGTTTCCACTAATTTACCATTAGCTTGAGCTGAAAAGACTTCATTTGGATTGAATGTGATCGCGAGATCTATCTGCCCATCATCAAGCAGTTGAATTGACTGTGCGCTGCCTGATGGAAATTGCTTTCCTTTACGCCATGCCGTTTGATGTAATTCATCAAGATATGCCCATAGCGGTTTTGTTACCTCGGCAAAATTAGCATTTTCCACTGGTTTCATTAATTGAGGATTATTATTGGTCAATTCAATTAGCAGTGCTTTTAAAAAGCTCGTGCCATGAAATTCAGGAGGTTTAGGATAAGTAATTCGATTAGGAAATGCCTTACTGTAACTTAATAACTCAGAAAAAGACTGTGGCGGGTTATTTAATGTCGCTTTATCATGAATAAAAACTAATTGACCAACACCCCATGGCGCTTCTAATCCTAATGTTGGCTCAGAAAAATCACTGTCTATTGGCAACGATTTATCTACGTATTTCCAACTTGGTAAACGATCAACAAATGGACCAAAAAGCAATTGACTGTTTTTCATAGATTTAAAGTTTTCACCATTAATCCATACCATATCAACACTGCCACCTTCATTTTTACCTACGGTTTTTTCGGCAATAAGACGAGACGTACTTTCTGCAATATCAGCAACTTTAACGTGTTTTAGTGTCACTCCGTAGTCACGTTGCAACTCTTTATCTGCCCAACGAAGGTAGTTATTTATTTCTTGGCTTCCTCCCCAAGCATGAAAGTATACCGTTTGTCCTTTGGCTTTTTGTTCTACTTCTTTCCATGTATCTGTCGCATTCACACCAAAAGAAAAGATTAAGCTATTGAGCAATAACAACCACTTTTTCATCCGTTTTTCCTTTATCCATTAATTGTATTTTTATTATGTTGGTCCCGATTATAGTGTATAAATGATGAACATTCAGACGTTTATCGTTATATTTATTTCACATTATAAAAGAAAAATAAACGGCACTAAGGACGCATCATGCACAATAAAGATCTCAATTTACTTAAGCTGCTTATCATTCTAAATGAAGAAAGACAAACTATATTGGCGGCAAAGCGAATGAATTTAAGCCAACCAACCATCAGCATTATGCTCAAGAAATTACGGGACCAATTTGATGACCCCTTATTTATTCGTGATAAAAACAACCTAATACCCACGGTAAAATGCGCTCATATACTATCAACCCTACCTGATATTTTGACGCAGATTGATGTCTTATATCGTGATAATACAGAGTGGGATATCTCTCAGCTCGACGGCGAGTTGCACCTCTTACTCTCTCCACCACTCGTATCAACATTAGGCACTCAATTAGTTAAGCAATTAACGTTATTGGCTCCTGATCTTACAGTTCAATGCTCTCATTGGAGTATAAATACCCCAAAAAAACTTGAGATCAACTCTCACCAGCACTTTGGTATTACTTATTTACCGATGGAGACCAACAAAACATTAATGGAGCAAGAAGTTGGCGGTGATACCTTTGCCTTTGTGGTTCGTCACGATCACCCAATGACAGAAGCTACCATTGAAAACCTTATTCCTTATCCTATCTCGATTTGTATTATCCCTGGAGTGACCGGCCCCTCTAAAGCGGAGCAGTTGATTCGTCATTTTAAATTGAAGAAGAAAATTAATTTAAGAACCAGCGATGTTGCTTTAATGACCAACTTAATGAAAGAAAGCGAGTATGTCGGCATCATGCCACGATCTCTTCAAAACTCGATCGGTGATGATTTTCGTTTCTTAGCGATTCCTCACGAATTTGTGCCGGAAGATTATCAACGTAAAATTGCTTTTTTCTGTCACCAAAAAAATAGAAAGCAACCCCTTACGGAATGGCTAATAAAAGAAACCAAGCGAATATTAAATACTCTTTAATCCGTTGTTTTAGAAACATATCCCATCTCTATTAAAAATACCTATAGAGAGTATAGACACAATTTTTAACCAAAAAACGTAAGCTGCTTCTATCATTCGAAGGAGTCGTTTATGTTTAAAAAACAAATTACATCAACCATTGTTGCTACCGTTTTAATGAGTTCCCTCAGTATTCATGCTCAAGAATTAACATCCCCCCCACCGACTCCCTCAGTGCAAATCCAACACGATCAAGCAATCACATGGCTTGCTCAAGAAAGCTATTTATTGGCTACAAATGCGTATTTATGGGGCTCAACCCTCGTACGTATGGAACAAATTTCCCGTCAATATACTGATATGTCTCAACCTCAAAATGACACCAGTTACCGAGCTCCTTTAAATCATTTTGGTCATGCTCGTCGCCTTCCAACCGATCAAGATACAGACATGCCAACAGCAAATCGCGACACCTTATATTCAAGTGCCATTGTTGACGTGTCAGATGAACCAATGATCTTATCAACTCCTACGGTAAAAGATCGCTACTTTGTCATCGATATGTTTGATATGTGGCACAACTTATTTAAATATGTGGGTACACGAGCAACGGGAGAATCGGCCAAAGAAGTCATGATAGTGCCACCCAATTGGCAGGGTGAAGCCCCTAAAGGTATGACGGTAATAAAAGCGCCCACAACAAAAGTCTGGTTATGGGGTCGCACCCAAGTATTTGGTGAAAAAGACTATCCTGCTGTTCATGCAATACAAGACCAATATACGTTGACACCACTAAGTAAATACTTATCGCATGATACAAGTACCTTCATTTCGCCTGCATTGTCTCCTAGAGTAGGAAAAGCCGACGACCCACTTCGTTTTTATGAAGAGCTTGGTGCTGGCTTAAAAGCTAATCCGCTCCCTGAACGTCAGCAAGCCTTATTAGGCCAATTCAAAAAAATTGGTTTAACTAACGATGGGTTTGACCGCTCAAGACTGACGCCAGCAATGAAAGTTCAACTTGAAAAAGCCGTTAAAGATGGCCAACAAATAGTCGCCGCTCAAAGCTCAAACCCCGTCACCCTAAAAATGAAAGATGGTTGGTATTACTCTTTTGTTCTTGACCAATTCGGCGACGATAATGCACTTCGTTCGTTGATATCACACCCGTATTTAGGCGGGCAAGGCGCGAAAGAAGCCATGTATCCAATTACCTACACGGATTCAAAAGGCAAATTGTTATCTGGTGACACTCAATACACCATGCATTTTGCCACTGCGCCTCCAGTAGATTCATTTTGGTCTGTCACCGTGTACGACGCAAAAACTAAAATGTTAATCGGTAACCAAATACATCGTTTTAATATTAATGATCAAACGCCGATTCAGAAAAACAAAGACGGCTCTTTTGACTTAATGTTGTCTCATAAAAAACCCAGTAACAGTAAAGACATTGCAAATTGGCTACCAACATCAAAAGGCAATTTCTATGCAATTACACGTTTATATATTCCATCACAAGACATTCTCGATATGACGTGGACAGTGCCACCTATCAATCCAATGAAATAGAGTTAACGACTATCGAGTTCATTACTTTCTGCCTTAACCGCTTTCTATTTACAGGTACTTTGACATGAAAACAAAAACCATCGCAAAAACAGCACTAGCCCTCGCGGTTACGTCCTTTGGCGCTCATGCGGCTCAAACCCAACCTAACATCATTACCATAATGGTAGATGATGTTAGCCCTATGGACATTTCAGCTTATCACCGTGGTTTAGGGGCCATTGAAACCCCTAATATAGACCGAATTGCCAAGCGTGGCATGATGGTCAGTGATTATTACGCACAAGGCAGTTCAACCGCAGGTCGAAGCGCGTTTATTACGGGGCAATACCCATTCAGAACGGGGTTAACGACGGTAGGTCAACCAGGCTCAAACATTGGCTTACAGAAAGAAGACCCTACGCTTGCAACAATGTTAAAAGCAAAAGGATATGACACTATTCATGTCGGAAAAAGTCACCTAGGTGATCGCAATAAATTCTTGCCTACGGTACATGGCTTTGATGAATTCTACGGGTTCTTGTATCACCTCAATGTAATGGAAATGCCAGAACAACCTAATTTCCCTAAAGATCCAAACTTTGTTGGTCGACCTCGTAATATGGTGCACAGCTTTGCAACCAATAAGTACGATAAAACAGTGCAACCTCGCTGGGGTGAAATCGGAAAGCAACGTATAGAAGATAAAGGATCTCTTGGATCTGAGCGTATGAAAACCATCGATGACGAATTCGTTAAATTCTCAACAGATTGGTTAGACAAGCATGAAGCGAAAACACCAGATAAGCCGTTCTTTATGTGGTTCAACCCATCACGAATGCATCAACAAATACACGTAAAAGACGAGTATTTAGGAGCAAGTGGTCACACCGAATACTTCGATGCCTTAAAAGAGTTGGATGACCAAATTGGTGTCTTACTGAATAAGCTTGATGCCCTTGGAGAGACCGACAATACCATCATTATGTTTACTGCTGATAATGGTATTAACCTTGATCACTGGCCAATGGCGGGAAGTGCAGAGTTCCGTGGTCAAAAAGGAACAACATGGGATGGCGCGTTTAGAGTACCTATGCTGATTAGTTGGCCTGGACACATTCCTCAAGGCGAGTACACCAGCGGATTTATGACTTCTGAAGATTGGCTGCCAACCCTAATGGCGGCAGCAACGGGCGATACGACGGTGAAAAAAGACCTATTAGAAGGCGCTAAGATTGGCGATGCCAATTATAAAGTGCATTTAGACGGTTATAATCAAATGGACATGTTAACCAAAAAAGGACCGAGTAAACGCCACGAGTTTTTCTTCTATAACGAGCAAGATTTAAATGCCGTTCGTGTCGATGACTGGAAAGTTCATTTAAAAACGAAAACGGAATGGACTGAACCTGCAAAAGCATGGCCGCTTGGTATTATTCTTGATATTAAAGCCGACCCATTTGAACGAAGCATAGATACCAATGGCTGGTTCTTATGGATGAAAGAGCGCTCATGGATCGTTCCAACCATACAAAAATCGATTGTTGAATATAAGCAATCTCTGAAAGCCTTCCCACCACGTCAAAAATCAGGTGGCATTGGAATGTCGGATAACTCAGTGAAATAAGCGTAGTACAACCCAAAGAGGAGCATAACCGCTCCTCTTTTCTTATCTGTCTTATTAAAGCTAAGGATTCTAATGAAATACATCACTCTTTCTTTTTTTCTTATCTCACTCACCCCCTTCTACTCAAATGCAAAAGAGACCGTCCAAAATCACGATGACGTTGATATGTCTGATCCTATGTCAGTTTACACTGGCGGCGATATTAAAGCCGGAGATAAAGGGCTTGGAGGCTCACTGCAATTCTCTGTCGGTCAACATAATTGGGCAGCAATGGGAAAAATAGAAGGAACAAATAACTTTGAAACCTATCGCGCTCGTATTTTTGTTCCCAATAAAAAAACAGGCACTGGCATTTATATTGATTCCGGTAAAGACGACCATATTGATGGCCTTAGTTCAAATTATGCGACGGTTGGTTTACTGCAAGTTATCCCTATTAATAAGAAATTAAAACTCTATGCTGGAATAACCTATGGAAAATCATGGGAATCCAATCATCTATATAAAGACACCAACCTTATTAATACCCAAATATACGCAAAATATAATATTAACGACAAATTTTTCATTCTCGCCTCACCACAGTATCAATATGGATTAAATGGAGAAGAGTTTAGAGATTTTTATGCTGAGCTTAATGTGGGGTATAAAATAGATAAAAGTAACGTGATTCTCTTTACTGGCAGTACTGATGAACAAACATGGATCACCTATAAATTTAAGATCTAAACGTAAATATACGCGGCTAATTAATCAAATAGCCGCGTATATTTATATTTCGAGCGATTTATATCTTTACTGGAATTAAAGGGAAACTCACCGTAAATGATATTTCATTCGTTTCTGTTTTATATGTCGTTTCTAGAGAGAATGAATTTATCTCGCATAAATTTTTAACAATAGACAAACCTAACCCATGTCGCTCGGTGTTAGTTCGAGAACGGTCCACCTGATAAAGAGGTTGTAATAAATGATCTATATTTTCTTGGGTTAATGCGATTCCTGAGTGATTAGAGAGACATAATACAACATTATTTTGGCTATGATCTACGCACAAAGACACAGAAATTGAACTTCCTTTTGTACTGTAAAACAATGCATTATCAAGTAAATTTTTAATGATCACTTCCATACAAAACTTATCGGCATGTACGGCCGGTAAATGAGACGGCGATGTTAATAACACCCGATCTTTAATTTCTGGATATTTAAAGGCCAATTCACTCATTACCATCTCAACAACGGGATAAGGCTGCACTGATTGCTGTGTTAACGAAAAACTCTTAGACCCACTTTGATTTAGCATCATTAACTGGTTCACAATATTTTTCATGTTATTCGAAATCGAAAGAACATCTTCCTTATAAGTGGCCGAAATCCGAATATCATCAGGAAAACGAATATTCATTTCGCTTAAGCTAATTAACTCCGCGATTGGGGTTTTTAATTCATGAGCAATGTCTGAAGACAAACGCTTTTCATTTGCAATGATTTTTGCATTTAAATCAAGGTATCGGTTCAATTCACGCCTTATCGGTGCAATTTCTTGGCTTTCTTTCGGATTATCTTTAATTTGAATTGCATTAGCATCGAGCTCTGAAATTTCTTTATTCAAAAGGGACAGTGACTCTAACTCTCTATCAACAACGTTAATAATCACCATTCTCATCCCAAATATGGTGGTGAGAAAAACAAACAAAAGAGATAAATCCGCAAACAAAAGGATATTCGTTACTTTTTGATTCGATATCGCCAACGTGAGGTGCATGGTCCCAATGTACTTAATATCGTTAGGATCCATCTCAGAGGACAACTGAGGTTGAAAACGCGCCGATATGGCTTTCCCCATACTTCCATCGGGCAACTTCAATTTAAAAATTCGACTCTCATGCGTGGGGACGTCTTTATATTTAAGATCGGCATCATTAAAAAAAGCCAAGGATTCGGATTTAGCAAACGTCTTATTATCTGACCAAATCTGAAAAAATTCGGCATCTTCTTTTCGTTCAAATTGAGGCATGAACCCTTTATGGTATTCAAATTCAATCTCATCACTTTCGACTTCGATAAGTGATTTAAAATAATTGGATTTTTCAATTAATGCTTCATCAAATTGCTTATCAACCCAAGCATCAAGAATGAAGTCCAATGATAAAAAGACCACTAATAAAATAGCACCGATGATCACGGTTAAGGCATTAACTAATCTGCTTTTTATTGAGTACATTCGTTTCTATCCAAGTAATAGCCAAAACCACGTTTATTTTTGATCGGCACTTCGCCACCAAGAAGCTTTACTTTTTTTCGTACTGACGATAAGTGAGACTCTATCGTATTTTTAGATAAAGAATCGAACGAGCCCACCACATAATTACTGATGTTTTCAGTGGTCATGACTTGGTTCTTTGATAAAAACAAACACTCTATAATTTTGTATTCATTTTTCGTTAATTCAACCAAGGTTCCTTCAAATTCAAATTCTTTCTTAGCCAGATCGAGCCGGAATCCTGCAAGGTTCACGTCATCATCACTATTTTTTACAATGCCTCTTCGCCCTACGGTTAAAATACGAGCATGAAGTTCATCAAAAGAAAAAGGTTTAACTAAATAATCATCCGCACCAGAAAGTAGCCCTTCAACTCGATCTTCTGGTAACGATTTTGCCGATAGAATAATCACCTTTACGTCATTTCCCATCTTGCGGATGCTTTTTAACAGAGTAATACCATCTACATTAGGTAACATAAGATCAAGAATAATAAAGTCATAGTCATTCGTGATTGCCATTGATAATCCTTTTGAGCCATCTCCAGTCTCATCAATCGTAAAGCCTAAATTACTTAACCCGACAACGAGACTACGACGTAAATGTTCAGAATCTTCAATCAGCAATATATTCATGTTTTTTACCACCTTATGTATTAGTGAATTATAGTAACAAAAAAAGAGGGTTACCATTCTCATGATTCCCCTCTTTTTCTGTATTAGTGCCACATCATGGCAATTTTTGTTTTATGGTTAATTCACCATAATATCCAATGCATTATCTTTTGCTTTCGTGGTTACGCCATACAAACCAAGCAAAGTGTGGAATAAATTATCATGCGAATATTCTCCGGTTGCCGCTTTCTCAATCACACTCGCTTTATCGATGCCTTTTTGAGTTGCATAATCGTCACTCATCCAAATATACCAAGGTACTTGAGTTTGTTCTTTTGGTGCAATCATATAAGGCGCGCCATGTAGATATAATCCATTCTCACCTAATGACTCGCCGTGGTCTGAGATATACAACAATACAACATTGTATTTATCTGAGTAGGTTTCTAGCTTTTTAATCGCTTTTGCAATGATGTAATCGGTATACACTAACGTATTATCGTACACATTCGTGATCTCTTCATCACTGCAGTTTTCTATGTCACTTCGATTACACGCAGGACTGAATACCGCCATATCTTCTGGGTATCTTTTCCAGTACGTCGGACCGTGACTGCCTATCGTGTGAAGAGCAATGAGTTGATCACCTTCTGTTGCCGCAATGCGCTCATCAAGACCTTTAAATAAAATCTCATCGTAGCAGCTTAACCCATCACATAACTTAGGATCAGAATGATCAGTGATCATCTTTTTCTCAATGTTCTTCGCGACGACTTTATCTCCCCCATCGTTATCAATCCAGACCGATTTTACGCCTGCATGACTTAAAATATCTAACGCATTATCTTGGCTGTTTGCGCGCTCTCTGTTGTAACTTGTGCGGGGCATATTCGAAAACATACATGGAAGAGACAATGCGGTCGCGGTTCCACACGAAGATACATTTTGAAAGGCAATTAAACCAAGATCTTTTGTATAAGGATTCGTTTCTCTTTCATAGCCATTATACGTATTGTTTTGTGCACGAGCGGTCTCACCCACAATCAAAAACATTAACGTAGGCTTACCATTTTTAGCAGGAATAAGTGCCGCATCTTCACCTAATGTTTTGTACTCCATCGGAGCAGTAAAATACGTATTATTTAAATATTTGACCGTATTAAAAGCATCGGCTGGATTAATCATTTTATTAAGGTAAGAGTTATTACGACCAATCGACGCATAATCTTTAAAATAAACAACTGAGATAGATAACAG
Organism: Aliivibrio logei; assembly: GCF_001691055.1. Lineage (NCBI taxonomy): Bacteria > Pseudomonadati > Pseudomonadota > Gammaproteobacteria > Vibrionales > Vibrionaceae > Aliivibrio > Aliivibrio logei. The sequence continues at coordinate 227,513 of NZ_MAJU01000015.1, forward strand.
ACCAATAATCGCAAGACTGACGAGTAACGCACGGTGAAACAATTCTTTTGACCATGATGCATGACGTACCACTTTCACTTTAAGCAACAATAAAGTTGGAACGACACCAAAAAGAATAAAATAAAGAACAGAAGCGCTGCTCAAATACGATGTAGCCTCACCGATATTGGTTTCAAAAATATTCTCTACCATCGCATAATCAAACATCGTGTTGTATTGCAACGCGGCATAGAACGCCATAGCAGAAGTTAAAAGAAGAAGGGTAACGATGCCTTTAAATACATAAGGAAAAGCAAATACCGAAAAAATAATAATAAAGGCACACGTCAAAATCGCAGGTGTTAAGAAAAGAAAAATAGATTGCCCTTGAGACAAAAGATAAATCTTTTCATTAATTGGATAGTTAAAAACAACCGCAAAGTAAAGTGAGACGATGGGGATTAATGACACCATATTCATCGTAATAGAATTGTTTTTAATTTTTGAAATCAAAGTAGACAAAATGAACATACCTTCAGAACCTTTAAGAGTGACATGAGTGTTTCATATCAAACTTAAGATTCGCTGAAGATAAACTTATGATTCGCTGTTTTTCATTATTAATTTAAATGAATGATAGAGATCTGCTTATTTAAACGCCATATTCATCGTAATGCCGATAAACTGATTAGAATTATCGAATTGCCCTATCATACCGCTGTTATTGATTTCAGGATCACCATAATCCACATAACTGTAATAGGTGTTGAAGGACGTGTCTTTTGTCCACTGATAAGTCGCACCGATGCTGTATCTGTGTTGAGTATCTACTGGTAAATCAGCACCTTGAGATTTAGGATCATCTAACGGTGACGTTGCATAACCAATACCCGACTCCAAGCGTAATTTTGGTGTTAATTGATAACGAGCACCAACAGCTCCTGTCCATACATCATCAAAATTACGTTCTATTTGTTGAATGTGGTTACCATCATTAATAGAAACCGTGGTTGATTCATTATCACTCCATTGCTCAAAACCTAAGCTCCAGACGACACTGAGTGGCTGGCTCAATTGATGCAAACCTGATAATTCAAGTTGACGAGGATTAAGAACGTTTAAGCCCGCTTGACCGGACATTGCTGGAATAGGAAGGGGGACTTTTGGGTGACTTGGTCTATGAACAATCATTGATTCAGTGCTCATTTCTCCCGTCAAATCATGGTTCATACGAGAACGATACGCGATACCCAAACGGTTATGGTTATCGATCTGATACATAACACCAAGGTTATATCCCAATGTCCAACTGTCGGTTTCAATATTACCCTGCCCATATAACAAGGTTTCATCAAAGCTGGCATAGTCAATTTGCAATCCTCCCCCTATCGACAATTTATCATTAACTTGATAAGACACACTTGGGTTCAATTGAATCACGGATAATCTAAGATCATTTAAACTCAGAGCCCCCGCATAAGAGGTTCCATAATCCAATGCGCTGCCTCCTTGTGCGGACACGCTCATTCCTAAATGGATATCATTGTTAAGCTGATGGACGTAATACAGAGAACCATAAGGTTGAAGACCACCCGCATTATCACTGCTGTTTTGCAGATCATTCGCATCATCATAATTAATACCAAGATCCATTACTGCCGCATTCACACTCAATGCATCACCTTCAATGTAACTCATACCGGCAGGATTTGAATAAGCTACCGAGGCATTCTCTGCTAATACCGCACTGCCTGCACCAGCTGTACTGACGGTCATTTTACTCATTTCTTGAATTAGTGTTCCTGCTGCATTCGCTTGAAAAGCCAATAACAAAGCCGAACTTAATAACGTTAATCGGTGCGTGGGTTTCATTCAGAACTCTCGTGTTAACAAATAAAAAAGCACACTGAACTCAATCAGTGCGCTCTTTTAAAAGACAAATAACTTACTGTTTTATTACTTGAGGGAGCGCGTATGTATTATTTAATACCGCTTGTGTTGGTTCATATAAACGCATGTGTAAATAGAAGTCATCCTTTGGTGCCGGTAACCAATTACAACTTGCGTCTGTCGGCTTATTGTTTTGAATACACACGGTTAATGAACCATCTTTGTTGTATGTCAGTTCATCTTTACGATTCGTTGATACTGAGTAGCGATCGATGCTATTTGGTATCATAAAAAGATTTTTCGCGTCATACATCGTTAATGACCAAAACGCTTTTGCAGGTGCATCTGCAGGCATTGTCATACGGTAGTTATTTTGTCCCGATAACGGGTGATCTTTTGAGTCGGTATAACGATTCGGATACAACGCACGCTCTTTGGTGTTTAATCCTGCGGCTCGAAAATTGATGCTCGCTCGACTTAGGTAATCATTCCCATATTTACCTCCTTCAAACATCATTGCCCAACCGTTATTTTTAGTCCCTAAATCACGACTCGCATATTGAATAATTTGAGGCGCAGCATTTAATGCTCGAAGTAGACCTTTTTTCTGTTCAGCCGTTAAGTTATCCGGATTAAACGGTTTATCCCCTCCGATACCAATATATTTAAACTGATCGACGATTGCAGCATCTGCAGCAATTGGGTTTGTACGTAATTCATGATCGATTAACCTGAACCATGCTAATCCTTGAGGACGAGGAACCGGAGATATACCTGTTTTTGCGTGAGTTAATTTAACCGGTTGATGTGTTTGTCCAAGTTCAGAGAGTGGGTAATTAATAAAACCATCGTGCACTTTTAATGCCGTATTTAAATCTTTACTACCAGAAACACCCGTCCGTTGAATGTACCAAACCAATGGCGTTCTTGATTCAAGAATGCCATCAATATCAGCAGGAATCCCGCCCTCTATGCCTTTCCACCCTTTATTTACAAGAAGGTATTTACCTCCTTTCTTACCCGCATTATCTTCAATTAGATTGCCAACCGCTTCAGAATAATCATCAAGCAATTGAACAATAAAATAACGGTTATTTGTCGGTGGAATTTCAATCACCAATGGGCCTGTGTCATTAAGATTAATATGAGATTGTGAATAAAGCGTATCGTTATTAACGGTGGGAACGACTCTGTCTTCAGGCCCTGCAAGTCTGAGGGTTTTTCCCATCATATTTAAAGGCGCTGCCCCATTATCCATTGGTGTTTTTACATTCGTAGAAGCCGCTCTTACTTGAGCAACTGTCAATGGCCCTGCACCATAAATAAAGGCTTGCAACCCTAAATTATACGCCAACTCCTCTTGAGGGTTAATTGGCGTTAACTCATCGGCAAACACGATTGTAGTGCTCAACAAAGTGCTTGCTATTACCGTTGCTATGATCGCTTTTTTCATCGTTGGACCTCAAATAATAAAGACCAATTTAGACTACAGACTCTTAATAAATAAGGACAATTGTAAGAATGAATAATCGCTATTAATAAATGCAATTCGACTGTCATTATATAATTCATTAAATTAATAATGCCCACTTATCATACCTAAATAACGAGGTAATACACTTGATGTCTACATCGACTATCTCCGCCACAACGCCTTACAGTTTGTTCATCAAATCTGAAAGTGCAAAATGCAATTTAGATTGCCACTATTGCTATTACCTCAAAAATGAAGATAAAAAAAAACCAGGCATGAATCACGAAACTTTAGAGAGCATGATCGTAAATCACATGGCATCTCAACCCAAAGAAACTCCCGTGATTGATTTTATTTGGCACGGTGGTGAACCAATGATGAGAGGTTTGGATTTTTATCAATCAGCGCTTCGATTACAACAGCAACAACCATCAAATACGCCAATTCAAAATACAATTCAAACCAATGGCACCTTAATTAATGATCGTTGGGCCGCCTTTTTTGCAGATAATCATTTCATGGTTGGGATCAGTATTGATGGCCCTCAACTTATTAATGATATTGCTCGAATCGATAAATCAGGTAACTCTTCGTTTGAGCGAACCTTACGTGGTATGCGCCATTTAAAAGATCATAATGTAGAGTTCAATACTCTCACCGTGATTAACAACAAAAGTTATCAATATGGAAAAACCATTTATCGATTTTTGAAAGATAATGGCAGCACCTACCTTCAATTCCAACCTTGTATTGATCATGAGATGGATCGCCGATTTGATTACGATTGGACCTTATCAGGTAAACAATGGGGACAGTTTCTGTGTGATGTCTTTGATGAATGGGCAGCCAACGACATAGGTAAAACCTATGTTCAATTCTTTGAAAACTGCTTAATGATTTTAATGGGGCAACAAAGCCAGATGTGTCACCACGCCGATACTTGTGGCCAGCAATTGATGATGGAATCTAATGGGGAAGTGTTCAGTTGTGATCACTACGGATACGACGAATACAAAATTGGCAATATTCACCATGATAATGCGTCACTATCCAAAATGGTTAACTCACCACAGCAAATAAAATTTGGGCAAAATAAACACGATTCTTTGAGCCAAAAATGTCTACGTTGTGATTTTAAGCCATTATGTAACGGCGGCTGCCCAAAAAATCGAGTCAGTAAAACCAACAACGGTGAAGATCATAACGTTTTATGTGAGGGCTATGAGGTTTTCTTTAAGCATGCATTGCCTGTCATGCTTAAAATGGTAGACGCCATGAAGCAAGGGTATTCTCCTCTTCATTATCCAATGTTTTAACGGCTTATTATTTATCAAAAAACTCCCATCAGCCTTATTCTTCACCCATACTAGTAAATACAAGATTACTTATCGGTGGGTGTTGAATGGCAAAAGATCTAAAAATAAAGTTCACAATCTGTTTGTTACTACTGCTGCCCATTTGTCTATGGCGCATTTCTTATCACGTATCCAACATTTGGTGGATTGAAAATATAACGGGGATCCCAAGCGCTATTGCAACCGTTTACTACTCTGGTTTTATTCTTTTCCTCATTTTTCGATATTATTTATATTCATTTTGTTCTTTGCTTTTAGCCTTTCTGTGCTCCTATCAAAACCCAGCACAACTGTATTCAAACATTCCCTGCTCTGACCCTTTAAAGATCGTCCAATATAATCTTTTTTATACTAATCCTGATCTTAGTCCTTTTTTAACTTACCTCACGGAAAACGACATTGATTTAGTCATATTACAAGAAACATCACCTTGGCATGGGGATCGCTTTATGGAGATCACAGACAACTACCCTTATCAATTTGGCGGAACCCCAGGCTTAGGCTATCCAAGCGGACAAATGATCATAAGTAAGCAGCCTATTAACCTAAGGGCACAAAATACCCCAGCAGGACATTTTATGATAAGTGGAGTATGGCAAAGCAGTGAAAAACGTCCAATAAGCTTATATACCGCTCACCCTCCATCACCACGAACAAAGCAACTTTGGTATGAAAGAAATGCATTAATTGAAAGTTTAGAACGATTGGCTGATTATTCCCCTTATTCAGATACACTCATTATTGGAGACTTTAATTTATCTTCAAACACCAAACGTTTTGTGCATACCTTTGAGGAGTATGATACTGCACCGGTGGCAAGCTGGCCGATGGAGATAACAGGAATATCGATACCGAAAACCTTTAGAATTGCGATTGATCATCTCTGGTTAAGAAATATAGACACAAATTCACTCTCTATTTGTAAACGAGAAGTGCTTCCTCAGTTTTCTGGTTCAGACCACCTTGCTGTACTAACCTATTTATCTACAAAAAAAGAAAGCTTTTAGTCAACGTAAACATAACCATTTAACGTTATAAAAAAGAAAGTACCACATGATCCACATAAACATTTTTTACAATTTATTTTAAATAACTTTTCCATTTTCGTTCTTCTTATTCGAAATACAGCAGTCCGTTTATTACATGCTTGACACTTGTACTCAAAAACCATTTTCAAATCCACTATTCAACCAATATTCATCGTCTCATAGTAAATTTTTCATCGTAGCATTACGTTGTCATTTCAATATCCATTTAAAAATAGTCGCCTACTAACTGTCCCTCTCAGCCCACTTATACAGTCCGTTCATAACAAGAGAAAGTACAAAATAGACAGTAAATAAAGGGGAGACCCACCCCATTGAATCAAGAACCCTCCAACTAAAGGAGCAAAGGCAAAACCTAACCCACACTTAAAATAAAGCAGACCATCAACCAAAAAACATTTACGACCAAACTTATTTGAGAGCCAACCTGAATATAAACCAGAAAACGACCCAACGATTACTGAACCCGCTAAAATGGCCCCTACCGTCATCGCACTCACATGAAAATCTTGATAAAGAATAATAATATTGCCAAAATGTAAGTATCATCAAAATAAACTTGTATAAAAATGCTAAAGATACGATATTTAAAGATAAAATATAAATTTATGGTGATAAATATGTTTTCTGAATGCATTAAAGAAATACGTAAAAAACAAAACTTAACCCAGTTAGAGTTCTCAACACATTTAAATTTGATAGATGCTGAATTCCACGCATTAGACGCCGTTACAGTCAGTCGCTGGGAACGAGGGATTACAAAACCATCACTGAAGAAGTGCATCCGCATTTTAAGATTGTTTGATTACGACCTTAAATACTTCTTATTGAATAATGATTATGCCTCTGATATGTCAGCCTTAGATACAATAATGGACAAACGATTTAATGATAGGCTCCTAAAGTTACATAATATCCAACAATATTATTATAATAATATCAATCATGTAGAGTTCAAAATAAAAACAATACCAAAAGATCAAAGAATGATAATAAATCTATTATCAAGTTTATATAATAATTTAGATATTGAAAAAGATTCATTATTTAATATCGATTTATACCTATACCAAACAAGAAACAAACTAATTGGATTAACGTTTCATAATAACGATGACGACCATATATTAGGTCACTCGATTAGCTTTTACTTTAATACTGATGAATTTTCATCACAAATAAAAAATAACAAATGTAAAATAGATTATACAAAAAGCATTGCATATAAAGAAGGGAAAGACATTACCCTTTATAATTGTTCTAGATATTCATCTTCAGAAGAATTATTTAAATTTCAAATAATAAATGATGTTAGTTTATTGTGTAAAAATAGTAGCATCCAATATTACTCCATACGATTAGGATTAAAGATAATGTATGATTTTCTAATCAGTCTTGGCTTCGAACTATCCTCTTATCAAAATGAACATCCTAAAGGAGAAATATCGGTAGGAAGAAAAAAATATCGTGATGTGATTTTATCGGTAAAAGTTGAAAAACTATTATCAAACGTAGAATTGATAACTATATTAAAAGAGGAAAAAGTACAAGGCATCTCAGGTTAAACTTAAAAAAAGAATGCCTATGTGGTATTTATTTTTAAACATAGAATGAATATCTATATATAATTGAGGTATTTATGTTTTCCCTGTATTTAAAGCAGAAAAGAATAGAAAGAAACTTGACTCAAAGTAATCTCGCAGCACAACTTAACTTATACTCAGAAGGCTTCCAAAAACTCGACAGTGTTACGATCAGTCGCTGGGAAAGAGGAACCACGCGCCCACCTATCTATAAAGCCATTCAAGTTGCTCGCTTTTTTGAGCTTGATATTTTTGATTTATTACTTAATCTGAGTGTCGATTCAAAAGAAAAAAAATATGAAGACTTACTTCTAAGCCAATTTAATTCATACAGCAGTAAAATTAAAACCGTAAGTTATGATTCAAATAAGGAAAAAATAGATATTGAACTAATACAAAAACCACTAGACATTGATAATGGATATGAAAGGTTTACGTCTGCTATTGAGCAATATTATCATAGCTTGGACTTTCAAGACGAGAAAGAAAACATAGAAGGCATAGATATTCCACTTTTACACAGTAGAAACAAGTGTGACATTTACCGATACAGTAACTTACATAACAATAAGAAATCAGGGCATAATCTGAATTTTTACTATCTTGTCGATGATATTAAAAATGAATTACGATTAAAAAAAACAAACATATCCTTAACTAACACAACAAGTTATACAAAAACAAAAGAGGATATGGCTTTATATAATTACTCTAGCTTTTCTATTGATAAAGATACGTTTAATTATCTTAATTACAATATACTCGTGAATCTAGCAAGAAAAAGCAACATCACAATGTACTATGTGAAAACCTATGGAAAAGATATGTTTACTCATTTAATTTACTTAGGGTTTCAAATAGAGTGTTACGGAGTGAAATCTGATACTGGCGAATTCAATGTGGGAAACATCTCTTATAGAGAGTGTATATTATCGATTAATACGTCTTTACTTCTAGCCAATAAAGAAGTGCTACGATTTATGCAAGAACAGCATAACAAGGCTTATTTTTCTGAGAAATAATCTTAATCAGTCACACCATAGCGTAAATATTTCCTTAACGTAACATCAATAATAATTAAACTTACTAAACAATAAAAACATGATATCGTTAGTTTTCCTGTGCCTATGAATTATAAACATGACTTTTACTAAACAACATTTATTACGATACTTCCCTTTTTATATTGCTGCTCTTTTAGCACTAACACCATGGGTAAACTCCCCAACGGCTCTTGTCATGGGATTTGCTTTAGCCAGCTTTGGCTTTGTCCCTACCAATTTATCTTTAGGTAAAATCACAAAAAAACTCTTAGCTTATTCTATTGTAGGTTTAGGGTTTGGCATTCAACTAAATGAAGCGATAGAAGCAACGTCGAATGGGATTGGTATCATTCTATCTACGATTGTAGGTACGCTTATTTTTGGTTGGTTCCTCGCTAAAAAAATGAAACTAGATAAAGTTACTGGGCATTTAATTGCATCAGGAACAGCTATTTGTGGTGGCAGTGCCATAGCAGCTGTTGCTCCTGCAATTAATGCCGATGAAGAGTCGACAGGTTTAGCTTTAGCGACGGTATTTGTACTTAACTCTATTGCTCTTTTTATTTTCCCCGTTATTGGGCATGCATTAGAACTCAGTCAACATGCTTTTGGTACATGGGCTGCAATTGCTATTCACGATACTTCATCAGTTGTTGGTGCCGCTTCCGCTTATGGTGAAGAGGCTTTAAAAACAGCAACAACCCTAAAACTTGCCCGAGCACTGTGGATTGTCCCTGTGGCCTTAATCAGTGCCCTATTATTCAAAAGTACGAGTAAAAAAATAACGATTCCTTATTTTATTTTATTTTATTGTTTAGCCATCTTAATCAATGATAACTTACCTCAATTTCATGTCGTTTATGATGATATTTTTAACCTATCAAAAAAACTATTAGCACTTTGTCTGTTTTTTATTGGGTGCAGTATTTCAATTGAGAAGATCAAATCTGCAGGTGCAAAGCCACTGATCTTTGGAGTGACGTTATGGGTGATCATCTCAACCACTTCATTATTTTGGATAATGAATAACATCCCATAGAAATTACAGTATTTCAAACTGCTGTTATGGAATCATATTTTCTATAAATAGACGCAGACTACACATCACCGCTCTCTTATAATGATAACTTAGTCAATAAAAATAAAGAGACGGTGATGTTTTTCTCCTATTCAAAATCAGAAGAAATAAAAGCAATTCAAAAAGGAATACTTCAGCTTTTTATTCAATGCATTTTTGCAACAGTCGCTTATCTAGTTGTTCGCACTGACATTGTTACCTTACATAACGGGTTAAGTGAACATTCACTTACTGAATATTACCAACAACTTCTGCTGCTTATCGTTATATTGTCTTTTAGTTACATTGCTACGACCAATAGCGAAGTACGTTCCTTTGCTATTCTTATCATTGGCTTTTTTACTTGTATACTAATTAGAGAATGTGATGGACTATTCGATGAGGTTTACCATGGATTTTGGCTTATACCGGCCTTATTTACAGTTGCAATATCTTTCTATTTTGCTTTAAAAGACAAAAAAAAATTATTAACGACTTCTTCACGTTTTTTTGATAACCGTTACTTCTACACGCTTAGTTGTGCATTGGTCATTATCCTAGTTTTTTCTAGATTAGTAGGAATGAAGTACCTATGGGAAGTGCTGCTTGAAGGTAAGTATATTCGTACTGTGAAAAATTTAGCGGAAGAAGGTGTCGAGTTGTTAGGCTATTCATTACTTGCTTATAGCGCGCTTGGGTTTGGGATTGAAGTACATAAACTTAAAAAACATTAATTACATACTAAATTACACTAATTAAGCAATGTGAAATTAACTAGTGTAATTTCACATTGCTAACGAATAGACTCAAATTTCATAACAAAATATTTAAGCATTTTAATTAGCTCATCATTTTTAAGCGCTTTCGTTTCAAAAGCTAAATCAAAATCCTTTTGCATTGTTTTAAGAAGTAACTTTTGTTTTAAATCAAAATTTTCCATTATGGTTCCTTAATTTTCTTAACTCTAAAATTCTAAAATATTAGATGCTAAAAAGCACTGGCATAATAAATTGATTTAATTGAAAATATGCCTAAACCATAATCCTACGATATAGGCTTATCTCTTTGATAACCTTTCGCTTTACCTATCTATTTGTCGTGTTTCTTAATAGTGCTCAATTTATGAAGTTAACAACAACTTGTACAGTTCACTAATTTTGTTTTTTTTATCTACGCTTACTTCCATTCGTTGGTAATGTGCGATTGTTTTATCTAAATATTCTCGATGATCTACATCGGTTGAATTCCACATTTCAGACCCCGTTTTAGACAACGGTTTTAGTGCACGATTAGATACATGCATTACTTCATAAAAACGCTTATTCTCTTTTACTAAGGTTTCTGAATTTAATCCAAAACCCATTGTTATAAGCTCTTCTCTCACTCGATAATTGTGCAATACCGGACAAAGAATAAATTCCAACTCTGCATTTTTATTACGTTGTCGAATAGAACGAACAAGTTCAATCAGTAACTCGCCTCCTACCCCAGCAATAATGATAAGATTTTTTTGATCATTGATGATTGATAGTTGGCTTACATCCATGCAATACACCTGCCATCTAGATTGAATCTCAGCGGCATGCTTATCAAGCTGCGCCTCTAGGTTAATCATCAATTCATCTACAACATCAACAAAATGAATCACACTGTGTGGCAGAGATGATAATAGTGCAACACCAAGCTGACCATGGTCACAACAACAATCCCAAATATGATCATAGTGAACGGTCACTTTATTCTTGATGGTATCTAAACGAGTACTTAGTTTCATAGGTCTTAATCGGTAGTAAAAATCAGCCACAGTATATAGTATTTTTTTCACAAAAATCAGGTAAGCTACCTTCAGGTAATTTAAACCACTATGGTGAAAAAGAATGTACAAATTAATTGCTCTTGATATGGATGGCACACTGTTAAATTCAGACAAACAAATCTCACCTGAAAACAAAGCAGCCATCGCTGCCGCTCGAGAACAAGGTGTTGTCGTTGTGCTTGCATCAGGCCGCCCTCTGAATGGCATGAAATCTCAACTTAAAGAATTGGGCATGACGAGTGACGAAGATTACGTTCTTAGCTATAACGCCTCTCTTGTTCAAAGAGTAAAAAGCGAAGAAATCATTCGTAGCCAAATCATCACAGGCAAAGACGCTAAAGTATTGGCTAAATTAGCCAAAGAATTAGGCGTTCACATTCATGCATTCTCTCAAGAAAAGGGACTTATCACTCCAGAATCAAGTTATTACACAGAGCACGAATCAACAATCACTGGCATGCCAATCACTGTAATTAATTTCGAAGCACTCGCTGATGATGAACAAATTCTAAAAGCCATGATGATTGATGATGCAGAACTACTGTCTGCCGCAATAAAGCAATTACCAGAAGCTCTGTATAAACAATTTACGATTGTGCAAAGTGCGCCTTTCTTTCTAGAATTTTTAAACCCTAACAGCAACAAAGGCGTTGGTGTTAAAGCATTGGCCGATCATCTTGGTATTACCGCTGATGAAGTCATCTGCATGGGTGATGCCGGAAATGATTGGCACATGATAAAATACGCGGGTCTAGGTGTTGCTATGGCAAATGCGACTGACGATGTGAAAGAAATTGCAAATCACATAACGGTAAGTAATAACGAACATGGCGTTGCTAAAGTCATTGAAGAATTTGTATTAAACGCATGATTTTTTTAATAGTCGAATAAAAAAAGCCCCGAAACATTTACTGCTTTGGGGCTTTTTGTTATCTCACATTTACACCAACAAAAACTTAAGCTTCTGATTCAATCAACTTACCTTCATTTTTTTTCTTCATTGAGATAAGAATTAACGAGCAAATCATACCTAATATTGCCACAGTTAAACCAATACCAAATATCATCTGATACGCTTGAATCGCAGGGTAAGTATCAATAATCCAACCATTTAATGCATACGCCCAGAATACAGACGCATAAGCTGCAAATGAACCCACACTCATTGCAGAGCCACTGTAATCTTTTGGTACACCCGCTTCAGCAACTGGCGCTAAGATGATGCCTTTAGCAAGGAAAATACTAAATGAGAAACACATTAAAAGAATCATATTAATCATCAACATACCTTCTGTTTTAGGTAAAGCAATCGTCACACCTAAACAAATAGCCGTTAATGCCAATGCAAAGAACATCATTTTAATTGAAGACTTAAAAACAAAATCCGCGATAGAACCCGCAACTAAACCAGCAATAACCCCCATTGCACCAGTATTAATAATACCGAAGATAGCCGCTTGTGCTGTTGATAAACCGAAGACCGCTTGCAGATAAGGAACCGTGTAAATAAGCGTAATATAAATCCAATACACCGTTAGAGAAGTCACGGCAGCTAACCATACGGTTGGCATTTTTAATACATGAAGTAGGCCTTTTAACGCCTCTTTATTTTTACTTTCACCTTGTTTAATTTCCATGTGATTATCAGGCACAAACTTCCAAACACAGAAAATCATCGGTAGAATCAATAATGTATAGAAGACAATCGCACCTTGGAATACAAGAATAGAACCGCCAACAAGTGCCATAATACCAACAATAACGGCGTTCATGCTCATTTCAGCAGCACGACGTACAGATTCTAATAAGCCAAATGCCATGCCCTTATTTTTGTCGCCAGACATTAATGTCACTCCATTCACAACAGAAGGCCAGAATGCCGCATCAACCAAGCCCCAAATACCAGCGATCACAACTAAAACACTGAACCCAGGTTCTAAGAAGATGATTGTCATCATACTAATAAATCGTATTGCCAAACTGGTCATTAAAATGGATTTTACAGAAAAACGGTTATTGACCCAACCAGCTGGGATATAGAAAAACATGGCAGAACCAATCAACGTAAATAATATCCCCATTTGGGTATTATCGATCTGCAACACATCGAGTAATAAATTGTAAAATGTTCCTTTAAAGGCTTCAAACGCAGAGTAAATAATTTGCCCTGACATGACCACAGAGAAAAAACCAAACAGTTGATTCCGACTTGTAAATCCAATTTTTTCAAACACATTCATACTTGTAATCCTTTCACGTTATTGTTTTTATTTATTATTTTTATGCTTTATATTTTGATGGGAACTTATGAGCAATATCCGTACATATCCCATCAACACCCCAATTAAATAATTCATTGGCACGTGCTAAATCATTCACTGTCCAAACATTCACTTTAATGCCTGATGCTTTAAATTTATTCACCATTTCACGCGTCAGTCCTTTTTCTTCTGGGTGAATATAATCGGCTTGGCACCATTCAATAATTGAATTCCAGTCATCCCATAGATTATGGCTTTCAAATAAACAGGCAACCTTACTTTCAGGACTTTTACGTTTAAATTCAGACAACACAAGATGGTTAAAACTTGAAATGATTAACTCACGTTCAGGATTTAATTCTTTTAATGCTGAGATCAAATTATCAATTAATAAATGGCTTAATTTTGCACTTTCAGAGCACGATTTAATTTCAATATTTAAATTGAGTTCTTTTTCGTTCACTAATGCAATCAATTCTTGAATGGTAGGCAAACGCTCACCAATATAGTCATCACTAAACCAACTTCCGGCATCAATTGAAGATAAATCAGCGCTACTGATATCGTATAATCGACCACTTTTATCAGTACAACGATCTAATGTGTCATCATGAGAAATAATAACAGTACCGTCTTGCAGAATATCCACATCGCATTCAAACCATTGAACACCATGCTCTTTACATAGTGAAAAAGCCGATAGAGTATTCTCAGGAGCCAGAGAAGACATGCCGCGATGTGCAATTAATGTTTTCATTGTAAACCTATTTTACGTGTTAGAAGATGAAGAGGATAATAACGCCTAGCCCATTTCATAAATGTGACAGAAACACATAAAATGAGCATTCGAGCGCTCGAATAGGAACTTATTTTCTTTTTTGCCTATGAGTTAACAATATTACTGTCATTAGTCTCATTTCTCCCGAATTAAACCGCTTAAAAATCAAGCAATCCAATACATCTTAAGCTCTTACTTTATATAACCGTCAATAAAAAATAAATCACCGTTAACGCATTTAAATTATATAGATACTTAATTTATATAAGTACATAGATATTAGGCTCAAAATCAATTTACGTACGAATAATGAGCGATAATTCGACCCGGAAACATAAATCAATGAAATTTTAATTGGCACAAAATGGTAAGTATTGTTTTGCAACGAAAAACATAATAGCTCCAAGAAAACACATCACTGATTATTTACTTTTGGAACTAAATTATGAAAAAGACATTCATTAAAACAGCAGCTATCATTATTTTAACAACAACACTAACCGGTTGTATTGGCAGCAATGCAGTGACAGGAAAAGTAATGAAGTTTAATGTTGAAGTTGTGGATAATCGCTACGCTAGAGCAGGTGTTAACTTGCTTCTTGCGCCGGTTTACGGCATTATTACCGCAGCTGATTATGTTGTATTTAACTCATTAGAATTTTGGACAGGAAAAAACCCAATATCTGGTAGTCCACACATATTTGATTCAAAGACAGACACCCATTTTAAAGTAAATGATGAGCTAGACCCATCATTACGTAGTGCTCCCATTGATCCATTAGTAAACCAGAGAACAATCTCTACCGGCGAAATGCAAAAAATTGATGACAATACAATTCAAATGGACATCACTTACGACACAGGAGAAACGGCGATTTTACGCGGAGTGCGTGATGGAGAAAAGATTAGTTACTATATGGATGATGTACTTATTACTCAAACAACCATTGCCAAATTAGAATCTCTACAACAGAGTTAACAGCAAACATTTAAATAAAAAGTCACCCTTTATATAGGGTGACTTGGTATGAGAAACAATCTTATTCTTAGTATAAAATGCGTTATGAATACTACACTTTAAAAAAGGAAAGAATGTCTTTTTGTCTTACTGACAACTCAGATAACTCTTCACTTGCTTTCGCGCTCTGATAAATACCACTCACGTTTTGAGTCACTAACTCAGAAGCAATGTTGATATTCTGTGCAATCTCATTTGTCACACTTGATTGTTCCTCTGATGCCGCAGCAACCAGCGTATTCATGTCTGAAATTTCAGTAACCGAATTAGCAATCCCCGTAAATGCACTCGCCACTTTTTCAGCAACCGCTTGTGATTCAATGATCAATTGAGAATTCGACTTCATATAAATATCCGCTTTATCTGATTGCTCTTGCAACTTAGCAATGATCTCTTGGATATCAACCGTAGATTGTTGTGTCTTCCCAGCTAAAGAACGAACCTCATCTGCAACAACAGCAAAACCTCGACCTTGCTCACCCGCTCTTGCGGCTTCTATAGCGGCATTCAACGCTAATAAATTCGTTTGCTCAGAAATACTATTAATCACATCAATAACACCACCAATTTCTGTTGAGTACTCCTTGAGCTGATTAACTATAATCACAGAGTCCTCAACCGAAGCACCAATCTTAGTTGCAATAGTACTAGAGTTCGACAATGCCTCATGACCTAAAGCGACATTAGTTTGAGCAGCACTCGCCGCCCCTTCAGCATTAGATGCATTAATACTAACCTCAGAAGCCGTACTTGATAATTCACTTACCGCCGTCGCTATTTGCTCTATTTGCGCCGTCTCTTGTTGAGCATTGACTTCTGATTGAGTCATCACAGCAGCAAGCTCAGTTGACGCTGTTGATACATTTTCAGATATCTGGTGACTGCCTTCAATAACACGTTTTAACTCTTTGATCATCGCAACAGCACTGGCATAAATACCCGTATCTTTACTCGATGATGTCAGTTCCATGGTTAAATCACCTTGAGAAATACGTTTAATTATATTCTCAATATGGGCTGGTTCTCCACCTAATGGTTTGTAGATAAAATCCATAATCACTTTATAGATAATCACAGAAAACAACACGATAGAGACTAAAGCAATCACCATTGAGATAAATAAAGTGTCATTGCTTGATTTAAGAATAACCTCATTATATTCAAATGACGCTATCATCCAATTCTGGCTTTTCTCTAAAGATGAAACAACATAAATAGTGTCATCCTGAGTATAAGAATCGTACGTCATTGATGTATTACTAGGGGATAATACCGAATATTGAGGCCTAACATCGTGCATGTTTTTACCAATATATTCAGATTTTTTTGATGATAAAATATAACCATCTTTTCTATACACGTAAACTTGATTGTTAAGTGTTAATTCACTAATAAAATCAGAAAAAGTGGATACAGGAAGAGACGCTGCAAGAACACCGACAATTTGATTATTTCGTTTTACAGGTATAGCAAAAGAGAATACTTGGTTATTATCAGTATCAGTATAAACCTCTGTAATTACTTCGTTTTCACCGGAGAAGATTCTTTGATACCACTCTCTAGATTTACCATTGAAATTAGGGACAATACCTTTACCATCTGAAGAAACCGTTAAACCTGTTTTATCGGCGTAAAATATATTGTCAAAGAGAGCCAATTTCTTATTAATACCTTCTAATATATTCGATGTTTTATCGATATCAATCAGCGTACCATTAGAATCGACATCAACATAAATAGAATTGATTACATTAAAATATTCTTTTATTTTTGATGTTAAATTCGTTGAAATTAACTCTGTTTTTTCTGTCATTGTTCGATTATAAGAAGTAAGACTTTCATCTTTAAAATTGAGATACCCAAATCCAGACAATCCAAAACAAACCACAACACTCATGCTTATAAAAATAAGCAGTAACTTTCCTTTTAAGGTTTTCATATATCCATTCTATTTTATTAATGCGTAAATAAAATACTACCTTATTTAATTGTAATGACAATAAAGTCAATAGAAGAAAAGCAGCAAAAATAAGAATTAACTTAAATATAAGCACAAACCAAAACAATTACTTATTGGTAACAAAAAAATCATACACAAATTGTATATGACTTTTTATTTTCACATTAATAAAACCAATAACAAAATGATAAGTCATTCGTTATATGTAGTTAAATTATCAACTATTACGATTTAATAACGTTATTATTTAGCCATTCATCTAGAGATAATTTTCCGCTACCAGACAGCATTAATGATACACATGCAGCTAAAAGTGCTAAACCAAATTCATACCCACCGTCAGCCATAAATAGACCGTTTGGTAAATGCACGCTAACAATCGCAATAACCATAGTAAATGCTAAAACAAGTGCTGCAGGACGAGTTAACAGACCCAGTAAAATGAATAACCCACCAAAAAATTCTGCACTGCCTGCTAAAAACGCCATTGCTACCCCAGGCGCTAAACCAATTGATTCAAAAAACTGTCCAGTCCCTTCTAAGCCATAACCACCAAACCATGAAAACAGTTTTTGTGAACCATGAGCCATGAAAATAATTCCGATAGGAATACGTAATGCCAACGTGCTAAAGCCTGCAGTCGAAGATAATAGTTGGCTAATTTTTTGTTTCATTGTATTTCCTTTAATAAACTAATTAAAATAGAGAAGACTCCATTTATTCTTTCCACCAGTATAAATATGCTATTCTTTAATGAAATTAGAGAATTTTGACCAAGTTGTTCAATTATTTTGAACTACAGAAATAAGGACATCAATGAACTCCCCGATAACACTTGATGCATTAAGAGCATTAGATGCAATAGACCGAAAAGGCAGCTTCGCTTCAGCGGCAGAGTCTCTGTTTAAAGTTCCCTCGGCCTTAACATATACCATCAAAAAATTAGAAGAAGATCTGAGTGTTACTTTATTTGATCGTTCAAAACAGAAGGCTGTTCTAACTTCTGCTGGGAGACTAATATTAGAACAAGGAAGAGAAATTCTCATTGCGACAGATAAATTGGAATCCGCAGTGAAACAGCTCGATTCTGGCTGGGAAAGAAACATTACCATTTCAAGAGACACAATAATCCCTCTATCTCCTTTATTAGAATCAATTATAGAGTTCAATAAATTAGAACATGGGACAAACATCACAATTTCTGAAGAGTCACTCGGTGGGGGCTGGGATGCCCTTCATAGTAACCGTACCGACATTGCCATTGGTGTCTCAGACCATTTACCAAAAGGGGAGTATCAAATAAAAGAAATTGGTCGAGTCGAGTTTCTGTTTGCTGTAAGCCAGTATCACCCTTTAGCTTTAGTAAATCGAACCATCCAAGCCAGTGATTTATTACTTTATCCCTCTTTAATTGTTTCTGATTCTTCTTTACTACTGCCAACCAGAGACACAGGGCTATTTAAAAGCAAACAACAAATCCGGTTTAAAACTATGCAAGGCAAAATTGAAGCTCAAATGATGGGCGTCGGTGTTGGATTTTTACCTAGGCACTTAATTAGAGAACAACTTAAAACAGGCATATTAATCGAAAAAAAATGCATTGTACCAAGAGTGAATCCCCCTTTATTTATTGCATGGCATAAAGATAATGACGGTAAAGCATGCCAATGGTTAACGAATGAATTAATGCACAAAAAATGGATTGTTTAATTAAAAATTCCAAAATGGAAAAAATATAAATGTTTTACTTTCCATTATGGAAAGTTTATATTTCCTTTAAGATGTTAAATTTAAAGTTACACTGTGAAAGCAAGAGAACATGGATATGTCCGCAGGATGCATTTGGTGACAGTAGTTCAAAAAATAATAAGGTTCACCCATGCCCGCTTCAGAAAAGATCAATGCATTAGTTCTAGATACATTTCCAATTATCGTTGAGTCAATTACTGCTTATTTAAAGAAAAAAGAAACCATTAATAATGTGTTTCATGCAACATCAATGCAAGAAGCACTGGCTATTTTAGCGAATAATAATATAGGATTTATCTCTCTAGACATTAAACAAAATAAATTTAACGGGCTAGAGTTCATTAAAAAAGTCAGGGAGAATCAATTCAAGGGATCTATTCTGGTGATTTCTAGCTACGGATATGAAATGTATTCAGACTCTGCAAAAAAATTAGGGGCAAATGGTTATATTTCGAAAGAAGAATCAACCACGCTTATCAATGATGCGATGAGTAATGTATTACGAGGTTATACATTATTTAAGCAAAGCACATCCATAAAAAAAGATGTCGATTTATCCAATAGAGAAATCATTGTACTTAATTATCTATTGAGAGGTTACAGTAATAAACAAATTTCTGAATTGTTATCATTAAGCGCTAAAACAATCAGTACCTATAAGTCTCGAATTTTAGAAAAGCATAATGCAACGTCATTAATTGATCTATTGAAAGTCAGTGATGCTATTAAACAACAATTATAGACAATCAAACAACCACCAATCGAATGATATCGTCTAATAAGCAGTGTAATGGGCTGTTCCTATTCGCCAATTTCATGCAAGAAACAAAAGGATACTTTCCTTGAAAATTCTCAGGAATAGGGATCAATTTAACATTGTAAGGGCTGATTAATCTCTTCAAGCAAATAAAAACCATGTCTTCTTGCTGAATCAAACGTGTCGCAGTGGCAAAATCATCCGTGCTGACTCTATAATTAAGCGTGATCCCCGCTTTTTTACAATGTTCAATAAAATACTGTCTCGAATGATTAAAGTCATTTACTTTAAAAGAAATCAATGGCGCTCTAATCGCATCTTCCCACGAATTAATCGAACTGTTTGGAGATACCGCAGCAACCATTGTGGTATCCGTTAGTTTTGACTGATAAATACTTTTGACTCGCTCTTCATGCATAAAGCTCACTCCAATATGAACTTTACTATCTAAAATGCGCTGCTCTGTAGATTCCGTCCACGTTTCTAACGCGATCATCGGCTTAGGAAAGGCTTCGCGAATTGCTGTATATATCTCCGTTGAATAATATGACATGACTGCGGAATGAATCGCGACTCGGATCGTCTCGGTATAATTTTCTGAAGAGAAGCTCCCTTTTTCAAACAACGCATTATCAATAACACTTAATCCACTTTCAAAGCTAGGTAACAAAGAAGTTAGTACATGAGTAGGCTCTAAACCATGAGAAGTTCGAACAAATAATGGATCTCCTATTTGTTCTCTCATTTTAGTTAGATATTTGCTTACCGCGCTTTCTGTTTTACCGATAATAAGAGCCACTTTCTTTAGATTACGGTGTTGATTAAGTAACAACAACACTTTCAATAAATTGTAATTTAAATCAGAATTCATGGCATGTCCTTAGTCATTTTCTGGCTATACAACAGCGTATCAGCTCGCTTTATTGCCGTCGCTAATGTCTCTTGTTGCAAAACGGCCGTTACTCCAGCACTCACATCGATCGATAGAAAATGCTTACTAAAAGCGACCGCACTGATATTTTCTTGCAATTTAATCGCAAGTCGTTGGGCAACACTAACATCACAATTAGGCAATATTACAAGAAATTCATCCCCACCAAGTCGCACTAGATAATCGCTCTCTCTAAAGGTCATTCGCATACCGTGAGCAATTTGCTTTATCGCCTCATCACCAATGTGATGCCCAAAATTATCATTGATTGATTTCAATTTATCACCATCAATGACGATCACCGACATGCTACTTTTTTGTTTTGTATTGAGTAAATCTTTGTCTTTTAAAATAGAGCGATTATACAAACCCGTTAATTCATCTCTATTAATCACCGATTCAATACTCGTCAGCTTTAGTTGTTTTTCCTTTAACTCTGACAGCTTCCAAAGGATATAAAACATCAATAACAATAATCCGATTTCAGCCCAAATAAAATCAATAATCAACTTAGTAAAAGGCAGCTTGTAGATAAAGATCGTCCCATTATCTGCAATGTATTCTTTACTATAAGAAAATTGGTGCAATGGGTATGATTGGTCTTCAATCACCATTACATTGTAGTTACCTGTTTTTGATAACGATATGTCTTTTCCAAATAAAAATTCCGAATCTTTCAAATACAGATCAATCGCTAAATCACCAACAATTTTGTTCTTTTTATATATGGGGCTAGATAGCGTGATGACTAAGTGTTTAGTTATCTCATCAGTATATATACCCGAAATCAACATTCTGTCTTTAAGGGCTGCTGCAGTGCTGTATAGCGTGCAAACCGATACCGTTCTACACCGCTCACTTTCAAATACATTCTCATCTAATGTCGAGTTTTTCATTTCTCGGTTTGTGAACACCTTCATCCCAGAGTAAGAACGGTAATAAAGCAGAATATTACTATTACTGAAAAAGCCAGGTAAAAAGTTAGAAATGTAGCGAGACACATTTAGCACCACAATTTCTTCATCATTTAACGGTGTATTTTTAAAGTTGAAAATTCGACCATCAAAATAACCATCCATTGGGAATTCAGGTACATCGTCATGGTCGTCATTTACTTTTGCTTCAATGAGTAATCCCATCAATAAAATATTGTGTTTATATTCATCAATATGAGCAGCCATTAAGTCAAATTCTCTGATTTCATTTTTAACCAAACTGTCAGCAAAAAGGAGGACAAAAGAGAAAAAGAGGATGAAAGAAAGCAAAGCCGAACGAACAACTAATTGATGCGTTTTAGCAACAAACAGATTCATAGTTTGCCTTCACTGATCCTAAGTAAATCAACAATGTTGTTTATATTATACTTATCAAAAATTCGTCTTTTATACGTACTTATCGTCTTTGTGCTAAGCGATAATATGTCCGCAATTTCACTGTTCGTTTTTCCTTGAATTAAATAATTAAACACCACTGTTTCTCTGTTTGACAGAGATACATCAAATTTTGATTTTTCATCATTATGTCTGAATTTAAAGAAAGTATAGCCATTCATTATTCCTTCTAATGACTCTTTTATTAAATTCATGTTTTCTGACTTACAAATATACCCATCGGCACCCAATTTAAACGCCGCATCAGAATACAACTGGCTATCATTTGCAGAAATAAATAATGTTTTGCCCTTATAACCATGTGCGGTAATCCGACGATAAAAATCAAAACCGTCACTGTTTCCTAAATTCACATCCAAGATCAACACATTAATTGATGCCGTTTGAAGTATCTCAAATGCTTTTTTTGTATTAAAACACGTTAATACATTCCCTACGTAGCTGACAGGTTTTATTAAGTTTTCTATCGCAGCACACACCAAAGGATGATCATCTAAAATTAAAATGTTGATGTTATTTTTTATCATTATTTACTTCTCTCAAGTTCAGATATTATTTTTAATACTTCAATTGGCATCGGCTTCCCTGTGTAATATCCTTGGCAAAGATCAAAACCAACGTCTTTCAAATATAGCCACGTTGCTTCATCTTCCACGCCTTCAGCCACAATTATCATGTTCATTTTTTTTACTAACGCACAAGAAAAATCAACAATGATTTTATTTGCATGATCCGTTAAACAGGTCGAAACAAAACTTCGATCAACCTTAACTTCAGAAAAAGGCAATTGAGATAACTTCATTAATGATGAATACCCAGTTCCAAAATCATCAATAGAAACGCCAACCTGATTGATTCTTAGCCTTGTTAAGTTCTCTAAAAGAGTGATTGAATTACTAAATGCTTCTCTTTCTGTTAGTTCCACAGTAAATAAAGCCGGCTTTACTTTGTGGTTATGGCACATAGTTAAAAATCGCTTCGAGAAATCGGCTTTTTCAAGTGATTCTTGAGTGACATTTATTGATGATGGGTATGGCAATAGCCCTTGAGAATAATCAGAGAGCGCATTGGTCATCACCACGTCAAACAATTCATCGGTGAGATTGTTTTTTTCAATGATAGGTAAAAACTCAGCGGGGCTCATTAATCCATATATTGGATGCATCCAACGCGCTAAAATCTCAACAGAAACAATATTCCCCGATGTAAAATCAACTTGAGGCTGATAATAATTTTTGATTTCGCCACAACTCAAAGCTTGTAATACATCGTATATGGATATATCAATATGATATTGAAAGCTATTACTAATATGCTTGAATTCTTGTTTATTTATTTGGGCATCAATGCCTTTTATTATGGGTAATAAATCATTTACCGTTGCTGGTTTTGTCATGATCTCTGTAAATGAAAAATCTAATTTTTTACAAATAGACCCAACGGTTGATAATACAACCAAATCTAACGCACTCAAGATCACGATCCCACCACCGTATTCATGTTCTTTAAGTGCAGTTAATAATTGAATCCCATCCATTTCTGGCATATCTAAATCACAGAAAACCACATCAAATTGGTGTTCTTTTATCGCTTCCAATGCTTGAAAACCAGAGTAGACAGAGCTCACATGCTCAACCCCGATGCTCTTTAAGTTATTTTCGAGTACAAGCGCTTGTAACGGATGATCATCCACAATGAGGATGCTTAATTTAATCATTTTTTTCTTTATACCACGTTGATGCGTCTTCTATGATTGTCTTCATCTCAAGCATTAATTTCTCTAATCCTTTTTCATATTTGTTTGAATAAAAAGCGTCACTTGATATCTCATCAATCAATAATGTTAATGACTCTAACCCGATACTTCCTGCTCCGCCTTTTATGCGATGCAGCATTTCTTGAATTTCTATTTGCGATGACATTTCAGCCAAAGACGTCATGTCTTCTTTCATCGTTTTGATAAAAATGGTCATTAACCCCCTATCATCTAGCTCAATAAACTTATTCAATAACGAAGGAGGCGGCATTAATACTCGGGTCTTTGAGTCTTGTCTTCCACGACTCAAGTACTGACTTAATAATGAATGGAGATCGCTGAGCCCATAAGGTTTAAATAACATGTGATCAAACCCTGATGTCTTGCCGTTTAAGCGTGAGGTACGTAAATCTTCTGCCGTACAACCGATAATGACTTTGTTATCAAACTCAACGATTTCTTGTCTGACTTTTCTTGCCAGAGTAAACCCATCCAAAATAGGCATATGACAATCGGTGATCAACAAATCGTACTTTTCTGGATTTTCTCTCAGTTTATCTAAAGCTTCTTTGCCATTATTTGTCACAACAGGTACAACGCCCAATTCCTCTAGCTGTTTCATTAACAGAACTCGATTAATTTGGTTATCTTCTGCGATTAAGACTGTGCCACATAACGGCATTAACGCTTGATGCTCACACCGTAAAGGCTCTGTCATAATGCTGACCAGTCCCGAATACAGTTCATCAATAAATAAGGGATCGTTGCTAATAGAGCATGTGTCACTATCACACATTTTTTTCTCTTTATTATTGCCATTAAGGCAAATCACCGCAACGTCATTGTTCTCGGTATCGACTTGGCAAGTATCGATGATCTTAACTCGCTTTTTATCAATGCAAGGTAACTTATCCTCCGATTCCGTCCATACACTTATCCATTGATGTAATGCACTGTCGTCAACTTCACACTCAATATGCAATCGCTTAAATGGGTCGTCATAATAAGAAATGACCTCAATAGGAATTGAAAATTCAATCACCGTACCAACCTCTTCGGCACTCTTAATTGAAAACGTCCCTTTCATCAAATAAATCAATTCATTCACGATATTTAGCCCAAGGCCTGTCCCCCCATATTTACGAGCGATGCTGTTATCTGCTTGAGTAAATGGCTTAAATACCGTTTCGAGTTGAGCATCATTCATCCCTAAACCCGTATCGCAAATACGTACCTTCATAACCTCATTATTTAATGACACCCTCGCCTCTACATGCCCTTTTTCCGTAAACTTAACGGCATTAGAGAGTAAGTTATTAACGATTTGACTTAATCGTAATGAATCCACTTTAATCACATTGATCGGATTAGGTTCTATATCAACACAAAAGCGAATTCCCTTTTCAAACGCGGCCGCATTATGCAATCGAAATACATCACCAAGCTCGCGTAAATAATGACAATCTCTTAACTCTAAACTTAATTGCTGAGCCTCTAATTTTGAAAAATCGAGAATATCATTAACCAATAAATGCAAATGACGCATTGAAGAAGAGATGTTGACAACGATCCCTTTTTTTTCAGAGCCTTTTACTCGCTTTGCTAACAACTCAAGTAGACCAGTAATTCCTGCGATTGGAGTTCTTAATTCATGACTCATGCTTGCTAGAAAAAGCTCACGAGAAATAATGGCTTCTTGAGCCACATCGTTCGCTGTAATTAAAGCGGATTCTTGTTTTTTCTGTTCTGTAATGTCGTGGATCACCGTTAACATCGATACTCGTTGTGTGTTTGGATCGGTAATCCTTTTTCTTACTCGATCAACTTGTTCAAACCTTAAATTACAGCCATCGATTAACAACGTATCGCGAATAATAATGTCTTCTGTAATAATCTTTTGATTGTCTTTGAGGGAAGTGATTTCATCTTGACCTTTAGAAAACACACAAGCACTGCATCTATCACTTTGGAATAAAGGACAGTTACTAAGTAACACTCTATTTTTATCATCATGAATAAAAATAATACTTGGCAGCTCATTAATAATACTTTGTAGCCATTCTTTATCAGACTCAGATTGTTTTGCGTCTTTTTCTTTTAACTTCACTTGCAGTTTTAAATTGTTTAACCAAAAATAAATGACTAAACAAGCCAGAAAAACAGCACAAGAAAATAAAAATAAAACTTTATAGACCTGACTTTTTTCATAGCCATAAATAACATTAAATTGCCTGTAACCTCTTTTTAATTTGGTTAATTCTTCATGATCGACAGTGGCTAATACGCCATTAATGACTTCTGACAGCAAGACATTATTTTTAGATACCGCAAATGAAATATCGACAATTCGATCTGGGCTTTTTCCAATTGAAAAATGATCCGTAAAATCTTTAGCAATAACACCTTCAATAAGATCACTGGGTAAATAAGCACAACGAATCTCCCCAAGCTCTAAATCATTTAATAATGACTTAACGTCATCGTACGTTTTTGTCGAGTTAGAAAAAAACGACCTAATTAAACTTGTTTTGGTATTATTTGATGCGATTAACACCCCTGTTGGTTTGTTTGCATCAACATAATCTTTCTTTTCAATCGAGCGATACGTAATAGAGATATAAGGGTGACTTAACGTAATATTACTGTCGTTATTTTCGCCAGGATAAGCAATGGGAACAAGATCAATATCACCATCAGACAAACTGTTCCATGCCGTTTTTCCAATGCTTGGTACGTATTTAAACTTCAAGCCTGTACGAGCCTGAATTAACTTAATAAAATCAAACAAATAGCCCGTTATTTCACCTTTATCATTACGATAAAACAAAGGATAAGAATCTTCTTTCAAACTGTATCTAATCGTTTGCTCTTCCGCGTTCATATTTCGATAAGCCAGATTCAGCAAATCACTTTGATGATAAATATTATCTGATTCTATTTGAGTGTGAGGGGATCTATCTTCTTTCTCATTAAGCACTTTATTTATTATATCAATCAATATTTTATTTTTTTTAGATGCAATAACCCCCGCACTTTCCGGTTCTAGCCATTCTGGTAATTTAGTGGTCCCTTTAACAATATTAGAATCATTTAAGTATTCTGCAATCGTTACATAGTTGGCGATAATTGCATCCGCTTCGCCCTCATTAACAAGATTAATCGCTTCTAAAAAATGCTTTTTCTCATCAATTTGTCGAATCCCTTGTTCTTTCAGTCTTTCGCAGTAAATAGTCCCTGAGACACAAGCCCAAGAAAGGCTTTGAATCGGCATATAAGCCGCTCTGGTTTTTCGATACCAAACGGCAACACTGCCCGTAAAAAAAGGAACAGAAAAAGAGAAAGTGCGATCACGCTCAGGCGTTTGGCTAAAACCCACAGCAATATCAGATTCACCTTCGGCTACGCTTTTTAATAACTCATCGACGGAATCAAACGTATTATATTTAACCTTTACGCCAATAATTGACGTTATATTTTTAATATAATCGATATGAATTCCATTATATTCGCCTACTGGTGTTTTCTCTATATAAGGCGACCAACTCTCCGATAACACGGCAATTGAGATCGTTGGATTTTTCTTTATATACACTTTTTCTATTGGAGTGAGGTTGATCTCGTGTGAATACGCTACCGCAGGCAGAAATAAGATCACAATGAAATTTAATATTTTGCCCATGCTTAAAACACCAAGAACAGTATGTAAAGGCCTAAGCCTAATGCCAAGTTAGTTAATGTCAATATTCTCAACTACAAGAAATACCAATAAGCCATTGAAAAATAATGAATTGACTTACTTTTGTAGGTCAAGACCTACAAAGAAATAATTATTAACCTACAAGCGAGTTAATAAATTACACAAATTATGTACTTAAGCAGTACTATCGCAGATAATTCGTAATTACATAAACAGCATCAATAATATGTAAACTGCGTAATATTAGGCAAATAACGACAATACGAATATCAACACGTATGCTTAGCCACTCTATAAATATAAGAACCTTTTAAAAGGATTGAATCATGCACGACTTTGCAACAATGGCTGTCACCGTATTCATGGGATTCTTTGCAATGATGAACCCAATAGCAAACACTGCCGTCTTCATTGGCATGACGGGTGATCAATCAGAGCCACAACGAAAAAAAACCGCCATTAAAGCATTAACGACGGCTTTCATTATTATTGCGTTATTCTGTATTTTAGGAAAAGGGATCTTTGAACTGTTTGGAATTACATTGCCAGCATTAAGGCTTGCTGGCGGCATTCTTGTTTTCATGGTGGGTTATCACATGTTACAAGGCAATAGCTCAACACTTCACTCCACTTCACCGAACAACAGTAAAGACAAAAACGAAGAAGCATCCAGTGATAATGATATCGCAATATCTCCACTCGCCCTTCCGATTCTGGCAGGACCAGGAACCATAGCAACGGCGATGAATTATTCAGCGTCAGGTGGATTTACTAATATTGTCGTGACTATTTCGTCTTTTGCTATCTTATGTTTAATTACCCTAGTGTGCTTTTTATACGGTCAAAAATTGATCGCAAAAGTAGGTAAAAGTGGTATCGCTATTACGACTCGATTAATGGGGTTAATTTTAACGGTTATCGCTATGCAGATGTTTATTCAGGGTGTTCATGACGCGATCATCCTATTTAGCGTCACTGGAAAGTAATCTCTATTTATCTCGAAAATTAGCCCGTTAGATCGCTCTAATGGGCCATTTTTTATTTACGTGTTTTGTTTTTTGCTATCATCACGACCTGAGGTAATAAAGAAACCACGATCATGCCTGCCATTAAGGCATATTGATGCATAGAAAAGGTTTCGTTCACTAACACTAAACCTGTCACGATGCCTGCTATCGGGTTTGCAATACCACCAAAAGTAAATTCAACCACGGTCATTCTTTGTAAAAGCCATACATACATGCCATAAGCCAACGCAGTGTTCAACGTCAGCAACCAAACAAGCCCTAAGACATTATTCATACTGATATGAGTCACTGCATTAACATACAGCTCTCTGTCGAACTGACTATGAATCAACGCGCCTATCAGCATAAATGTACCACCAATGATAAGTTGCCATGTCAGCACCTTCCACCAATGCATTCTTCCACCTAACGATTTGGTAATCCCACTGCCAACAACAATGCAGCAAATCGCCGTAAGCATTGCCGCCAAACCAACAGGGTTTAACACTATCTGGCTCGGGTCAAACAATTGCCATGCTAAGAAAATCAATAACGCCCCTGAAATAGCTTGAATCGCCGTTGGCATTTTCTTATAAACAACCCAGTGCAGAATCATCGCAAAAACAGGAACCGAGATCATTCCGACCCCAGAAATAGCAGAAGGAAGCGTCAACGCCATCACAAAAATCAAACTAAAAAAGGCCGCAATATTAATCGCCCCTAATACAAGTAAAATAGGCCATTCACTTTTCTTTGGTAAACTTGGCTTAATGAATAAAAGAAGTAACCCAGCAGGTAAGGCACGTAAAGCCCCTAGTAATAATGGCGGCCAATCAGGAAGCGTAAACTGAGTGACGGCATAAGTCGTTCCCCAAAAGAAGGCCGGGATCATTGCTAATAGTATATTCATGTTAATTATCTTTATGTGAAGATAGATTTAGCCTCAATTTACGGGATTGGACTCGTCTTGTAAAGTATCTTCATGCTAAGATACTTTCCGGTTGCTATGTTGTGGAATATAAAAAATGGATGCTATCGATAAAGTGGTTGCTCAATGGGCAAATGAAAAACCGACGATGAATACCGGCCCGATGGCAATAATGGGCAGATTACTCCGAATTGCGAAACACCTTGAATGTGATATTTCAGCGTTACATAAACAACACGATCTTAAGATGGGTGAGTTTGATGTTCTAAGTACTTTACGTCGCTCTGGTGCACCTCATAAGCTAACACCCTCAGAGTTAATGAACTCGATGATGCTGACTTCTGGTGCAATGACAAACCGATTAGATAAATTAGAATCAAAAGGGTTAATCATTCGAGATCACAGTAAAGAAGACAGACGCAGTGTGATGATCTCACTGACAGAGAATGGGTTTGCGTTAATTGATGTGTTGATTGAAGAACACGCCGCATTACAAGAAAACCTTTTTTCTGCGCTCGATGAAAAACAACAACAACAAATAAGTCTATTACTTAAACAAACGTTATCTGGCTTTGAATAAAACATAAACATATTAATGGTTTAAAATAAATAAAGAGGAATACCGACATCGACATTCCTCTTTATTTTCATTGATGATCATCAAAAGCACTGTTATTTTTGCTTTTTCTGGTATGCCCTTTTCTCTCGGTACATATGTTCATCAGCAACAGTAAACATCTTAAGTAATTCGGTGTTGTCTGAACATGACCATCCAACAGAATAATGTGCAGGATGCAATTGAGCGTTTTTATCAGAAAACCTCAATTGTTGTTGATGTATTTGCAACTGCTCAAACAGCAATACACACTCATTTTGCGTAGCACCTTTCACCAATAGAGCGAATTCATCCCCTCCAATTCGGTAAAATTTCGAGTTGTTCGATATCGCCTCTGTAATATTATAACCACTGGCCTTTATCAAATCATCACCGACATTGTGACCGTATTGATCATTGATCGCTTTTAAGCCATTCACATCCAAGATAAACAAACCAAAGTTCCAATCTAACTCAGAATCTCGGTATCGTTTCTGGTAATGCAACAAATCTTCATCAAACGCTTTACGGTTCCCTCCCGGTAATAACGCATCACTTCGAGCAATGTCCGCTAACTCTAACCACGAAGACAGTTGTTTAACAAAAAGCTCAAACACAAGTACTTGTTCTTCGAGCTGTGGTGTCGAAATAAAATGCAGACTCGCTAACAACTTATCGTTACTCGATACTATTTGTATCCCTTCTTTTTCACCTAAAGGCTCTGAACGCAATCTCCAATCGATATAAGGAAACAGTTTATTCAGTTGTTGTTCCACTTTTTCAGGAACCTCATGAAAACTCAACGATTTGTATTCTGAGCCAAATTCAATCACCGCCGCTAAGTTATTTTTATTCAACTCTTCTCTAAATAACGCGTCACTGATTTGTGCCGTTTGTTTGTTGACTTGGATCTCAAGCTCTTGATTAAAGGTCGACAGTTTTTCGTTACTCAATTCAACTAAGTTTTTAGATTTATTAAGTTCATCATTTGTGTTCTTTAACTCAAGCAATTGATTTCGAATAGTCACACTCATTTTACTAAGAACCACCGACATTCGGTTAAATTCAGTAAATTGAAAATATGTCTCTTTCGGCGCTTTATTTGATGCGTAACTGACGATCATCTCTTCCATCTCAAGAAGTTCTTTCGATATCCACCGGGTGATCCCCATCGACAGCAATAACACCGCAATAAAAGTCCACCCAATCACGGTAAACAAGGCAACTAATGTTGATTTCATCTCTTTTAAACGAGAGAAATCAGAGAATTGATAACAGATATCCAACGTCAATGCGGACGAGAAAAAATCATTATCTAAGATAAACAAACGCTCTAAAGCTTCATTGTCGCTTTTCGGTAGCGCTTCCAATTCACCGATTACATGCTGCTTAATATTAAAACTTTCATTTTCTAAAAGGAAATGTTGAAAATGCTGCTCAATCGTATCAAATGAGATTAAGACCACTACATAACCAGACGCCCTATAGCGACCAGAGCCTTCTAAATTGTACGCTAGCATTGGAGTGACTAAAGTAATCCCTTCCGACGATGAAAGCCCCTTAATAAGGTTTGGTTCAGTATAAAATCGAACCGCGGTTAACCCTTGCTCATAGATGGACTTATCTTGACTGATTTCTTTTAATAATTGACTGTTTTCGAAATGATATGAACGACCATTCAGATCGTACAATGGTTCCCAATCTTCATTTAATATATACACACTGTTAATTAAACTTGATAGCTCACTAAAGCGCGTCAAATTATGCATCACCACGCTAGAATAAAGAATATTATCAAGTGCTTGAATGTTAAAACGATCACGAGAAAGCCAGTTCAGACTTTGTTGTATACGATCAAATTCAATAACAATCTCTTGAGCAATAGTGGATACCGCATTTTGGATTTGTTGTTCTTTTTGATTCAGTAATTTCTCACCAATACTATTGGTCAAAAAATGACTAATAAAAATCAGTGGAATCAACGCAGTGCACAGCAATACGTAAGTAAATACTTTACGTAAACTTAAAAACGGACGACGGATCACTGCTCCTCCACCTTTTTAGAATATCGGTCTATTAGATTTTCGATATATTCCATGGTTTCCTTTTTTGGCATGCCATCAGAATGTCGAGATGCCCCTCTTGCTAAGGCTTCCCAAATAAAAGAAACACGCAAACTTGTTGGCATCGGTTGAGAGCGCAGATATTGTTGATATACCGAATACATTACGTTTTTATTGGATGACATTGAAACACGATTCACCTCTTCTGATGCTGAGATGTACTGATGTTTATTAATCAATTGAGTTAAAAACGCGTCATCTTGAGATAGCAGCATTAACTGCCTAATCATTTCGCGTTTCTCTGGATTTTGATACCCCCCTCTGGTAATGATTAAGACTTTACCTGCAGACAATGATTTCATCGGGACGCCTTGATAACTCGGCAGCGACGCAATACCAAGGTTGTCACCAAAAGCATCAGACAGATCACTAACAGCC
Source organism: Aliivibrio logei (assembly GCF_001691055.1). Lineage (NCBI taxonomy): Bacteria > Pseudomonadati > Pseudomonadota > Gammaproteobacteria > Vibrionales > Vibrionaceae > Aliivibrio > Aliivibrio logei. Next base: position 260,085 of record NZ_MAJU01000015.1, read on the forward strand.
CAATCACCATCGATTAGATAAGACGCTTTACCATCGATAAATTGCTGACGCCCACACACATTACTGCACTCAGGGTGAATATGATTAATCGCAGCGACATCATGATAAAACTGCAATGTCTCCATGCTTTTTTCATCATTAAAGATAATCTTATCAAGCGGTATATCTGGATGGAATAAGCTAAAAAACGCAGAGAAGAAATACATGTCTTTCACACTAAACACAATGTGCGTTTTATCTGGATCTTGTTTTGACAACGCTTGCAGTTGTTCCCAACGAGTTACTGGCTCTGACGTTTTACTTTTGTCATAAAACAGCATGAGGTGATTACCAAGAAACAAGGGTAAACCCATGTACTCATTACCCACCATCGCACTTTGCTTGGCCGCTTTCTCTAATTGATCTTCTTTGATCCACTCTTTAGGAATCGCTTTCAAACCGATAAATTTATGTAAACCTAAAAAATCAGAAGGCACCCATGCAACATCTGGCATGTAGTTTTTTGAGCGAGAGGCTAATAGTAATTCGGCTTTCATTTCATCGATAGAAAACTTGCGTATCATCAATTGATTACCCGTTCTGGCTTCAAACTCTTCAGCCAGTTTTTTATCTACGTTGTCCCCAAAAGCACTCCAAAATTCAAGCATTTTGGCTTCTGACATAAACGAGAAAAAAAGGGGGATTAATATAAAAAATCTACGCATAGTAACTAAATATATCGATTCAAAAGTAAAGAAAGAGGCAATACAAAATACGGCCAGTAACGATTGATAATTATATCAGATAATTCATCGTTTAACCCTTAGCTTTTGTAATGTAATTGTCACAATACGGCTATCCAGCATTTATCTTTGCGTAGCTCATCACTAAGTCCGCCACCGTTTTTGCATCGAATTTTTTCATCAAACTGGAACGATGAACTTCAACGGTTCTAACTGCCACGCACAAATCATTGGCAATCTGTTGATTACGTTTACCTTTTACAATCAACTGTAAAATTTCACGCTCTCTTTCGGTCAGAGACAGTAAGGCAATGCGACTGCCTTGCAATTCATACGCACTAAGAGAATAAGTAATGGCTTTATGAATAGCGACAGCCAATTGCTCACCATCGACGGGTTTTTGAAAGAAATCCACCGCCCCTAACTTTAAGGCATCCACCGCCATTGGTACGTCACCGTGTCCGGTTAAAAATATCACGGATAATGGGCTTTGTTGTTGATTCAAAATGGAATGAACTTCTTGACCACGAAGGATCGGCATTCGGCTATCAAGCACAACACAGCCAGGCTTCATCAAATCCACTTGGTCGATAAACGCTTGCCCATCTTCAAATGAAAAAACAGAAAAATCATGCCCTTCGAGCATAAAAGCTAATGAGTCACGTACCGATTCATCATCGTCCACCACATACACGGGTAACTTTAATTCAGACATTCGATTTCCTTATCCAAAAACATTATTCTTCGATCTCTTTTTTATCGACCGACAGTCTACTTAATCGTGGCAATATTACTGTGACACAACACCCTTGTGGTGATGCCGGTTCTAATAAAAATTGCCCTTGATGCGTTTCAATCACATCACGACAAATCGCAAGCCCAAGCCCTAAACCGTTCTCTTTGGTGGTAAAGAACGCTTTAGATAACAACTCACTGTCTTCTTTAAGCCCAATGCCGTTATCTTGCACTTTAATCACAACATTGGTGTCATCACATTGTGTTTCGATATGTATCTGATGTGTGACATTGCTCTCTTGTTCTTCGCGCTGCGTACAAGCATCTGCTGCATTGTTAAAAACATTAAGCAATACCTGTTGTATGCCTACGGCATCTCCCCACAAAAGACATGGTTCAGCCGCATTATCTCGCGTGAGATGAATTTTTTTCTTTTGAAAGTCGTACTCTAATAACGCTAAGGTATCGCTAATGATGCTATTAATATCACATTCTGCTTTGGCTATTTGCCGCTTATTAATCAGCTTACGTAACCGCTGCACAATGCTATCCGCACGAATTACCTGTTGCTCTATTTTCTCTAAAACGGGAATTAACTCTTGCGCTGGCAGTCCTTTTTTAAGGCGTAACAATCCCCCTTGGCTGTAATTACGGATTGCGGCTAATGGCTGATTAATTTCATGCGCCAAACTGCTTCCTAGCTCTCCAACAATACTCACTCGTTGAGCGTGTTCTAGCATCGAGTTCTTCTCTTTTAAACTATGAAGCGTACTTTCTAGATCTCGTTTACTGCGGCTGAATCGATATTCCAATAGAAAATGATAACCATTAAGTGCAATCACTAAGATGAATAACATCCAGCCCCATTGTTGATTCTGCTTCAGCCACGCTACAGCTTCTTGCCACCACGGTTTTTGCAATGGGTGCATATCCAAACCTTGATACAATTTATCGACGGAGAGCTGACTAATGGGTGACGTCCAACCCAACGAATTTGCAGCAAGGGCAGCAGACTCATGACTGGGTAATGACAACAAAGCTCTCGTGATCGGTTTGGCTAATCGTTCATTTCCTTTCCCTGTTTTAGCAAATGACCAGTTTGGGTAGAGCGGCGTTGAGGTGGCGCAAGAAAAATCGTCTGGTGCGATATTATTGATCACTCGATAGTTAGAGGCGTCGATCAATCCCTCTTTGTTCATTCTCTCAATTAAACACACAGGTACAATCGCCCCCTCAATATGTTTATCACGTAATTGATAAATTAAGGCATCTAACGGGAACCCTAAAAATTGCGTATCTGAAAAGTACGTTGATTGACTTAATCCGAGTTTATTAATCTCAAATCGTAACGTCAGATACCCCCCAAAGGCATTTTCATCGACCGCAGCTAAGGACTGTCCACTTAATGATTCGATGGTCGAAAATGATGAATCGTTACGGACCACTAACGCCGAGCCAATCGCATGGGTGGTTCCATTTTTACGAGTGGTGTTCGCGCTGCTTAATGTCGCAAGCCAAGAGAGTGGGTATTGTCTGCCTAATCGTACCGCTTGACCGGGGTTGGTGATAACAAAATCAACGGTTTGATTCTCGACCGCTTGTTCCATTTGTTGAAGCGTAAAAGGATGCAAAACAAAATGAGTATTAGGAACGCGTTCACTCACCCAATCCATCGTCGGTTGCCAACGATTTTGTGCTTCAGCCCCGCCACGGGTAGCCAATACACCGACATCAACATTAACGGTTTGCACTTGAGCAAAGACCGCATGAGATAACAACAAACACACGCACCCTACCCACAGCGATAGACTGATTTTACGACCTTGTATTTGCCATCCATTGCTCATTATCTTTTCGCTCTTATTTGAAATACTCGCCAAGAATAACAACTTCTGTTTTTTTCCCAACTCTTTTTCTTGTTTTAGATCAACTCACCTTACGCTATGTGGAAAACCACAATAGGCGGAACTGACTTAATTCTTAATAATCCGTTCATATTATGAAATGCACTCTAACTCCTAACCAAAAAGGTGTTTTATGGACAATACCAAACGTCGATTTCTCAGTCGTCTTGGCACCCTTACCGCAGGCGCTGCGATTATTCCTGTCGCTGGCGCAGGCACATTATCAGCCAATACCATTATCCGCAATAATAACCAGCCAGACCGCAAAGGCATGGTAGGTAAACGTTACGCGATGGTTGTTGATTTACGAAAATGTGTTGGCTGCCAAGCCTGTACCGTGGGTTGTTCCATCGAAAACCAAGCACCTATTGGGCAGTTTAGAACAACCGTAAAACAATACGAAGTCACGCTAGATAATGGCGAGACTGAAGTTCAAAACGTCAAATCATTCATGTTACCGCGTTTGTGTAACCACTGTGAAAATCCCCCTTGCGTTAAAGTTTGCCCAGTTCAAGCGACCTTCCAACGTGAAGATGGCATTGTCATGGTGGATAACGAACGCTGCGTAGCCTGTGCTTATTGTGTTCAGGCTTGTCCTTATGATGCCCGCTTCATTAATGAAGAAACCTTAACCGCAGACAAATGCACCTTCTGTGCTCACCGCTTAGAAAAAGGCTTATTGCCCGCTTGTGTCGAAACCTGTGTAGGTGGCGCGCGTGTGATTGGTGATTTGAATGATCCAAGCAGTGAAATTGTGCGCTTAATGGCAGAAAACCAAGCGGACATTAAAGTACTAAAACCGGAAGAAGAAACACAACCGCACGTGTTTTATATCGGCATGGACGAGCGCTTTACGTCTCACATTGAAGGCAAAGCCGCGATTTATGATCCAAAAGGAGAAAACGCATGAACATCACTGAAGTTTTAGTTCAACCACAAGCAACCGCGTGGCTTCCGTGGGCCGTGCAATATTTCTTATACATTGGCTCTGCTTACGCTGCTGCTATTTTGTTTTTACTGAGCTTGATATTTCAACAATTCACAAGCCATAAAATGCGCTCTGCATTGGTATTAACCCTCGCGATTGGCGCAATTGTTGGCCCGTTAGCATTAACCGGTGATCTGCATCAACCAGGTCGTGCTTGGCATTTCTTCTTCCATCTTACGCCTTGGTCTTGGATGTCTCTTGGATCGTTATTCTTGCCTCTTTTCTCAGGGCTAGCAGTACTCACAGCATGGCTATATTTACGTGATGACATTGCCCAATTGAAAAACAGCACCAATCCAATCGCAAAATTAGTGGGCTTACTCACTCTGGGTGATTGGAAAATAAATGCCGTACAAATGAAAATCGTCGCGGCGATCACGGTTTTATCAGGGTTAAGCATCGCGCTTTATACGGGCGCTGAAATTGCGATTGTAGAAAGCCGTCCATTATGGAATCAAGCCGCTTCTCCTCTGCTTTGGTTTATCACCGCTTTCTTAGGTGCGATTGGTTTCTCTGCAATTTTATTGTGGCTGTTCCCATCAGAAAATAACGACGTCATGAAGAGCGGGGATTTATCTCTCATCAAACGCGTGATGACATTAAGCTCACTGCTCGCTTTTATTCTTATGCCGCTTTGGGCTTCAAATAATCCGTACTTTTCATTGTACGAAAACAGCGATTGGATCACTCGGTTAAGCATTGTCAGCATGGGTTTTGTCCTTTGTTTTATTGTGGCTCAAAACATCAAAAAACTGCATCGACTGAGTTTCGCTGTGATTGCATTAACGACCTTGTGTGCGAGCTTTTATTTACGTTGGGTCACCATGATGGATGTACAAACCATACCAAAATTTGATGTGGGTGCTTACCCATACGAACTGCCAATGGGCGGCTCTGGGCTGCTGGGCATTATTGGTATGTTTGGCTTATGGATGGCGTTAGCGCTTGCTGCATCTGAACTCATCAACACAACAAAATCAACCAAGTAAGGAATTGAACATGGATAACAAACGTCGTCAGTTTTTAAAATCAGGTCTTGCTGTTGGTGGTGTTGGTGCTTTTGCGGCAGGCTATGCAACAACAGCAAAACACATGGCTCATGGGGTGATTGAAGGCACCGCAGGTAAGAAAACCAACCACATTCATCATGGTAATTCATTAGAACCAGAATACACGGTGACAGAGGAAGGGAAATTTATCCCTAATCCAAAGCAACGTGTTGCCCCTTCAATGTGTTTTGGTTGTTGGACATTATGTGGCCTACGCGTCCGTATTGATAATGACAGCGATAAGATCTTACGTATCTCTGGCAATCCGTATCATCCATTATCACACGAGCAGCAAATCCCATTCAATACGTCAGTAAAAGACGCGTACATTGGCTTAGCTGGAGAAACTGGCATTGCAGGTCGCTCTACGGCGTGTGCCCGTGGTAATGGCATGATGGAAATTCGCAACAGTCCGTATCGTATTACTCAACCATTAAAACGTGTCGGTAAACGTGGTGAAGGAAAATGGGTGCCCATCAGTTATGAACAATTACTTGAAGAAGTGATTGAAGGAGGCGATTTATTTGGTGAAGGTCATGTTGAAGGATTACGCGCTATTCGAGATCTAAAAACACCTGTTGATCCTAATAACCCAGAATACGGCCCAAAGGCCAATCAACTGTTAGTCACCAACGCGGGTAACGAAGGTCGTGATGACATTTTAAAACGCTTTGCTTTCAACAGTTATGGTACACGTAATTTTGGTCATCATGGTTCATATTGTGGTTATGCTTTCCGCGCAGGCTCTGGCGCATTAATGAATGATCTCGACAAGTTCGCTCACGTAAAACCGGATTTAGAACACACCGAATTTGCAATCTTTATTGGTATGTCGCCAGCCCAAGCCGGTAATCCATTTAAACGTCAGGCTCGCCAATTGGCCGCTGCTCGTACTCGTGGTAATTTTGAATACACGATTATCACACCAAGCTTACCGGCTGGTTCATCAAGCCTAGCGGCGGGTGATAACAACCGTTGGATGCCAATTAACTCAGGCACAGATTCCGCTTTAGTGCTAGGTATGATCCAATGGATCATCACTAACGAGCGTTACAATCACACCTTCTTAGCGCAACCAAGTGTGAATGCAATGAAAAACGCAGGCACTGCTCATTGGTGTAATGCCACTCATCTTGTTATTAGCGATGAATCTCATCCTAGAAATGGCGCATTCTTACGTGCGTCTGAAATGGGATTAGCGTATGAAGGCGAAGCGCTGTCTGACAGTGATCCTTATGTGATTATTGATGCAGAAACGAAGCAGTTAGCCATCAATACACAGAACCAACCAGCGATGTTATTTGTAAGCCAACAAGTAGAAACCATCACTGGCACCGTCACCGTTAAGTCATCATTACAACGCTTAAAAGAAGAAGCGTTTAAATATGACTTGGCGTTCTACAGTGAGCAATGCGGGATCTCAGAAGATGAGATCATTGCATTAGCCACTAAATTTACCAGTCATGGAACTAAAGCTGTCGTCGATACCCACGGCGGTAACATGCACAGTAATGGCTTTTATAACGCTTACACCATTTTGATGTTGAATGCCCTTATCGGTAACATCAATTTAAAAGGTGGAACGATGGCAAAAGCAGGCGGTTACCCTACGTCAGCGGAAGGTCCACGTTATAACTTTGCAAAATTCTCAGGTAAGGTTAAACCACAAGGCGTTTTCTTATCTCGCAGTAAATTCCCATACCAGAAAACCAGTGAATACAAACGTAAAATAGCGGCAGGCCAATCGCCTTACCCAACTCGCTCACCTTGGTACCCTATTTCTGCTCCGTTACTGACAGAGCATTTGTCAGCGGCGATTGATGGTTATCCATACCGTGCAAAAGCATGGATAAACCACATGGCAAACCCGCTTTATGGCGTTCCTGGATTAGATAATTTATTAAGCGATAAAATCAAAGATCCAAAACAATTGGGATTGATTGTCTCTGTTGATGCCTTCATTAACGAAACCACAGCACTATCTGATTACTTAGTACCCGATACCGTTACTTATGAAAGCTGGGGAATGGCAACACCTTGGCATGGCGTACCAACAAAAGCCGTCACAGCTCGTTGGCCTATTGTTGAACCATTAACAGAAAAAACGGCTGATGGTCGCACTATCAATCTTGAAAACTTCTTTATTGATATTGCAAAACAGATGGATCTTGGTGGCTTTGGGGATAACGCGATTTCAGATGCAAACGGCAACTGGCATGGCATTCATTGTGCGGAAGATTTCTATTTACGTTCAGCGGCTAACCTTGCTTATGTGGCCAATGGCGTACCAACCGCCACCGCAGAAGACATGGTGTTGTCAGGGTTAGAACGATTACTACCAGACATGCAACGAGTTTTATCGCCAGAAGAATTAGGCAAAGTAGCCTATATTTTTGCTCGCGGTGGGCGTTTTGAAGACGCAACAGAAGCGTACAAAAACGATGAAATGAAATACAAATGGAAAAAACCATTAGCAATTTGGAACGAGAAACTCGGCACCTCTCGCAACACCATGACAGGTGAGCAATACAGTGGTTGCCCTACGTGGTATCCACAAAAGCTCGCTGATGGCACACCGTTAAGTGATAAATACCCAAAATCAGAATGGCCATTTACGTTAACTAACTTTAAATCTAACATTCACAGCGCGGTGTCTAACTTATCTCCTCGCTTAAATTCAATTAAAGGCGTAAACCCTGTTTATATTCATCCGGCAGACGCACAAAAACTCGGCGTTAAAACTGGCGATGTATTCACAATAACCACACCAAGCAGCTCAACCAACGCGTTAGCGATGTTAGTAGATGGTATTCAACGTGGCACCCTAGGCTTTGAACATGGGTTTGGTCATAAAGAATTAGGCGAACGTGCCCATTGGATTGGCGATACTCAACAACCGGTAAAGTTAAAATCAAACGACGGCGTGAATATTAATGACATTGGCTTGATAGACCCAACTCGTGAAGGCAAAGGCGTTTTACTTGATTGGGTGGTTGGTGCAGCAGCAAGACAAGCGCTTCCTGCTAAAATCAGTCTAAGCTAGCAATTCACTTAAATACGATGACTGGTGTGCTCTACACACCAGTTATTATTCCGTTCTATGAATAAAAATAAGCCCATTCATATCACACGCTGCATAATAAATGTGGAAAACCACAATACCCAAGACTATAAATAATATTGATAATAAAAAGAAAATATCCCTAAAAAAATAAAGTAATTTTTGTGGAGCGAATATGTCATTAACCAGAATAGTTCAAGGCAGCATGGGGTTAGGGGTTTTGCTTCTATCCATCAGCTCAGCCTTTGCAGCACCAATTCCACCCGCAGCAACCGTATGTACCAGTTGCCATATGCCCACCGGCATGGGCTTACCTAACATGGCCCCTATGATTGCAGGGAAAAACGCGGAATACCTTACTCGTCAAATCGATTTATTCATTGCAGGCGAGCGTAGCGACCCTCTGATGACACCAATGGCTGGCCTCATTTCTGATCCAAAAAAGAAAGCCGAAGCCATTAATTACTTCGCTTCTTTATCTGCTCCTGAAATTAAAAATCCAGAACACCGCGGCGACCATGCCATTATCGAAGACCCTGCTCGTAAGCTCGTTTACCAAGGTGATTGGGATCGTAATATTCCAGCCTGCTCTACTTGTCACGGTGCCAGTGGCATTGGGGTACAAGATTTTCCTCGCTTAGCAAATCAACATCCTGATTATCTTGAAGAACAATTAAAAGCATGGAAAAACAAAACCCGCTCAGGTGATCACAATGACGTGATGGGCAGTATCGCACGACAACTCACAGATACTGAGATCTCGCAATTATCTCAATACTTTGCCAACGTGAAATAAGGATGATGACAATGAAAAAATACCTAATCACTCTGGCTGCCGCAACGTTATTATCAAATAACGTTTTAGCAAATACTGATTTACCAGACAAACAAGCAGAATTACCGGCCCATCCAAAAACAGAAAAGTCTGATCACTTAGTTCCACGTGATTTCAGTACGATCCCGAACACCCCTTTTGGTGACAAAGTTAAACAAGGTTATTCTCTATTTGTAAACACGCAAACCTTGCAAGGCAAATACGTTAATAACCAACAGAATTGCGTAAACTGCCATATGCAAGCCGGGATGAAAGCCGATTCAGCGCCACTTTGGGGGGCATTCATGGCCTACCCTGCTTATCGCTCGAAAAATGACAAAGTAAACACCTACGCAGAACGTATTCAAGGGTGTTTCACTTATTCCATGAACGGTACCGCTCCGCCAACAGACTCACCTGAATTAGTCGCATTAAGTGCGTATTCCTACTGGTTAGCCATGGGGGGGTTATTAGACAAATATGGAATGCAAGATACCCCTATTCCTGAGTTATCCGATACCGCAGTTCAACTTGGTGGTAATGATGAAACGTTCATCTTACCTACTGAGATGATGAAAGATTTACCCGCAGGAAAACGAGGGAAATTAGCTGGTCGTAGTTTCCCAAAACTAGATAAACCGGAGCAAGCCCCTTCTATTGAGCGTGGCGAGATCGTTTACAACACTACGTGTGCAAGCTGTCATGGTGCCAATGGCGAAGGCATTAGAGATCACGGCGTGCAATCTTTCCCACCACTATGGGGCAAAGACTCATTTAACTGGGGAGCAGGCATGCACCGTGTTAATACCGCCGCTTTCTTTATTTATGAAAACATGCCACTTGGAAAAAGTATTCAGATCACTAAACAAGAAGCATGGGATGTTGCTGCCTTCATGAACAGTCATGAACGCCCTCAAGATCCTCGCTTTACAGGTGACTTAAAAGCAAACCAAGAGAAATACCATAACCACCAAGGCTACTACGGTAAAACCGTAAACGGAAAAGTATTAGGCGAACATTCATTTTAATAAAAATGCCTAATTAACATTATAAATAGCAACGTCTATTGGCTAAATAAACAAAGCCCTTATTGCCTCGGTAATAAAGGGCTTTTTATTGTGATTTTGTTAACAGGATCTCTGTTAATTGACACCGAATACGCTATATTGCCGCAAAACGTCAACCTTATTGATAATTGAGTCCATAATGAAATTCAGCGTTAACACATTAGTTATTTCTGCTCTCTTTGCTTCTTTTTCTGCTTTTTCTGCTCCTGTTGAATTTCAGAAGATCCCAGAGATCATGACAAAATTCGAATCTGCTCAGCTGTTTGTAAAAAGCTCACCAACCTTGGGCCGATTACCAAAAACCTCTGAACTAGGCAAACAGTTCCCTACTTATGTGTCTGATGGCAAAGGCGGTTATCACCTAGAAACAAGCAATACGATGATCAAAGAGGTTGTTGTCGCTAGAATGCCAACCGCGGTTGTCGATGATATCTATAACGAATGGTTAGTACCTCAAGACGTATGGAAAGGCACTTATGGCGATCTTCCTATCTCAACAGAGTTCGCATCGTTTAAACGAATCAAAAGCATTAAAGCCATCAAAATAGATGACGAAATGTTAACACTGATGGGCAGTGACGATGGTAAAACTGCGACCATTAAAGTGAGCTGGGACGATAAAGGAATGACAGTCTACAAAGACGGTTACCTTGCCGATTATGAATATGGCATCGCACCAGAAGAAATGAAAGAAAACTACGAACTGGCAAAATAAAATAACCAAAGCAATAAAAAAGAGAGGCTATTATCACCTCTCTTTTTATTCATAATCCATTTATTCCCTAGATAACAACATAGTTCCAGCCAATAACGACATTGCTATTAGTACTAACCCTAAATTTCCAATCACACCAGCAAGCCCTAATCCCCCACCAATTAAACTGTAATACAACAACCCTAATACCGCGCCTGCCGTGCCTACTTGGTGTTTATAATTAACTAATGCTGTACTAAATATATTAGGGCTTGCCATACCAAACCCCACCACAACCATAGCCATTCCGACTAAAAACCAAAGACTATCTTGATAAAAATATACCTGAACGGCCCCCATAAAACTGAGTAACACCGCAATCTGAATCAATCGCTGGGAACCCCATTCTTTTGCTAACAAGTGTTTATTCATCGAGCTTCCTATAACGGACGCGCTCGCCAATATCACTCCACTGTAACCAAATTCAATCGAACTTAAGCCAAACTGACTAAACATAAATGGCGCTAAAGAATAATAGCTAAACATCATGACGTTAAAGCAAGCAACCAAAATCGCACTTTTCCAAATATCCCCATCTTTAAGCATTGCCTTAAAAATACTCATAAAACTGACGGTTTGAATGTGAGCAGGTTTAGTTTCAGGTAAAGAAAAGGCCGATACAGTCAGTAATATAAAAGCCATGAAAAGCAGTAAACTAAACACCACTAAGTGCCCAAAATATTCAGAAAGAAATCCGCCTAACAGTAAACCAACAACGGGACTGATCGATACAGCAACGATTGCTAATGAAAACACTTTTCCTAACTCTTTGCCTTCATAACTATCACGTAATATCGTTTGTCCAATAACAGATCCTACTGCCGCTCCAAACGCTGAAATAACACGTGCAATTAATACCATATCAAAATCAGTTGCCATGATGGCTAACAAACAACCAACGCCATAAGTCAATAAACCACACAGCATGGATTTTCTACGTCCAATCACATCAGAAACCCGCCCCCAAAAAACAACGCCCACAGCAAAAGCAATAAAGTAAATAGACAAGGTTTGACTGGCGCTTGCCATTGATACGCCAAAATAATCGACTAAGTGAGGCAATACTGGACTGTAAATGGTTTCAATAATTTGAGGGAACATCAACAGTATGATGATCAGTCCCATATGAGGTTTTTTATTCATATTATTCTCTTCTAAAATTGGAATAAGAGAAGTATATGGACTTCATTTGTGTTCAAATATCAACAATAGAACAATAAACATCAAAATAAGGACAAGCCATGCTAATCGATGACAACACTCCTTTTTATGTTGATGACATGCCTTATCCTTTTGTTGGTATTGCCGCCCAAGTCGGCAGACACGATTCAGGCATGCACATACACAACCGCGCACAATTGTTGTTTGCCCCACATGGCTGCATGAGTATTACGCTCGACGGGCTGCATTGTGTATTACCGCCAACCAAAGTTGCTTGGATTCCTGCGGGGATTGAACATTGCGCTACCATGACCAATGTCGTTGCCTATCGTTCTCTTTATTTTGATCCTCTCGCTATCGATAATTTACCAACAGAACTGAGTATTTTTAGCGTCACACCATTATTAAAGGAATTGATTGAACGAATGGCCTTTTGGGATTGGGATAAACCCAGCGAAGAGCAAAAAAACACATTGGCATTATGTTGCGAAGAACTTTTTCACGCAGAAAAGAATAAACTCACACTGCCTTTACCCAAAGATAAACGATTAGCATTGTGGTTAGAAAAAGTAAAACAAGGAACACTGTTACCTCAACCATTGAATGAAATGGCAAAGCATATTGGGGCAAGCAGCAAAACCATTAGCCGATTATTCATAAAAGAAACCGGGATGCCTTACCAAGCGTGGCGTCAACAATGGCGACTGCTCACTGCGATTGAACAATTATCAGAGAAAAAGAGTGTCTCTGTTGTCGCCCACGCGTTAGAATTTTCTAGTGACAGTGCGTTTATTCATTTCTTTAAGCAACACACTGGAGAAACCCCGACTCATTATATTAAGTGAGGTAAATGGCAGTGAACGTTTGATTCAATAATCGATTGAATATCTCATGTGATAGGCTTTGTCATCTGATTTTGATTATTTTGAGCAGCTATTTCCGTTACAACGCGAAGTCCCTGTAAGCCAATAAGAGACACGATAACGGTTTCTAGCAAAGCGAAGATAACACCAATCAGCAAATGTCTTAATACCCGGCCAACGTAGAGGCGCATAAAGCCAACCTTTACCGACTAATCTCCATGCCTCATACGTAACATCGAGCCCTAAAAGCAGTTCACCTTTGGCGTTTAATGCATGTAACACAGTATTCGCGGCTGTGGCGTCAATTTGAGGGTATTCCGAAAAGTCTTCACTATAGATATCAATGGTTTTAATCTTGTTTTCTTTATCTTCCTTGGTGAGTGCTCCCATTTCTCTTGCACACAATGGACAGGTTCCATCATAAAAAATCGTTAACTGATGCATTATAGATCCCTATTTTTTAGTCTTACTACACTCTACGTTATTCACTGTTTTTTAGATCAAAATATCCACAAAGAGTATCATCAAAACACATTTGTTCCTTATCTCTTTGGCAAGATCGTTAATTGAACATTTACCGGCGACGTGACTCTCTACATATTATGCACATCTATATTATTTTTATCTCTTCGTGATTTCCAAAAAAGAAAAGACTCTTTGCTTTAATTTCACTAACTGAAAATTAGTTATTCACCTAAAATAAACCCATACTAATTAAAAGGGTTTTATCATGAGTCAATCACGCTTTTATAGCATCATCACAGATGCCAACCTGTCTCCAAAACAAAAATCACAATATTTGGCATTAGAAGCAGAGGCAAGCTTACCTTATATGGAGATTGACTCAGACACTCAGCAAGCTCTAAAAGATGGCGTGTTATGCGACATGTTTGAAGGTCACGCCCCTTATAAACCTCGCTATGTATTGCCAGATTACGCAAAGTTTTTAGCTCAAGGTTCTGAATTCCTAGAGTTAAATCCTGCCGAAGATTTTGATGATGCATTAAATTTACTCACTATTTTGTATCATCATGTCCCTTCTGTTACCTCTATCCCTGTTTATCTTGGCCAACTTGATACTGTACTTCTGCCTTACGTTGGTGCCCTTAGTGATGAAGAAATTTACCAAAAAATAAAACGTTTCTGGATAATGCTAGATCGCACGCTTCCAGATGCTTTCATGCACGTAAATATTGGTCCAACAGACAATATTATTTGTCGTACTATCTTGCGTGTTGATGCTGAATTAAAGCAAATCGCACCAAACCTAACTTTTATGTATGACGCAGACGTTACGCCTGATGACTTGCTTCGTCACGCCGCATCAAACATTTGTGAATGCAGCAAACCACACATCGCAAACTACCCTGTTCATGCTAAGGCATACCACAATACAGGCTTTGGTATCGTAAGTTGCTACAACTCATTACCTCTTGCTGGTGGATCAAATACGTTAGTGCGTATGAACTTGAAAGAAGCCGCAAATAAAGCAGAAAATAAAGCAGATTTTATTGAAAACGTTCTGCCTCACTACTGCCAAATTATGTTTGGTTTAATGGACACGCGCAGCGAATTCTTGCATAAGAAATCGAACTTCTTTGAAGGTTTCTTAACGAAAGAAGGCTTAATCCATGAAGACCGTTTTGCACCAATGTTTGGTATTTATGGCATGGCAGAAGCCGTAAATATTTTACTTGAGAAAGAAAGCATTACCGCAAAATATGGCCACGATGACGTCGCGAACCAATTAGGTCACGCTATCTCTAAACAGCTTTCTGACATTGTTGATGCGACTGACGTAAAATACGGTTACCACGGCAAAGCATTGCTTCATGCTCAAGGTGGCATTAGCTTAGATATTGATGTAACTCCTGGTGTTCGTATTCCTTATGGTACAGAACCAGATCCAGTGTCTTATGTGCAAGCAACCGCTGGGCATCATCAATATTACACATCAGGCATCAGTGATATTTTGACTATCGATGAAACGGTAAAATCAAACCCAGAAGCGATGTTTAATTTAGCAAAAGGGGCTCTGCACTCTGGCTATCGTGAATTTACAGCAAACGTTGCATCGAATGATTTAGTTCGTGTGACTGGCTATATGATCAAGTTGTCTGATATTGCAAAATTTGACGATGAAGGTTCTCGCACTAATACCACATTCTTAGGTGCCGAAGCGGCAAAGAACACGGGAATATTAAATCGTAAGCCACGTGTAGCGGCATTAGAAATCACACCGACTTACGCAGAATAGTTCATATTATGGTAAACGCTTCCCCATTAAGCAGCGATACCATCAACGATGATAAAACAGGAATGGTCAGCAAAGTGCTGACCTTTTCTTGTGTTGATGGCCCTGGCAACCGCCTTGTGATCTTTCTACAAGGCTGTAATTACGATTGCATTACTTGTCACAATCCTCATACCATTAATCACTGTGATCATTGCGGTGACTGTGTTGAGCCTTGCCCTACTGGTGCATTAACGTTTGATTCGCAGAAAAAAGTTATTTGGAATGAATCTCTGTGTACCCAATGTGATAACTGCATTGATGTGTGCCCAAGTAAATCGAATCCAAAAATCACCACGTATTCGGTTCAAACACTAATTGAGCTAACAAAAAGACACTCTCCTTTTTTAAGTGGCGTAACTATCTCTGGGGGTGAAGCAACGCTTCAGTTGCCTTTTATTATTGAGTACTTTAAAGCAATTAAGACCACCCCATCATTAAGCCACTTAACCTGTTTTATCGACAGTAATGGCAGCTTATCAGAGCAAGGTTGGACAAAAGTATTGCCTTATCTTGATGGCACAATGATTGATTTAAAAGCATGGCAGAACGACACGCATTTATGGTTGGTCGGCAGAGAAAATCACCGTGTATTACACTCCATCAATTTTTTACAACAACATAATAAATTGCATGAAGTTCGCTTGTTGTATATCCCCAATAAAACCGATTTACTCACCGAAATAGACGCGATTAGTGCGTACTTAAAAACATTACCAGAATACATTCAAATTCGACTGAATGCATTTCAGCATCATGGTGTGGTTGGTGAAGCGCTAACATGGGATAAGTGCAGTGAAACACAAATGAATGAATTTGAGGCGAGTTTAGTAAAACAATTAGGGCGAAGCGTTATCACCCCTTCGGTTTATACTTAAAATTACGGATCTCACTAGAGATCCACATTTTATTTAAATACAGTTACTTAGAAAACACCGCGGTTAAGTATCGATTATTTAACCCTTTGGTTAATATCGACTGCACTCTAAAAAACAACGCACTTGGCTTTTTAACGTAATGTTTAATGATGTTTCGACCGACACCTTGAGAGCGATTTTCTTTCGACTCTTTTTTAGAAAAAAGCCCTTTAAATTCCCAATACTGGATCTGCTCAAACGTTTCACCTGCTTGATAATCAGAGGCAGAAAACAAACGATAAAAAGAAGCAACCGTAAAATCATGCAGATGATGTGGATTACCATCAACCGTTGGCGTTGTAGGTACAGACGCGATCATCACCCCTTTATCGCTTAATTGTGTCAATAGATGCGTCACCATTTTTTGAGGTTCAGGAACGTGCTCAATGGTTTCTAAACTAATAATGGTATCGAATGTATGTGCTGAATCATCCATTTTTTTCAGAGTGAAACTCATACCATTACCGCACTCATAGCGAAGGTTATCTGCTTGATAATGTATTTTTGCGTATTCAACGGCTTTAGGATCAACATCTACACCAACAAATTGTTTGTCTGGATGCGCTTCTGCCATTAATGCCGTTCCGTAACCACAACCACACGCGATGTCTAGAATGTCGGTTCCGTGTAATTGTTCCGAGGCAAATTGATAACGTTCTAAATGAATATCCAATACCTCTTGATGACTTTTTTCATCTCGATTGAGCTGCTTTGGATAAATACGCTCTAATGAGTGTTCTGCAATACTATTTTCTTGTTGTAAATCCATGTGAACACCTTGGTAAATAGAGTCTATATCATGTCATATCGATGAAAGAGAAAGGTTAACATTATTTCTCTTTTTATATTGGTTCTTCTAATTCTTTATCCGATTCAATAACCAATTCAACGCTTGGTCATTCAAACTTAACTTATTATAAACCACACTGTAAACAACCTGTCCGTAACCAAAAGGCAGTGGTTTTTCAATTAAATCTTGCGCTTGTTTTGCTACTTCAAACCACTTTTTAGAACAGGTAAATAAAAAATCAGAATGATGGCACATCGCCGCCGCACTGCCAAAATCAGCCACTGACATTGCCATGTTTCTCGGTTGATGTTGCTGCGTTAGCAACTGCTCAAAATAAGGCTGATTTAATTCTTTATCAAAAATACCAATGTGCTTATACGTTAAGTAATTCTCAACCGTAAGGGGTTTTGTCGCTAATGGATGATTTGATTTCATTAAGCACACCATTTCATCGTCAATCACGGTTTCCCACACTAACTGCTTTTCATTCGTCGGTGGCTGACTTTTATCATGCGGTAGAATAATGGCATCCACTTGCCCACTCAAGAGCGCATCGAAACCAAGTTGTTCTTTAGAGTGAATATCAATGTGAGCATGAGGCGCTTGATTGGATAAAATATCACTGATAATCGGCGCAAAAATTTCAAGCGTACTCTCACGCATAGACAATGAAAACTTCCCCGTAAATGCCTTTGGTTCAAAAGATGACTGATTCAACAATCCATTCATATTGTTTAAAATAAGGTGAACTGTCGGCCCCACTTTTAACGCAAAAGCCGTTGGGATAAGTTGCGTACCATCGCGATAAAAAAGCTCATCACCAAGTAATGATCGTAATTGCGATAACGTTTTACTGACACTCGATGGACTCATGCATAAAATTTCAGCGCTTTGAGTAACACTGTGGGTAGACAGCATTACATGCAGAGCCGTCAGTTGCTTAAAATTAATACGAGAGAGTTGAATAAGATCCATAGCGCCAGTTACATAAGGTGATTGAATGGAACGGATTATAATACGAACCTATAGAAATAGATGCGAAAAAAATGCCACGATGACATGCACAAACTGCATAATTTACACTTTCTAACAATACCCTGACTTGAATCTAGAAGACGATTCCCCTATTATCACGCCCTTACTCTTTGGGGAGTAGCCCGCTTTCTTGTTTTAATTGCTTAGGCAAAATAAGCAGAAAGTTCGTATATCAACATAATTGATGCAAAATCATCATGGTATACGAGACAAGCATGAGCAGCTTGTTCGGCAAGACCTTAGATTAACATCACGAACCATTGGGTGGGCGTGAGGTTTTTCTATGGACTTATAATAATAATCCCGCCCAAATGAGTAATGTCGTGAGTGTACTAGCCATATCAATAACCACCGTCGCCTTAGCGGAAATCGGTGATAAAACCCAACTCCTCTCTTTACTGCTTGCCAGTAGATACCGAAAACCAATCCCTATTATTGCTGCGATCTTTTTTGCGACTCTGTTAAACCACACCTTAGCCGCCTATTTAGGGGTTGTCGTTGCCGATTACCTAACACCTGAAACCTTAAAGTGGGCTCTAATTATCAGCTTTGTCATAATGGCCGGTTGGGTCTTGATACCAGATAAGTTGGATGATGACGAAAAAATCTCAAACCGAGGTCCTTTTGTTGCCAGTTTCATTGCCTTTTTCATTGCTGAAATTGGGGACAAAACTCAAATAGCCACTTCCATTTTAGGTGCTCAAAATGCCGATGCCCTTAGTTGGGTTATTCTGGGTACGACAATAGGTATGTTATTGGCGAATGTGCCCGTTGTTCTAATTGGTAAATTTTCTGCTGATAAGTTGCCATTAACCTTGATTCACCGCGTAACGGCAGTGATTTTCTTAGGGTTAGCCGTAGGCACTTTCTTCGGTATTTAAACAGTAAAAACCCGAAGTAATTCGCTTAGGGTTTTATTTTACATACATTATTTTCTGATAGGCTAAGTTAATATTTGTATATTAACCGCTTCTTTATATGTCAAAATCAGTGAAACTCTATTCTGATTAGTATTAATAACTGAGCGAACCATTTATATTTATAAACAATATATCTACAAGATAAACCCACATTTAATGGTAGTTTAGCCATATAAAAGTTCAGTTTTTTTCTTAAACAATCTAACTTAATATATCAAGTCACATACACTATTACGTACAAAATACAATAATTTCATTAAATAATAAAAATATCAATTGTTTATTTATATATTGCGTTAAATTATACAAATAATTCATTATAAAATCATTACGATTATTAACTAATTCATGACCTAAAGATTAATAATATTTATTGAAATGACTTAAAATAGTAATTGATGAAACAGAAAAATATGGTTAAAGTAAAAAAATGTGCATTTAAGTAACTAGTAGGTAATATGTATAACAATAATCTTATTGAATTATTTGTTGATAATTTTAAGGGAGCAGCCTGTATTCGTCCTATCGATGAAGATTCCATTTTATTTAGTAATAAAATTTGTAAACTAATGATTAATAATGCAAAAAGTCTTTCAGAATCAATTAACTTAGTAAAAACACCATTAGAAGAATCCAGTATCTCATTTTTTGATTTTGTTGATGGTCAATTTAAAAGAACACAAGAACCAACTTTTTCATGTGGTATGTTTAACGGCATTGAATACACAACAATGAGAATAGCTATAGAATATAGTAAAAAACTGTGCATACTAACTTTACTAACCTCTTGTGATGAATGCCCATCAGCAGAACCCACAAATGATTTATATATTTGCAACACAAAAGGTCAAGTTAATTAATATTGGTTATGATTTAAGTATGAAAACTGAATGATATGATAGAAAGAATAAGTCAACGTACTTTATATAATTTAATAAAGTCTCATAATCGTTATGGATATATTTCATTAGAAACTCTATCTACATGGAACACAAAATTAAAAAACAGTGAGACATTCTATGTAAAAAAGCAATATAATCAAATAGATAAATATAATAAATAATAGTATGGTGTTATTACTACTTAATATTTGTTTCAATTTAAAGTCTAACTATTAATACATGCATTTGTTCATGTCTCTTAAGAGCATACTTCAGTAATCTTCATCGCCTTCCTTCTACTTATGGAGGTGATTTCATCCCTCAAAGATATAATGTGATTAACCAAAATACTTTTCCATTAGAGATACCACTTTAAAGTGGTATCTCTTATCAGATTCCTACATAGATAAATTTTAAATGTTCCAATTAAGGAAGTACTAACTTCAATAAACATTCTATTTTTATATCAAGAACATCATTAAGTTAGGTTCATTGACTTTACATCGGTTTAAATCACAACGTACACACTAATCTGCTTTTTATCTTCTCGACTGTCGTAATCTTAAAAATCCTTATCATAACAAATTCACTTCTTATGGAGATAAAAAATTAGATCCATATATTGAACTACAATAGCTGATTCAAAAAAGAGTACTGATTGATGCTACCAACGAATTTACTCTACTCTTTCTAGATTAGATCTGTACTAAACTATCATTTTGTTATAATACTTTATGGTTAAATTTCTAAAGATGAACAATATGCAGCAAATGATTATATGGTCAAAATATCTTCATTTACATTTGGCCAGTCTAAATTAGATCGTAATATTTAGAGATAAACTGATATTTTATACGAAATAATACTATTTTTATATTTATAGTTTATATTTCAAACAAACCATTTATACATAAAAAACACCATGTTTAAATTGAATTAAAATTCAAATAATACTAATTTATTACTAATAAAAATGCATTTTATTCTGCATTTAAAATCAAAAATAGAAAAAAAACAAATGACGATAAATTTATTTTATCGATACGATGAAAAATTCAACTACAAAAGATAAATTGACGTAAGTCATTGTTTGATTACAAATATTCTGTATCAATCTGTAAAAAGTGTGAGCAAATGTAACATTTAGCCCTTGATTAATAACCAATAACTATATTTAATGCCCATTCATTCACTCATAAGCATATCTATGTACAAAAACAATAGAAAAAAAATTAAAGATCTTCTTACTACTTCAAACATAGACACTGTAGAATATTTTTTAACAGTTAATATTACAACGAAAAGTTATATCCATCACAATTTTGACCATGGCAATTTCAAGTATAACTAGCCTACTTGATAGATAATTCCGATTAGTTTGTTTAAATTAACATTAATGTATTCTCAAGTTAATCATTATAAAGTAGAGTCCATTGCTTTTTTATTGTTAGATTTTTCTAATAATTAAAGATTTACAATTATATATGGATAAATATATTCATATAATATATTTAGTTAGGTAAACTCATGATTTATAAAAAAATATCTTTAAAATTTAAGATCTCAACCATTATATTAATTAATATAATCGGATTTTTAATTGTACTTTCAGTAGTATACTACAACTATAATGAAAGTAATAAGCAGGAAAATTTTATTTTTAGTGAAGTGTTTAAAGCAAATCAAAAAATAAATGATATCAAACTTCTTCTAGTCGAGTTAAGACGTTCAGATCTTGTTTTAATTTCTAGTAAATTTAAAGATGACGAAACTAAAAATGAAAGATTAAATATAATAACCGAGATTAATAATAACATATCATTATATAAATCGTATAAAATAGATTTAATTAACGACCAAAAAGATAATATCAAAGATCTAGAGTTAAAATTAAATTCTTATCTTTATATAAGTAATGATTTTGAAACAAAAATAGATACGAGCACGAGACAATTATTGGTATCAAAAAGTATGAATGAATTTAATGATATATTAAAAGTTGACAACATTTTATTAGATTCAATGATTTCTTATTTAGATTCATATAAAATAAACGTCAAGATAAAAAGATTTGAAATGATTAGATTTACTTTTATTATTATTTTATCATTAATATCTCTGTCCATTATTTCTGGTTTTATTATATCTAAAGATATAACGAAAAGAATTAACATTATTAACAAGTCTTTAAATAAATTAATTACATTAAATATATCTAAAGGCGATGTATGCGATTTCATCGATAGTCATAAATTTATACATGATGAAATTGGATCTATCATGCTTTCATTAAAAACGTTTAGAGAAAAAATTGTAGTATCGATGACATCAGTAAAAGAAACAATAGATAATAATGTTTCAGGAATTAATATTATTAATATAAATTCGAATGATAACTCAAACGCAATGATGGAACAAATGAATTCTATTGATATGTTAGCTACTGCTATAAATGAAATGCAATGTGCTGCAAATGAAATAGCTAATAATATAAATAATTCCGCATCCTCTGTTCAAATAGCATCATCTGAATGTAATAAAACCAAATCAATTGTAATTGATTCATCCAATTCAATAAAGTTAGCAGCTAAAGAAATTAATGAGTGTAATAACTTAGTTCATGATTTGAAAATTGATAGTGAAAATATTTCAGCCGTTCTAGACATGATCAGCAATATAGCAGATCAAACAAATCTACTTGCTTTAAATGCAGCAATAGAAGCAGCTAGAGCTGGAGAACAAGGACGAGGTTTTGCTGTTGTTGCAGATGAAGTTAGAGTTTTAGCGCAGAAAACTCAAAGTTCTACAATTGAAATTAATAATATTATTACTAGCCTGCAAAGTAAGACAACATCCGTTAGTGATAAAATAAATCAAAGTCAAATTATTATACAAGAATCTGTAAATAAAGCAGAATTTGCTAAAACAAACATTGAATTAGTCGACGATAACTTAATATCCATATCTGATATGAGTCATCAAATAGCAACAGCAAGTGAGGAACAAAGTTCCGTGATTGAAGAGATTAATAAAAATGCAGTTAGTGTTAGAGATGTAACTCAAGGTAGTTTAGATATATCTCATAGTATTGAAAAACAACTAAATGTAATGAATCAAGATATTGAAAATCTAGCTTTAGAAATTAATGAATTTAAATTAAAATAGAAATATAACATAATAAGAGTTATTACTATTTTAAAAGATTCGTCAATCGAATCAAAAATTCAACTATAAAACGACTCATAACTAGTTTTTAGTTATGAGTCTCCGTAGTATTTTAAAATTAGGCCCATTAGTTAGTGGTTCTAGCTTAATAACTCAACAATCAGTATTGTTCTAAATATACCATTTTCATCTATACCCTCTTGCTCGCTATACTGACAACCTGATTTTTCATTTTAATTATACTGCATAACAGAAGTAACTATCAACACACTTACGTTACTAAAACAAGTCTCCTTCATTATATTATATAGTTATTACAACGACCAAATAACACTAATTAATATTAATATCAGTGATGTTAATCACGAAGAAATTTATTTTATAAAACATTTAATAACTATATTAAATTATACATAACCATCCAACATTACAACAAATTTAATTAATAGAAAGGATAGCATAGTCTATTTGATGATGGATAATAATATAGCTATTATATTTAGACTTATAGTGATTTTTCATCATAAATAAATATTCGAATTAATAGCTTAACAAGATCATTAATAATAAATGATCTCATCACTAATTATAAAAAAGAAGAAGTAACATGGATGCTAAAATATTTCGAACCTTCCTAGAAGTTGCTGACGTTAGACATTTTGGACGAGCAGCAGAAAACTTATACCTAACCCAAGCAGCAGTTAGTGCACGAATTAAACAACTTGAAAATCATTTTGATGTCGAATTATTTACTCGTGATAGAAACAATATTAGATTAACCTCTGCTGGGGAGCGATTAATGCATTATGCAGAAATTATAGTTTCAACCTCACAACAAGCTAAATTAGAATTATCATTACAATCTGGAAAAACACTACAAATTAAATTAGCAGGAACACCAAGTGTTTGGGATGTCTTTTTGCAAAATGCTCTCAGTGTTGTTACCGATTCTTTTAATAACTATGCTTTTATGGCTGAAGTCCAAAGTCTTGAACAAATTAATAGAAAATTACTTGAACGAACTTTAGACATGGCTTTTTCATTCGATCGTATAAAAGGAGATGATCTCCACAGTGAAAAAATAGTTGATATAACCTTAATTCTTGTTTCAACACAAAAAAAAATAATTGATGACATTTTCAGTACAAAATATGTATACGTAGATTGGGGAAGTCGTTTTACTTCTGAATACACAGAGCGTCACCCCAATGTTCCAGAACCATATCTTAGAACATCAACAAGTCGTATTGCTTTAGATTTCATTTTAGAAAAAGGAGGGAGCGCTTACTTACCGTTGAATATGGTCGAGAACTTAATAAAATTAGGGAAGCTTCATCAGGTACATAATGTAGAACAGTGGAATAGAACTATTTATTTAAATTATAGAAAAAATAGCATTTCAATTAAAGCCATCATGTTAATAAAAGAATTATTAATAAAATAATTTGCTATTAATAATAGTGGGTCAATATGGAAACAAACCCACTATTTATTAATATAAAGTTCAGATTATTCACTAATTAATGTATTATTATTTACTTCATAGACCACATCACACGCAGACAATATTGAATCATTATGGCTGACCATTATAATAATAGAATTTGGCACATATTCTTTTAATAACACAATGGATTTTAATATATCGACCTTAGACATATTAATTAATACCTCATCAAAGATATACAACAGTGATTTATCTAATAAAGACATCATAAATAACAATTTACGCCTTTGTCCTGTTGACATCGATATATTTTCTATATCATCGACATACAGAGATTGGTAATCAAATACTCGCTCACCAAAACATTCTTTTAAGATTTTATTAACCACTTTGCTAGAAACACAATTTCTAAATAAGAAATTTTCATATAAAGAGCCCGAGAAAAAATTAGTTTCAGAGGTTAAATAACTTACTTTTGTTTCAAAAAAGTTATTATCTATAATATTTATATCAATGCCATCATATTCAATTTTTCCTTTATAGTTATTATTTATACCAACAATAGCTTTAAGTAATGTAGATTTACCACTACCAACAGGACCTTTAATTCCATATAATATACCTTTATGCAACTTCATATTTACATTAGTAAGTAGATTTTTTTGATCTTGTTTTAATATTAAATTTACTATTTTTATCTTGCTTAACGAATCGATGTTTACCCCTACATTATCAATATTAGATTCTAGAACCTCATCAGAAAAAAGGCTCTCCATTGATTGATTTAAATGTAAAAAACTTGCCTTTAAATATGAAAGCCTTGTTACAATTTGAGCCATTAAGCCTGAAAGTCGAGAACTTATTATAAATAACACGATCATATATGCAGGATTCAATTCAGATTGAGATATTCCAACAAAACTAATTATAAACAATACAAAAAGAGCTAAAAAAGAAACCATTTTTGTCAACTCATCCCAGAAGAAATTAAATGATGCGATTTTATCTTCATAATGCTGAGATACATTGTATATGTTTAAATATTTTTTAAATACATTATATTTATTAATGAATGGAATGTTTTCTCTATGACTAATATTTGAAACCCTTAATTTTAATACATCATTTGACGCACTCTCTAATTCTACTAAATATTTATATAGTCTAGACCTATATAAAAAGAAAATAAAAAAAACAAAGGCATAAAAAATCAAAAAATAAACACTAAGCCAGGAAATGAATATACTAAGAGTAATAAAAAATATTACAAAAGAAAGAATATCAGATGCAATATAAGGAATGAAATCCCATACCATTTTCCTATACTGTTCTACTGTTTTTATACTATGTACCGCAGAAAATCCTTTATAATGAGATGTAAATTTCAAAATATACCGTTCAAAAGTTAATGCGGACACTCCATTCGCAATAAAACATTTATTTTTTATTGCTTTTTTTGCAAAAAATTCGACTACATAAGCAGAAAAGAAAAACAGACTAACAATTAGTAATGTAGTAATGGAACTAGAGTAGATCAATCTTGTATTAAATATATTCGTATAAATAGGTGTAATTAGTGCAAATGGCGTTAATATTAATAATAACATCGACCATATCGGTGTAAAATTTACAACTTCAGATACTAGATCTTTTGCATTTTTCTTTTTTACCACTTCTCTAAGTTCAAAGTATCTACAGCTAATATAACTATCTAAAGAGACCTGACCTTTATTATCATAATAAAGTCCATTTATATATTTTATTAAAACATAAGATCCATCGATACTAATAACAAAAGGAGTGTTTATTATTGTACTTTTAGATATTTGACCTGAAATGAATTTATAATAAAACAGATTGTTATCTAATTCCTTCTCCATTTGTTTAATTACAATTTCTTCCCCAGTTGCATGATTTAATTTTTTAATCAATGATGAGGAATAATTTATGCCTAATTCATGAGCAAGGCTAAGAAAAGAATTTATCATTTAAATACCAACAAAGTAAGAAAGGCCAATAGTGTATTGGCCTTTATATTTATATATTAAAAAGTTTCATGATTATCAACAAGATCAAAACTATCAATGATGGTGTGATTTGGTTGAAATGATTGTACATATTCACTACTTGGCAAATGTTCTATACTCGCATTACTATTTTCTCCTGCTGGGGAGTTAGTGTCAATATTAATTCTACCAATAGTTTCGCTTCCACTATTAGTTTGCTGTACTCCTGCTTTATCAGTATATTCAATTTGATATTGGTAAGTTCCTGCTTGATTAAATTCAGCTTTAATTACCCAATCACCATCTTCATCAGATAAAGTTTTTTGTTCTTTACCTCCTACAGTTAGTTTTATCTCACTATTAGGCTCACTTTCACCACTGAATACTTTCGTTTCAAGTATTTTTAACTCTGTGTCTGGTGTTGCTTCTGTGTCTTCAGATAGAGCAGAAAAGCTTCTTACAACAGGTACTGTATTCAATGTAAAGTTTTCAGAACTAGCAAATTCCTTATGGTTTCCAGCAGTGTCAATTGCGGTTACTTTCCAACTATAAACCCCATCAGCTAAATTAGTTGAACTCACTGACCAACTGCCATCTTTCTCAACGGTAGCAGGAAATGTAAATGTATCTTCAGTGCCCGCTTTCGTAAGTTCGATATTAACTGCAGAGCCTGGTTCTACAGAACCGGTAAACTCAGGTTGACTATTCACGACATCATCTAAATTTACATCAACGAGTGTTGCATCTAACTTACTAACAATTGTATCTAATGTGAAGTTAAATCGAGCTTCTCCAGAAGCATTGCCTGCTGCATCCACTTCACGAGCAATGATGGCGTTAATTCCTTCTACTGCCACTGGTTGTGTTGTTACCCAACTGCCATCAACTAGGTATTCAATACGATTACCAACTTCACTTGGGGTAACGGTAAACGCCCCATCATTGGTGATCAAATCATTTCCTACCGTGCCACTGTCTGTATCTAACGCAATACTTGGGGCATTTGGCGCTCGAGTATCTAATATAAAAGATATTTCTCTAACAAGTTCATTACCCGCTAGATCTTGTGCAGTTACTTTCCAGATATATTGACCATCAATTAACTCTAGCGTAGGAACAGATACACCCCAATTACCCTCAGCATTAACTGATACATTACTTGTATAAACAGCTGATTTATCACTAGCTAATAACTCAACAGTCACCGATGAGCCCTGTTCCACAGTGCCATTTAACGTTGGAATATCAGAAACAAACGGTTCATTATCAGATGGAACAACTGTGAAATCACTAACCATTGAATCACGATTAATAGCCAAGTTCTCACTCGTTATGTTGCCTGCTGTATCTTCTGTTGTAATAATAATCGCATTATTACCTTCAACCAAATTCAGAATATCTATATTCCAACGCCCAGCAGAAAGGTAATCATCTGCAAGTATTATTGGTACACCATTAAGAGTTATACTGGTAATCAATGAGCCTGCATCTATTCTTCCTTGTAATGTAACAGAATCACCTCGAATCGTTTTATCACCATCGATAACTTGATAGCCTTCTCCTACAATACTATCTATTGTAATAATAGGATCAACAGTATCAATAATACCATTAAATGAAAGTGACTTTTTATTTCCAGCTATATCTGTAAAATTAATAACTACCTTATTATTCCCTTCAGATAACACTAATTGATGTACCCACTCTCCGCGGTCATTCACGGTTCCTTCATGAACTTTACGTCCATCAACAAGGATAACAAAAGAAGAACCAAGATCTGTATCACCACTTAAAGTTATTGTGCGAGTATCCGAATTACTATAAATATCCGAAATATTATCTAGATTATTCTGAAGTGTCCCATTTATTGATAATTCCAATACATCAAACTCAGTCTTAACAACTACCGTTTGATTAATAGTAGTAAAATTGCCAGCACGGTCCCAAGCCGTAATTGTAATATTATTTATCCCATCATTTAATGGCATACCAAATACAACATAACCAGAACCTGTCCATACTGCATTAAATGCTTGCCCATTGTTAACTTGAACTCTTACCTCTGTATATTCACGAGAAGTCGTAGGATTAAAGTTTAATGAAACAAGTTCTTTATTTATAGATAACGATTCCCCAGTTTTTAATGACATCCCATCAATAGAAAAATCCTCTGCCATAATATTATCTATATGTGAATCAACCGTGACACTAAATCGACTACTTGCCGTATTACCCGCGCTATCAACAAACGACCAATTAAAGACATAAGCACCATCTGCTACAAGCGTAACAGGTAAGCGCCAAGTTCTAGAAACATCAATATCATTAAACTCTTGAGTGAAACTATCAGGCCCCGTAATTATTACACTTGCAGTTACATCATGATCAGTTTCTGCCGGGAACCTCTGGAATGTAAATGTTAAGTCTTTACGACTAGTTATGTTATCTCCCGTTTGTCCTTGCTGAGGTGCATGTGTATCTGACCCAAAATCCAAATCAACAAAAACTTTAATTGTGCGATCCACAATTATCGATCCTGTTTTAGTTACTTTATTACCTGCAATATCTTCAAATGAAATTGTATAAGGATGAGCTCGCTCAACAATCGTCCCTACATCAATAGTCCAGTCCCCGTTACTGCCTAAAACTTGAGTAAATTCCGTATTATTAATATGAATAGTTAATCGACCAGCTTCAGATGCGGTTCCTCTAAATACCAAACTTTCATTAGAAGCATTCAAGTATTGGTTATTTCCATTATTCGTCACGCCATCTATAGCATAAGTAAACTCTGGAGCAGTACTATCAATATTAAACTCAACAGTCACTTCTGGACTTTTATTACCTGCCCGGTCAATAGAATACATAAGAACAGAATGAGGTCCATCCGATAAATCTACTGATAACTGGAATTGCCAGGTTCCAGATGAACTGACTTGTGTACTATAACTAATCCCTGCGATGACAATGGTAACTTCAGCTCCAATCTCACCAATGCCTTTAAACGTTGGTTTTGACGTTGAAACAATATTATCATCGGTCAATCCATTTTCATCCACGAGTAATCCTGAAAAGGACTGGTTTTGGTTATCAACAACAATACTGTTCAATTCACGATTTAATGTATTACCAGCATCATCACTAACAACTGCTGAAACCGTATAACTGCCATCGCTCAAGTCAGTAAATTCATGCTGCCAAATACCAGATGATGGCACAGTTAACGTGATATTTGTTTCTACACCTTGAGAATTAGTCAAAGTGAGTCGAACATTATCTCCAGCACCACCATTCCCCCCTAGAACAATCTTAGAACCACTTAATATTTTATCTGTATCAAATTGACCATTATCATTTTCTACTTCCATAGTAAAACGAATCTCAGTCTTAATATTAATGATACCTTGCTTGATCGCAGAGTTACCGGCAACATCTTCTGCTGTAATCGTGAAATTATTAAACCCTTCGTTTAATGTTAATTCTAATGACCAAGATCCATCATCATTAATAGTCACATCATGATTACTGCCATTAATTGCTAATATTAACGATATCGTACCTTCATTCACTGTACCACTAAATGTTTGATTTTTACTTTTTGAAACAATAGATCCAATATCCGTATCATCTCCTACCATGGCAGTTAATGCTGGTGGCGTTCTATCAATAGTAATAGTTACTTCTTGAGAGCTTTCATTCCCTGCTTTATCTCGCAGTTCCACAACAAAAACATGCTCTCCTTCAGCTAAACCAGAAAATGCATATCTCCAAGATGATGATATTGTGATGAAATCTGCAACTATGCTATCTGTCAGTTTATCCTTAATGACAATGGTTACCCCTATTTCAGTTGAACCTGTTAAATTAATATTCTGGGCATTAGTAATAAAATCACCTTTTTGACCAGAATCAGAATCAGAATCTAAGTTAAATGTTGTTTCAACATTTGTATCAACCGTAAAAACATAAGGGTCTTGATCTATCTCATTACCCGCATTATCAACTAAGACAAATCCAATACTATGACTACCATCCACTAAAATCACTGGGATCTGGAATGACCAAACACCCGCTTCATTAACTAAAGCAGTATATGTGACATCCCCCAACGTTGCTTTAACCGTATATCCTGGCGTACCACTACCCGTAATTGTAGGTGTCGTAATGTTAGTTACATTATCCCCTTTTTCTCCGCTATCACTATTAACCTCTAATCCAGGAACAAAAGGTAAAATATCAGGGCTCACCGTTAAACGTTGTTCTTTTTCGATTGAATTACCAGCAATATCTGTTGATATAATAGTTAATGTGTGAACACCATACTCTAATGGTGGAAGTGCTACCGTAAATTGGCCTGATGCACCTACACCTGCATTAATTGGTTTTTCTATACCAGCAATGAAAACCTTAACTGTTGATCCAATAGATGTTTGGCCAGTAATTGATACTCTTTGAGTTTCCGTAATCCAATCACCAATAACACCGGTATCATCATCAGAGTTCAGTGTAATCTCTAACAATATTGGAGGAGTTCTGTCAATAGTAATGTTATAATCTGCACTAATATTTTTATTACCTGCAATATCTGTTGCAGTCACTACTATAATATATTGTCCTTCAGCTAAAATATCAGGTTGTTCAAAACTCCACTGACCAGTATCTGCATTTACTGTCGGAACATAATTATATAAAGTAGTGCCATCAAGGCTCTTCACTGTAAAATTAAGAGTCGCATCACGGTCTGTTAGCCCCGTAAAGACTAAATTTTCTACATTAGTTACTTGATCATTATCTAGCGATCCAGAATCAGATTCTAACCTAAATTGATTGATAACTGTCGTATCAATAATTAGTACTTTATTTGCTGAGAAACTATTACCTGCAATATCCGTCGATTCAATTTTTACAGTATAACGACCATCATCCAAAACCGTGGTAAAAGAGTAATCCCATGCACCAGCAATAGGTGTAATATTTTGTTCATTTAAAATAGTTGAACCCGAAATTAAAATCACTTTTATTTGAGCAGCATCATTTGTTGAACCAGATATTGATAATTGATTATTTTTAGTTATCCAATCATCGCTAGCATTACCCGAATCATTATCCAAAACAAATGAAACATCTGGAGCGGTGGTATCTAATGTATAAGAACCACTCTTAGATTTAGTGTTACCAGCTAAATCTTCTGCCTGTAACGTCCACAAATAAGTGCCATCAACAGTCAATGCACTCCCGCTTGGGATCGTAATGAAAAAATCACCATCATCATTCGCATGTACTTCAACTAAAGCAATAACATCACCAACTAAAGTTACCGTTAATGATACTTTAGCATTAGGTTCAGTTTTACCCACAAAACTTGGCGTGGTATCAGAAGAAATACCATCAAGATCTGATTCACCAACATCTGAAGATGAATCTAAACCAGTATTAGCAGAAAAGTCTTGTAACTGTGTATCAACAATAACAGTTCCCAATTTTTCAATTTCATTTCCCGCAACATCTACCGCAATAACTTTCCAAGTATAAGTACCATCTACAGATGCATTGACCGTAAAATCATAATTATTACCACTGGTAACTGTTTTTTCTGAACGAGCTTGAATCTCACCTCTCAAACCAAATTCAAACCGAACCATAACTAAAGAGGACCCTTCGCCTCCAACTGCTCCTTTAAAGTTTAAAGTCTGCTCTTTCGTTATCCCATCAGATGAGGATTCACCGGAATCACTAGCAGAATCAAGACTGGCCGTCAATGTTGGAGGCATCGTATCAATCACTATCTCATTTGTAATAATCGAGATATTACCGGCAACATCTGTCGCTTCAACCTTCCAAGTATATGTCCCATCATTAAGATTATCAGTTACATTAATAGACCAATGATCTGAAGTAGTAATTGGTCCATAAGATACAACTAAACGGTCTCCTTGATAGAGTTTTAACTCTATACTAGATGCTTCGTTAACATTACCAGAAAAAGTGGGTCTAACATTATTAGTAATCCCATCGCTAGAATCCCCAGAATCTGATGCGTCATCTAAAACAGCAGACAAAATAGGTTGAGATGTATCAAGTGTGATTGACCCATTAAGCGTTCTTTTGTTACCCGCAATGTCTTCAATTTCGACAACGTAATTATAAATACCATCCCCATTAACTAGACGAGGAAGTGATATTTCCCATAAACCATTTATTACTGTAGCTACAGTAGCAGCTGTGATATCAATCATTTCACTGTTAAACGTTAATGATTTCAACGTAATTTTAGAATTGGCTTCTGCGCTACCTGATAATGAAACATCTGATTTATTAGTAATTGCATCATCATTTACACTACCAGTATCATCTTCAGATGCTAAAGATACTGTAAATATATCTATAGAAGTATCTATAGTAATGCTACCTGTTATTTCTTCAGATATATTACCTGCGACATCAGTAGCAGTCGCAACCCAATTATAGGCACCATCTTCTAATTCAGTAACATTAGATATTAGCCATAAACCATTAGAATCAGTGACGACTGAGTTTAGTGTTTGAAGAACTTCATCCCCTTTTTTAATAACAAGTGTAACAGTAGCACCAACTTCAGAGACACCTGAAAAAACCGGAGTCGTAATATTTGTAATTCCATCTGAATGGTTTAATCCTGAATCGTTACCATCAGCTAGCATTACATCACTTAGTAAAGGAGCAACAGTGTCAATAGTAATCGTTATATTTGCACTTTCCGTCTGGTTACCAGCAGCATCAGTAACAATCGATTTAATCGTATATTGACCATCAACTAATATATTTGTTAATTGATAACTCCAATTACCATCGCCACCGACTTCAATAAATGACGGCATAATAGATTGACTGACACCAGATATATTTTTTATATCCAGAGATATACGACTTCCTGATTCTGCAATACCTGTAAATAATGGAGTATTATCTTTAGTAATGTTATCGGTTATATCTACTCCGGTATCTGATGCTAACTTAAATGAATCAAATGTTGGTGCAATTGTGTCCACAATTAATAACTGTTGCTCTGAATTAGTTACGTTGCCAGCAATATCAGTTAAAATTGCAATCCAAACAAATTGACCATCATTTAATGCATCAGAGTTTGTAATAGACAATATACCTGATTCAGGAATTGTTACTTCTGATGATGTCCAATGAGGCACACCCGTCGCAGATATGCCACTCCATAGTTTCACAATGACTTTAGCGCCAACCTCACCAACAATACTGAATGTCGGAGTTTTATCTTGAGTAATACCATCATTCGATGAAAAACCACTGTCTGAGTTCGAATCCAGAGACGCACTTGTCAGTAACGGGGCTTCTGTATCCAACGTAAACTGGCCACTATTCTCTGGAGTCGTGTTACCAGCAGCATCTGTTGCTGTCATTGTCCAAGAGTATGTTCCATCTAAAGGTAACACAGGATTAATAGTCAAGCCCCATAGACCATCAGCACCAACGATTGCTTCAAATACTCTTGAGTAATTTTCAGGGCCAGTTAGAACTAATTGAACCTTATCACCATTAGTGCCTGTACCGTTAAAAGATGGTGTATTATTACTTGAATAAACTACATCATCAGCACTTCCTGTTTGAGACCCAAAGTCAGCCGTTACAGAGATCGTATTA